>CAZBIB010000019.1:0-21652 GCA_964491575.1 uncultured Salinivenus sp. | reverse complement strand
AGGCGTGGTCGGCCCACGAGTCCACTCATCAGACACGCGGCACACTTGACAAGCGACACAATACACCGCGAAAATAATGGGCGTTTCCGGTGATCGCAACGCTACGGGACGCAATGAGAGCCCCCTTGGGCAAAAAATCATTCAAGAGAATGTCCCGATTGTGGTCCGCTGCGGAGAGGGCGTGGGGAGGGAGCCACTCCCGAAGGGGGATTCAGGTCTCCCACTGATCGGAATCGGGATAGGCGCCCCGGTCGTGGTACGACTGGAGCCGGGGCACCACGTGGGCGAGGTAATAGCGCTCGTCGGGACCGTCGTCCGTCTCAGAAAAGGAAACCAGTTCGATGTCCCCGGACGATTTGTAGAGCCGCACGCGCCCCACCGACGCGTCCGGCGGCCCGAAGGCGTAGAGAAGGTACTCCCGCGCTTCTTCCACCTTCTCCACGAACATCGGCAGTCCCATGCTGTGAGAGCGGCCGGTGTAAAGAGATCGGGTTGATCCGACGGCGGACCGCGGACGATGGACCGCAGAGGAGAAACAATAGGGGCAACTCGGCGACGGATGCCAACGCCATTCTGCACGGCCGTCCGCCATCATTCAGGCAGGTACGTCCATCCTTTCACTCCTCCACACTTCCATACATACATCCTTCCACCCTGCTAGATGCCCGATGCGATGAGCAACTCGATGTCGCGGTGGCTCATGCCGAACATCGTAGCTAGGCTCTGCTTGGTGAGGTGCTTTCGGTAGACGTACGTGCCGTTGCGCAGCCCCTCGTCGCGCCACAGGGCCTCGTTGATGGAGCCGGCCTCGCCGATGCGCAGAAGGTAGGGGACGAGGACGTGCGAGAGGGCGTAGGTGGCGGTGCGGGCCGCGTTGGACGGCATGTTGGGCACGCAGTAGTGGATGATGTCGTGCCGGCGGTACACCGGATCGGAGTGCGTTGTAGGCCGGCTCGTCTCCACGCATCCCCCTTGGTCCATCACCGCGTCCACGATGACGCCCCCCGGCGACATGGACTGCACCATGTCCTCCGTCACGAGCAGGGGAGAGCGCTCGCCGCCCGCCATCATGGCTCCAATCACCACGTCGGCCGAGTGGACGGCCTGGCGGAGGTAGTGCTCGCTGGCCACGGCGGTGGTGACATTGCGGTCGAGGGAGTGCTCCAGGTCGCGCAGGGCACCGAGCTCCGTGTCGAGCACGATGACGTGCGCCCCGTAGCCGAGGGCCGTGCGCGCTGCCCACTCCCCAATGACGTCGGCTCCCAGAATGACCACGGTGGCGGGCGGGACGCCCGAGATGCCCCCGAGCATGACGCCCTTGCCTCCTTCGTTGCTCTCCAGGTAGCGCCCTGCAATCTGGATGGCCATGGAGCCGGTGATCTCGTGCATCATGCGCACGAGAGGGAAGGTGCCGTCCGGGTCCCGGATGAACTCGAAGCCGATGCCCGTAATCTTAAGCCGCATCAAGTGGTGCAAAAACTCGGGCGTCGTCCCCCCCAGGTTGAGAGCCGAGAGGAGGATTTGGCCTTCCTGGAGGAGCTCCATTTCCTCCTCCACCGGCGGCCCCACCTTCACAATGAGGTCGCTGCGTTCGTAGAGGTCCTCGGGATCCTTCACGAGCTCGGCCCCGGCGTCCGCGTACTCGTCGTCCTGGAAATGAGCCTCGTGCCCCGCGCCCTCCTCCACGTACACCTCGTGACCGTCGGTGACGAGCGCCCCCGTGCCGCTCGGGGCCAGGGCCACGCGCTGCTCTTCGTTTCCCACCTCGCGGGGCACGCCGATGCGAAGGGACTCGTGTTCGTCGTCCTCCGTGATCGGCTTCTCCTTGGTCATGAGGCTGCGCTCGCGCTCAAGGCCCTGTTGCAGGGAGGGAATTTCCATGGAGATGGTTGGAATCCCGGCGAAGTCCGTACGAGTCTTGAAACGTAGGCCCGTGGGGTCGGGCTACACGAGTACCCCAAGCTATAAAATCGTCCGTGCATTTGCACACTGGAAGACGCTCGTAGGTGCGGCACTGATCGGGAGCGGGACGAGGCTGCCGCCCGGGTCGACATCGCTCGCGAATCGGACCCGCGATTCCCGGCTGTTGAATAGACCTTCTCCCGTTCGGCTCCTATCATGTCATGCACGCGCAATCGTTCGCGTCGGTCACCCTCGTCGGTCGTCTCTCACGTCACCATGTCCGTCTCTTCCAGCTCTCCACCCGTCGCCCTCGTCGGCGCCGGGGCCGTGGGCACGACCCTCGCGCAGGGGTTCGTGGCGAGCGGGCATCGCGTCGAAGTGGTGCTGAGTCGGACGGCGGCGTCCGCACAGGCGCTCGCAGATCGGGTGGGCGCCCCGGTTGCGGGGTCTTCCTGGGATGCCCTGCCTGCGACGGTGCGGCTCGTACTGATCTGTGTGCCGGACGACGCAATCGCGTCCGTAGCGGAAGCACTGACGGAACTCGATCATCCGTGGAGTGACACCATTGTGGCCCACACGTCCGGTGCAAAGACGGCCGCGGCCCTCGCCCCGCTCGCCGAGCAGGGCGCTGCCACGATGAGTTTTCATCCCCTGCAGACGTTTGCGAAGGACACGTCGCCCGAGGCCTTCAAGGACATTGTTGTAGGGCTAGAGGGCGACGACCGAGCCGTGGCGGCGGGGGAGGCGCTGGCCCGTGCGCTCGGGTCCCGGCCCGTGCGGCTGACACCCGAGGACAAGGCGCTCTATCACGCGGCTGTCGCCCTTTCCTCCAACGGACTGGTGGCCCTCCTGGCCGTAGTAGAGGAGGTCTTTTCTGCGTCGGACCGTGGATCCGAGGTGCCGGGATCGGCCTTCGACCTCGTCGAGCCCCTTATCGAACAAACGTTGGAAAACCTCCAACAGAGAACGCCTGAAGGAGCGCTTACCGGGCCCGTGGCACGCGGGGATGAAGAAACGGTGCAAGCTCATCTCGATGCTCTTGTGGCCGAAGCGCCTCACCTCGTGCCCCTCTACGCGTCGCTCTCCACAGAAATGGTGCGTGTGGCCGTGCGGGGAGGACACCTGACTGCGGAGCAGGCCGAGGGGCTCCTTGGGATGATTCAAGAGGTCACAAATGAGTAAACAGATAAGGGAATATCCTCCATACCTTTGCATTGATTGTCTCGAAGACTGGCCTTTTCTTTACATTGCGGAAACGCAACTAGGAACCCGTGACAGACCTCCGACTATGTGTCGACCGGCGTTTTGGCGGTCCACCGCCTGTCCCTGTACGTCCGGAATGGGGCCCAGGGACAGGTCCGCCGCTATCTGTTCATAATGCATTGTCCTGCATGAGTAACAACGCGCGCGACCTTCGATCGGGACGTTCTTCTGTCGACGAACTCGAACGCGAGGCCGACCGGGAGCGTATCGAAGAACGATCCCTCCTGTTGGTCGACGAGGAGAACGAAGCTTCTGAGGTTCCGACTCCGGACCTGAACGCCCTCCGTGCCCTCGTCGAGAAGGTAAACTGTCAGGGGGCGCCGTACCAGTCGATGGCTGTGGCCGCCGTGCAGATTTTGGAGCGAGCGCTTCGGTCCGAGCGGCAGGTGGCGGAGGCTGCCCTCTCGCTCGGCCAGCAGGAGAAAATGGAGTCGATGGTTGAGACTGCGCATCAGGCCGTATCCATCCTGCGCGACACGCTCAATCCGCAGGGCCACAAGGTCATGAGCCTGTGTGCGAAGGAGTCTCTGCCCGACCCTGAGTGGGAGCCTCGATCCTCGGGGCAGCCGTGGTGGTTCGTTCTGACTGATGCTCTTGAAGTGTTGGAGGAAGGAACGGAGCAGATGACGACGCTTACGATGGGGCAGGCGCCGGACAGTCCGGCCCGAGAACTGAGCCAACTCATTGCGCAGCTCCTTCGGAGCCATCACGACGCGCTCCTGCTCGAAGCGGAAGAGTGGATCTCGTAGCGTGCCTCGTCCACTCGTCGTCCCGGCTCCCCGAAAGCTCCCGGGCCGCCGACGTGTACGATCGGAGTGCCACCTCTCGCCTGTCTATTGTCCTCCTCAGCGCCCGACCCGTGGCGCGCTGGGGGACTCTTTTCTTTGTTGCTCTCCTGAATTGACGTTCGTCTTTCCCGAATGCCCTCCTCATCCTCTGAGCTCAGTGAGCAGGAACAGCGCCGACGCGAGGAGCGCGAGGCGCTCGACGACCGCGGCATCGATCCTTATCCCTACGCCTGGGACATCGACGCCCACGCGGACGAGATTCTCGACACGTTCGAGGACGACCGGCACCAGCCGGAGGACGGAGAGGAGGGCTCCTACAAGGTCTCGATTGCCGGTCGCATCACGGATCTCCGCGTGATGGGCGGCTCCACCTTTTTCGATCTCCGGGACGAGACGGGCCGAATTCAGGTCTACGTTCGCGCACAGGACCTCCCCGACGACTATTACGAAGAGGTCTTCACGGAGCTGATCGACATCGGCGATATCGTCGGCGTCAAGGGCTTCGTCTTCCGCACGGGCATGGGAGAGGTTACCGTCCGGGCGGCCGACGACTTCCAGCTCCTGGCCAAGTCGCTGCGCCCGATGCCGGTGGTCAAGGAGACGGAAGACGAGACGTACTACGAGGTGACAGACAAGGAATTTCGGTACCGTCAACGCTACGTCGACCTTGCAGTGAACCCAGACGTGCGGGAGGTCTTCCGCCAGCGGTCCACGCTCATCTCCACGATGCGGGACGTCCTCGACGAACGAGGCTATCTGGAGGTGGAGACGCCCGTTCTGCAGCCCGTCTACGGCGGCGCGTCGGCCCGACCGTTCAAGACGCACCACAACGCGCTCGATATGCCGCTCTACCTCCGCATCGCGGATGAGCTGTACCTGAAGCGGCTCCTCGTCGGCGGTCTGGAAGGAGTCTACGAGATCGGGAAGGACTTCCGGAACGAGGGTCTCAGCCGCTTCCACAACCCGGAGTTCACCATGATGGAGTGCTACATGGCCTACAAGGACTACCGGTGGATGATGGACCTGACTGAGGAGCTCCTCCGCACCGTGACTGCTGCGCTGCACGATACACCGACAGTGGAATTTGAGGGGCACGAAATCGACCTGAGCGGCGACTGGCCTCGCATCCCGTTCTTTGAGGCCATCGAGGAGGCGACTGGCTTCGATCTGTATCAGGCCGATGCCGAGCGGGTCTACGACGTGGCGGCGAACGAATTGGGCCTCGACGAGGTGGTGCCCGACATGGATTTCGGCGAGCTGCTCGACGAGATCTTCAGTGAGACGGTGGAGCCGACCCTCATCCAACCCACCTTCGTAACCGACTACCCGATTGAGCTCAGTCCCCTCGCCAAGAAGCACCGCGAAAAGGAGGGGCTCGTGGAGCGCTTCGAGCTTGTGGTGGCCGGCCGTGAGATTGCCAACGCCTTTAGCGAGCTCAACGACCCGCAGGACCAGCGCGAGCGGTTTGAGGCACAGGCACGCCGGCGGGCTGAGGAAGAGGATGTGGACCCGGACGACCTCATCGACGAGGACTATCTCCGGGCCCTGGAGTACGGCATGCCCCCCGCCGCAGGCCTGGGCATCGGCATCGACCGCCTCACCATGGTCCTCACCGGACAGGAGTCGATCCGCGACGTCGTCCTCTTCCCCCTACTTCGCCCCGAGCGTTGAACGTTGGTGTCTCATCGTTCGAACGTTCAACGTGCGAGGGCCGACGAGGGCACAGGGCAGACGGAGGATGAAACGCCTGTGCCAAGGGCATTTCCTGACGCGCAACCGTTCAGAACTGGACATCTCTGGCCTGCATGTACGGCAAAAACAAAACGGGCGGATCTCCAATCTGGAGATCCGCCCGTAGGGCCGTACGAAAAGTGAAGAACTGTATTTACATGTCGCCGCCCATGCCGCCGCCTTCCTGCTGCGGAATCGTGTCGGTGCGGCGATACTGGCGGGTGCCGCCCTTCTTCGAGGTCACGCCTTCGACCTGGCCCTGGCCGCTGGTCATGATGCGGTCGCTGGGCACGTCGTTGTCCTGATAGAAGTTCGCCACGGCCTCAGCCCGGTCTTCAGACAGGGATTCCGGATTCCGCTCGCCGGGCGCGGCGAAGCCTTCGATCTGGGCGGTCAGGTTCGCGCACTTAGAGAGAATTTTGACATTCTCCTGCAGGCTGCTCTCGGCCTCGGAGGTCAGCGTACTGGAGTTGCGCTCGAAGAAGGCCGAGTTCATCTCGCTAACCGTAGTGCATACCTGCGGAAGTACCCGGTTCACGCGGACCGTCACAGTGCGGGAATCTTCTCCTACGTTGTTGGAGGCTTCCAGGCGAGCGGTATACTGGCCCGGTTTCTCGTAGGTGTGAGTCGGGGATTGACTCGACGAGGTCGATCCGTCTCCGAAGGTCCACCGCCGTTCAATGGGACGATCTCCTTGAACATTGCTGCTGAAGCGGACCGTCTCGCCCTCGTCGACGGGATTTGGACTTGCATTGACCGAGGTGATCGAGGCGGGCTGTGGAGGGGGCACCACCGTCACCGTAATGGTGTCGGTATCGGAGCCGCCTTCATTACTGGCCTGGAACCGGACCGAGTATTGTCCCGTCGAGCTGTAACTGTGATCGGCGAGGAGTCCAGAGGCGGTCGAGCCGTCGCCGAAGTTCCACGTATACGTCAACGGCGTGCCGGCCTCCTCCTGGTTGATCGTGGCCTCAAACGTGCCGGACTCGTCCGTCTCAAGGGTGTCGGGCCCGCTCACCGACTGAACAACGGGAGCGGTCGTCCCGCAGCCGGAGAGAAATAGTCCTCCGATGATGAAGAGAACGGGAAGCCAAAATGAGGAAAGGGAGTGCGCGTGCACAGAAGGCTCTAATTTCGTCATAGGTCGGGTTGAGTTTTGGAGAGCAAAGGCCAAGGGAGAAGAAAAGCCGAGATGTCTCCATGGGAGTACTCCCCGGATGGAGAATTTAGATTTCGCTGTGGAACCTGGAAGATATAGGATGCGATTCGAACACGCAATTTCTTAGCCAGGAATAAATCCGATTTCATCCACGTACGACGAACGATCACGCTAAATTGGAATATTTTCCCACAAGGCGCTGGGCATTCGGATTGCAATCCGTAGCACGCGGAGGAAACGGGAATTCAGTCTGCGTAGAGAGGACGGGGGCCTGGAAGCGGGAGACCGGGAGCCCCCGTTGCTCCCTGCGTCTGCATGCAGGGCGGGTGCTTACTCGAGAGCATCTACGTGTTTCTCAAGCTTGCTCTTTCTGTTGGCGGCCGTATTTTTGTGAATGATCCCCTTGGCGGCGAGGCGGTCCAGATCTCCCTTCACGTCGTTGAGTAGCTCCTGCGCCGCTTCTTTGTCGTCCAGGGAGCGGAGTTTGTCGATTTTGGTCCGGACGCGGCTCTTCTGCGACTTGTTGCGCTTGCGGCGCTTCTCGTTTTGCCGCATCCGTTTCTTGGCAGACTCGTGCTGAGGCATGGGGCGCGTGGCGTGTAGGTGACGAGGGTATCGGTTGGGAGCGGGGGGCTGACTCCAATCCCCAGCAAAAAGGGATTGCCTGCGGACAGTGGAGTTCCCGGCCCATTTGGAAGATTATACGAGTCTTGGGTGCAACCGAGTGAATGATGCAGAAACCGGGGACCCACCCGTCCGTTTTCTTTTCCTTCCAGGCGAGGGCAGGCCTTGCCCAGTTGTGTGTCCCGAGAGCAATCCGGGGGCAGGGACCGGCAGCGAACCTTCTTCCATGCACCTGTCAAGAGGACATTTTCATGTGGTCGTTCTTTGCTGACCTCGTTCGAAATGTGGGCACCGAGCAGACCATCGTGGTCATGGACGCGGAGGAAGTGGGGAAAACGCGGCGGTACCACATTGATCCGTCGCGCATGGTGGCCGCGTGGGGCGGGAGTCTGCTGGCGGTGGGAGTCGTCGTGGGTATTCTGTTTGTGTTTACGCCCCTCCGGACACAGATTCCGGGGTATGGGACGGAGAAGATCGAGGAGAATGCCCGGCATAACACCATGCGGCTCCGGTCTCTTCAAGATTCTCTCGCCGCCCAGCGCCGATACGTCAAGCGTCTTCGGCGGCTCATTACCGGCCAGGTCGATTCGGTGGCACAGCCGGGGCGATCTCCTCTGGACCGACCACCGTCAACTGGCGAACAGGCCCCCCAAAGTCGAGGCGCAGACGAAGAGGTCGGTTCCGAACAAAGCGTCCACGAGCAGCCGGCCATTTCCCCCTCGGACGTCGCGGCGTCTGGCCAAGCCTCGGCGATTGCACGGAACGCAGGATCAGGACTTTCCTTCCCGCTCCCCTCCCCAGTGACGAACGGGTTCCCGACCCGGGACTTCAACGCCCGTACAGGTCATTACGGCATCGACGTAGCGGTCTCGGAGGGGGCGTCCATTCGGGCCGTGGGGGACGGGTATGTGGTGTGGGCCGATTGGACTCAGGACGGGGGGTACACCATTGCGGTTCAGCACGCCGGTGGATACCTTTCGGTCTACAAACACAATGGGCGACTGCTCAAGCACCTGGGCGACCGGGTGCGGGCGAAGGAGCCGATTGCCGTCAGTGGGAACACCGGAGCCATCACGACCGGTCCCCACCTGCACTTTGAGTTCTGGCGAAATGGTCTCGCACAAGGGCCTCAGTCGTACGTCGCGGGATGGTAGAGAAGAAGGGCCGCTGTTTACATGTTTTCGGCCTGTGAGCAACTTCCGCCGGCCGGCTGCTTGCTCTCGGCATCGAACCCGTTTCTAGGGTGTATGCATCCGGGGCAGCCGTCCGGCATGCCTTTTGCGAGTTTGCACTCACGCCGCCTTCTGTTATTTTAATCCACGTTGCGGGAATACAGCCGCGTTGCCGGAATACACGTTCCGACTACTGTTGTCAGGGGCGGCCGGCCGCGGGGGCAGTCCGAAAACGTTCGGATCGCCGTCTCGCCGAAAAGGGCACACCGGTCACAACTTGAGCTCTCTATATGGGCCTCTTCAGCAATACTCAAGGCAATACTCAAAGCAATACTCAATCGGACGATACATCATCCTCCATGGCAAACCAGACAAGCACAGTGCAGGATCAGGTTAATCTCGTTGGCGAAGGCACCGTCTTTGAAGGGACCGTGCGGGCAAAGAATGATGTCCGTGCCAGTGGTCAAATCATCGGCACAGTCGAGGTGGAAGGCAAGACAATGATCGCCGAAGAGGGGGTGGTGGAGGGCGAGATTATCGCGACAAACGCCGAGATTGCCGGTCAAGTTCAGGGCGAGATTCACGTCGAGGAGCGCCTCGTGCTCAAGAGCACCGCGCGGGTCGACGGGAAGATCGAAACAGATCGGCTGGTCGTCGAGGAAGGCGCCCAGTTTACCGGGGAGTGCGAGATGGGCACGCCGATTGCCGAAAGTACCGGGACCTCAAGGACTGGAACCTCAAGTCCCGGGTCTTACAGCGAGGGGGGGTGGCAGAATGGTTCTGCTCAGTCGTCAGACGAGAGCGAAGCGACCGACGAGGAATCGACCGAGGAGTTCACAGAAGTGTAGGTTGCTGCCCCGAGCGACGCCGCTCGAAGCCGGGGCGGAACGAGCCGGAGCGATACGGCACAGCTACGGTAAGGCTCGACTACGTCGACGATGGATGAGGCAGGGGACAACGATCGTACCCGGTCTTCTGAGGGAACGTCTTCCGAGGACGAGTCATCGTGGGGGCGGGCCCTTCGGGATATTGCCCCATACCTCGATCTGGGCTGGCGTCTTGCTGGCACAACAGCAGGTCCTCCGGTCCTCGGACTCGTGATCGATCTGTGGCTGCAGACGACTCCCTGGATGCTCCTCGTGGGCTGCGTGTTTGGTCTTTCGGGCGCAGTCCTTCAGCTCAAGCGTCTCCAGGGCGACCTCAATTCTTGAGAAGCTGTTTGGCGGATTGTCTTCGGCCTCCGAGCCTGCGAAATACTTTCATTTGTGATTCACCGGTTCTCATAAGTCCTCGATGGCCGGGATGCCTAGCTTCAGGAACGGTCCTGCGAGGCGAACGTCTCTGCGTCCCTGTGGCAACGATTGACAGGCCCAGCAACCGGAGACCTGCGAAGACATGACCCCCTCTTGGTGGCTTGGCATCGGGATGGGAATTGCAGTAATGGGACTTCACGCAGCGGTGCGAGTGGGAGCACATTATTTTTCTCTTCGGACCGCTGATCAGCACACGTTCCTGTTTTTGGAACTAGGGAGCCTCGGGGGGCGAATGTTGCTCGTGTTCGGGGTCGTGGCCTTGGTGCTTCTCTTTGTGCCGGTCCACGCCGCCGCGTTCGTGAGCACGGTGATCGGCCTGCTCATCCTGAGCACGATTCTGGAAACGCACTCCATGGTTCGCCGGGGTGACCAGGGGACACTGGAGGCCTAATCCGGCCCGTTTGAGTTTGTTGTTCAACGCTGTCGTACGAGAAATACATGATGGCTCGCGCCCGCTCCTTTGGACTCGTCGCCCTCCTCGTGCTGGGGATGGGCTCGATGCTGACAGCGACGCCTGCGACGGCGGCCGACGACGGCGACGTGACACTCCAGGGGATTGTCAACAATGTGATCCTGGGTCACGCCACCGACGGATACTACCTCAATTTCAAGCCGTTTGCCAACGTCGAGCTCCCGCGCATCATGCTCGTCCGCACGGCGGACGGGAACCTCAGCCTGGAGGCGTATGGAAGCACGGCGTCCATGGTCAGGAATGGACCCTACGGCATCACCGCCCACAGCGACAGCGTGGCGGACGGGCATGAGCTCACAACGCAGGGAGCGGCGCTCGAAGAAGCCATCGCTGCTGATGAACACCTGCACAGCTCGGTGGAGCGGACGACCGGGCACGTCGTGGCGGACCTCTCCATCTCCCGCCACCTCGTCTTCGGCCTCCTGGCAATGGCGATTGTGCTCGTCGTCTTCATCATCCTGGCCCAGCGCTACAAGCGAGGGGTGGGCCGCACGGAAGCCCCAAAGGGCGTTTTTCAAAATATGATGGAGGTCCTGGTCATTTTCATCCGCGACGAAATCGCCAAGCCCAACATTCCAGGGGAGAAGTGGCGGAAATTCTTGCCGTATCTCCTGACAGCCTTCTTTTTCATCCTCGTTGCCAACATTCTCGGCCTCGTTCCCTACGCCGGAGCGGCCACCTCCAACATTGCTGTGACGGGAGTATTGGCCGTCATGACGTTCGTCATCGTTCTTCTCTACAGCTCGAAAGACTACTACAAGGAACTCTTTACCGGTCCCCCGGACGCCCCGCTGCCGGTGCGCATCATTTTCGTCCCAATCGAGATCGTGGGGCTCGTGATGCGGCACCTGGCCTTGGCCATTCGTCTCTTCGCCAACATGATGGGCGGAGCGCTCATCATCTTCAGCCTGATTGGGCTGATCTTCATCATGAACATCCTCTTCGGGGAGGTGGCGGCCGTGGGAACTGTCGTCATTAGCATACTATTCACCGTCTTTATCTTGCTGCTCAAGCTGCTGGTTGCCTTCATTCAGGCGTACGTCTTCACCATCCTCTCGGCCCTCTTCATTGGCATGGCCGTAGAGGAGCACGACCACGGCGAGCACGAAGAGGACGAAGACGTACCTCCGGCGGGGCGACTGGAAGAGCGCCTCAACGCTGTGGAGGAGGCGGTGGAGCCGTCTTCGGTGTAACCCACCCTCGGCGCTTTGCCCGCTTGAAGATTTTTCAGTTGTATCACCCATCACTGCAATCTTACTTCATTAACATCCGAACACTATGGAAGCCGCTGCTCTCGCTTATCTCGCTGCAGGAATTGGTGCCGGCCTCGCCGCTATTGGCGCCGGCGTCGGAATTGGTTGGCTGGCCAGCTCGTCGATGGACGGGGCTGCCCGCCAGCCGGAAGCCACCGACGAGATCCGAAACCTGATGATTATTTCCGCCGCCCTGATTGAGGGTGTGGCGTTGTTTGCGCTCATCATCTGCCTGCTCCTCGCCGTTACCATCTTCCTCGGCTAAGCAGCACGGCCTGTGTGCCGACTTCGCTCGATCCCGGGGACCGTTGACCTTTTGCGCTAACCCTACCCTAGCTCTACCATGACTGCTCTGCTTGCCCAGAGCCTCGTTACGCCCTCCCTCGGGCTCATTGTCTGGAAGACCATCGCGTTTCTCCTCTTTCTGGGGGTGCTCTACTGGCTTGGCTGGGAGCCGATGACGAATGCCCTCCAGGAGCGCGAGGAGGGAATCGAAAGCTCCATCGCGCGGGCCGAGGAGGCACTTGCCGAGGCGAAGGAGATCCAGAAAAAGAACAAAGAAGAGCGTCGCAAGGCCGAGCAGGAGGCTCAGAAAATTCTCCGCGAGGCCCGCGAGTCGGCCGAGGAGCTCCGCGAGGAGGAAGAGGCCAAGACGCAGCGGAGAATCCAACAGATGAAAGAGCAGGCCCAGGCCGAAATCGAGCGCGAGAAGCAGGCCGCGCTGCAGGAGCTTCGCGATGAGGTGGCCGATCTTGCCATCCAGTCTGCCCGAAAGATTCTGGAGGACAACCTGGATCGGGATCGCCACCGCGAGCTCGTGCACGACGCCATCAAAGACTTCCCGACGAATTAACGCGTTGATGTGTTGGAACGTTGAACATTAGAGCGTTTCAACAAACCAGTGATCAACGTTTCAACCCCCAACCCGTATGAGTCAGCGCACGGTCACTCGGCGATACGCCACTGCGCTCTACGAAGAAGCCGACGCGGCCGGGGTGCTTGAGGCCGTCGACGACGACGTTCTCATGCTCCGGAACAGCATCGACTCGAACCGCGAGCTGTCGCGCTTCTTCGAGAGCCCTGTGATCTCGCAGGAGAAGAAGGAGACGATCCTTCAGGAGCTCCTGGGGGAACGGGTGGAGGCGCTTACGCTGCAATTTCTGCGGCTCCTGGTGCAGAAAGACCGGGAGACCTTGACGAAGGCCATCCTCGATCAGTACCAGTCCCTCCGCGACGAACAGCGCGGCATTGTGGACGCGGAGGTGACGGTGGCCCAGCCGCTGGCCGACGAGGACCGCGACGCCCTGGTGGAGGCCCTCGAGGAAAAGACGGGGAAGGACGTCCGCCTGCATCTGGAGGAGGACCCGGACCTGATCGGCGGGCTCGTGATTCGCATTGGCGACCGGGTCTTTGACGGAAGCGTGCGCAGCCAGCTCAACGCGCTCCATGATCGGCTGCAAAACGCGACCCTCTCGCTCGAAACCAACGGTCAGGCGGCCTAGTCGATATTGGCCCGCCCCCTCCGCCTCTTTCGATGACCTGATTACGTAACGTTCGATCCCCACATGTCTAACGGTAGCATACGACCCGACGAAGTCACCGACATCCTCCGCCGCGAGCTTGGCGACTTTGAGACCGAGGCGGAAGAGTATGAGGCCGGGACCGTGTTGCAGGCCGGCGACGGCATCGCCACCCTCTACGGCATGAGCAACGCGCAGGCCAGCGAGCTCGTGGAATTTCCCGAGCAGGACGTGGAGGGCATGGTCCTCAACCTCGAAGAGGACAGCGTCGGAGTGGTCCTCTTCGGCGACGTGAATTCGGTGAGCGAAGGGGACGAGGCCCGCCGCACCGGACGTATCGCATCGGTCGGAGTGAATGAAAACATGCTCGGTCGCGTCATCGACCCCCTCGGCCGCCCGCTCGATGGGGAAGGTCCGATTGAAGGGGACAAGATGGTGCTTCCGCTGGAGCGAAAGGCGCCCGGCGTGATTTACCGACAGCCCGTGGAGGAGCCGCTGCAGACGGGCATCAAGGCCATCGACTCGATGATTCCGATTGGCCGGGGCCAGCGGGAACTCGTCATTGGCGACCGACAGACCGGGAAGACGGCAGTCCTCGTCGACACGATCATTAACCAGCGGCAGACGCACGATGAGAGCACCGAGAGCGGCGACCCGGTCTACTGCGTCTACGTGGCCGTGGGGCAGAAGGACTCGACGGTGGCGCAGGTGCAGCGCGACCTCGAGCGCAATGGAGCCATGGAGCACACGGTGATTATCAATGCCTCCGCCTCCATGCCCACGCCGCTGCAGTATATCGCGCCGTTTGCCGGGGCCTGCATCGGTGAATACTTCCGCGACACCGGGCGCGACTCGCTCGTGTGCTTCGACGACCTTTCGAAGCAGGCCGTGGCCTATCGCGAACTCTCGCTCCTGCTGCGCCGTCCGCCGGGACGGGAGGCCTACCCGGGCGACATCTTCTACCTCCACAGCCGCCTGCTGGAGCGCGCCGCCAAGATCATTGATGAGCCAGAGGTGGCCTCGCAGATGAACAATCTTCCGGAGCCGCTTCAGGACAAAGTGCAGGGCGGTGGGTCGCTCACGGCTCTGCCGGTCATCGAGACGCAGGCCGGCGACGTGTCGGCCTACATTCCGACGAACGTCATCTCGATTACCGACGGCCAGATTTACCTGGAGACCGACCTCTTCAACGCGGGCATTCGCCCGGCCATCGACGTGGGAACGTCTGTCTCGCGAGTCGGCGGCTCGGCGCAGGTCGACGCCATGAAGGACGTGGCGAGCACGCTCCGGATCGACCTCTCCCAGTACCGCGAGCTGGAGGCCTTCGCCAAGTTCGGTTCCGACCTCGATCCCTCGACGCAGCAGCAGCTCAACCGGGGAGAGCGGCTGGTCGAGATTCTGAACCAGGACCAGTTCTCGCCGGTGCCGGTCGAGGAGCAGGTGGCCATTATCTACGCCGCCATCAACGGCTACCTCGATGACGTGGCGGTCGACGACATCGGAGAGTTCGAAGGAGAATACATCGAGCGGCTGCGCCTCCGGCACGAGGATGTGCTCAACGAGATTCGGGAGACGGAGGAGCTTACGGAGGAGGCCAAGGAGGTCTTCGAATCCGTCGCCGAGGATCTGGCCGAGGTGTACGCCGAAGAGGAAGAGGAAGAGCAGGAGGACGTGCTTGCGGGCGAGGGGGCTGCTGCGTAGCTCTGAGTCATGACTCGAACGATCGGATTTAGGTTCTCCTGTCCGTTCCGGCTCGTTCCTTTGGATCGGCGTCTACGTCACTCGTCAACATTCCCAACCGCCTGACCCATGGCGAACCTTCGCGACATTCGGAACCGGATCGAGTCGATCGAGAACACCAAACAGGTGACCCGCGCCATGAAGATGGTGGCGGCGGCGAAGCTGCGGCGGGCCCAGGAGAAGATTTTTCAGGCGCGGCCCTACGCGTACAAAATCGGGGAGCTGACCAACCACCTCAAGCAGGAGCTCGACCCCACGGCCCATTCGTTCTTCCAGTCACCCGAGGAGTCCACCGGGGCCCTGGTGATCGTGGTGACGGCCGACCGGGGGCTTTGCGGTTCATTCAACAGTGACGCCATCAAAACCGCCGAGAATCTGATCGAAACCTCCTACGCTCAGAAGCGCCAGAACGACGACCTGTTTCTCCTGTGTGTGGGCGAAAAGGGTCACAAGCACTTCCAGAAGCGGGACTACCGCCTCGTCGGCGACTATCAGGGCGTCTTCGATGGACTGAATTTTGAGGTGGCACAGCAAGTGGTGCGGGACGCCGTGGAGGGCTTTGAGCGGGGCATCTGGGGCGAGGTCAAGCTCGTCTACAACGAGTTCAAGAACACCATCGTCCAGAACCAGATCGTGGAGCCGCTGCTGCCCATTCCGGAGGAGCGGTTTGAGACGCCGGTGATGGAGGAGGAGTCCGACGGATTAGATCTGCCGGAAAATGGTCAGGCCATCGATTACATCTTCGAGCCCGGGGGCCGCGAGTTGCTCGACGAACTCGTGCCGCGCTATCTCTACTACCAGATGTGGCGCGCGCTGCTCGAGTCGAACGCCGCCGAACAGGGGGCGCGGATGGTGGCGATGGACAACGCCACGACCAACGCCGAGGAGCTCATTGAGGATCTTACCCTCGAATACAACCGGGCCCGACAGAGCGCCATTACCCGCGAGCTCCTGGACATTACCAGTGGCGCTGAAGCCCTCGAAGAATCCTAGTGACGGATTCGAACGGTTCTGTGCCCCGTGTGCAACGGGGACCGACACCCCCGTGCAACATTGTCCGCGGTCCGACATACGACAAAAAACAAAAAGACGGAGAGGTGGCCGAGCGGTCGAAGGCGCTCCCCTGCTAAGGGAGTAAACGGTGATAAGCCGTTTCGGGGGTTCGAATCCCCCCCTCTCCGCCGCACGCGCCGGTCCCGACCCTCTGTCGGGACGGGCCTTTTCTTTTTGGGCGAGTCCGGCCCTGCGCCTGCACTGGATCTTCCCCCCGCCCCTGCCCACTTCGTAGGTCGTCCCTCGCTCGTTTTCCGACCGATTCTTCCGCTCCCGTTTAAGCGGGTTGCCTCGCTCGTCGATGCCGACGTTCGCCGACGCCCCCTTCACGGAAGATCAGCAAGAGGCCTACGATCAGGTCTACGACCGCCTCGCCCGCGGCGAGCGGTTTACGGGCCTGCGCGGGTACGCCGGCACGGGCAAGACGTACCTCGTGAGTCGCCTCGTGGAGCAGCTTCTGGACGAGGACTGCGCGGTGACGGTCTGCGCCCCCACCCACAAGGCCGTGCAGGTGCTCAGCGAGGAGCTGGGCGACGCGCCCGTGCAGATGCAGACGCTTCACTCGTTTCTCGGCCTGCGGCTTCAGCCCACGGAGGAGGGGGAGTACGAGCTGGTGGCGGAGGAGGAGCGCAACTTCACCGAGGGCGTCGTCATCGTCGACGAGGCCTCGATGATTGGGCGGGAAGAGTGGTCGCACATCGAGGACGCGCCCTTCTGGGTACAGTGGCTGTTCGTGGGTGATCCGGCTCAGCTTCCGCCTGTGAACGAGGACCCGTCGCCTGCGCTCGACGTGCCGGGGTCCACGCTGGAGACGATCCACCGCCAGGCCGCCGACAATCCCATCCTGGAGCTCGCCACCAAGATCCGCACTGGGGCCGACGGCCGGTTCGGGAGCAAGTTTGAGGACGGAAAAGGGGTCGCCGTCACGCGCAACCGCGAGGAATTTCTCGACAGCGTGCTCCGCGCCTTCGACACGGAGGCCTTCGCCGAGGATGCCACCCACGCCCGCGTGCTTGCCTACCGCAACAAGACGGTGCGTCGCTACAACCGCGAGATTCGCGCCAAACGCTACGGGGCCGACGCGGACCGGTTTGTGGAGGGAGAGTGGCTGGTGGGCACCGAAACCTGGTTCCATGACGGCGTGCAGCGCCTCACAAACAGTGAGGAGGTACGCGTCAAGAACGCGACCGTCGACACCTTTGAGGCCGAGGATCAGAGCGAGTGGACGGTGTGGGAACTGAAAGTCCGCACCCCGGGCCAGGGACTTACGCGCACGATTCAGGTGCTGCATGAGGAAGAGGTTGAGCGCTACGAGGACGCGCTGGACCGTCGCCGCGAGAAGGCACAGGACGACCCGTCGAAGTGGGACCGGTTCTTTGACCTGCGCGAGCAGTTTGCCCGAGTCGAGTACGCGTACGCCACCACCGTGCACCGGGCCCAGGGCTCCACCTACGACACCGTGTTCGTGGACCACCGCGACCTGCGGGTGTGCCGGGGCGACGAGCGAAACGCGCTCCTCTACGTAGCCGTCACGCGCCCGGCCCGCCGCCTCGCGCTGCTGGTGTGAGGCCCACTCGCGTTGCCGGTGTAATGCCCACGAGTGAGGAACGGAGTTCGGCAACGTGAATCATCGATGAGGTAGTTGATGTCGATAGTCCGGACTTCTATTTAAAATAAGTCCAGATAAGCAAAGCCCGAACATCGACTCTTCGCCTCTGATGCGCTTTTCTACAGCTCTCCTTTCCACAGTCCTCTTTGCAGCATTCGGCGCACTTCCAATTGCCTACGGGCAGTCCGCCGAGGTGCGCGGCACCGTCACCGACGCGCAGGAGCGCCCCGTGCCGAGCGTCAACGTCGTCCTCGAACAGGAGGGCGGCGCCCAGGTGGGGGGCACGAGCACGAATGCCGACGGCACATTCCGGTTTGAGAACGTGTCGCCGGGCTCGTACCGTCTCATTGCCTCGGCCATTGGATACGCGGAAGCGACGAGAACTGTAACGATCGATGCTGGGGCGCAGCGCCGCGTTTCGTTGCAGCTGAGGAGCGAGCGATACGGCCTCGAAGAGGTCGTCGTGAGCGCCACTCGCACCCGGCAGGATCTCGGCAGCGTCGCCTCATCCGTGTCCGTCCTGAGTCCGCAGGACCTGCAATCGCAGAGCGCCGTCACGGGCGATCTCGGCGACATGCTAGCGCAGACCGTGCCCGGCCTGGCCCCCGGCAACGGTTCGCTCAGCAACTTTGGCCAGACCCTCCGTGGGCGTACTCCGTTCATCATGATCGACGGCGTGCCCCAGAATACGCCGTTGCGGGATGGGTCTCGCTCGCTGCGCACCACCAGCCCCGAGGTCATCGAGCGCATTGAGGTGGTGCGCGGAGCCAGCGCCCTGTACGGCTATGGGGCCACCGGGGGCGCCATCAATATCATCACCAAAGAGCCCACCCCCGGTCTGGACGCCACCACTGAGGTCGGCATTCGCGGGTCCTCGGCCGACCTTCAGGAGAGCTTCACCGGACGTCTTCACCAGTCGGTCTCCGGTCGCACGAGCGGCATCGAGTTCGTCGCCAGCGGCAGCTACGAGAGCTGGGGGCAGTTCTACGACGGCCGCGAAAACCTGATTGCGCAGGATCCGCGCGGACAGGGAGGGCTCGCGGGCGCCGACGAGATTAGTTTGTTCGGGAAAGTCGGGGACACCATCGCCGAATCGCAGCGCTTGACAGCCTCCGTCAACTTCTACTCCTTCCGGCAGGATCTGGAGTACGGGCGCCAGCCCGGCGTGTACGGTGAGACGCCGACCTCAGCCACGACGGTCGGGACCCTTCCGCCGGAGGATCCGGGCACCAATAACATCGTCGGGCAGCTCCGCTACGAACACGACGACCTGCTCGATAGCCAGGTCACGGCTCAAGCCTACGTACAGGACTTTAAGACGTACTTCGGGTACTCCACCTTCTACCCCGGCGGGGGGCAGAGCCTGATTGAGTCGACAAAGTTCGGCGTGCGCCTCGACGCGACGACACCGCTTGGGTTGACGGACGGGAGCCAGCTTCTGTGGGGGATAGACGCGCTACGCGACCAGACGGCCCAGCCGCTAGTAGACGGCCGCACTTATGCGCCCGAGATGACGCAGACGAGCGCTGCCCCCTTTGCCCAGCTGCGCGTGCCGGTGGGCGACTGGATCACGCTCCGCGGTGGGGTGCGGTACGAGGCCATTTCGCTCAGCGTTGTCGACTTCACGACGCTCCGGGCGCAGTTCGACACGGACGGCGACGGGGAGCCCGATCAGCGCAACGACGTTGAGGGCGGAACGCTGAGCTACGACAACTTCACCTTCAACGCGGGCGCTGTGTTTACGGTCGTCGAGCCGGTCGACGTATTCGCCTCCTTCGAGCAGGGATTTGCGGTGAGTGAGGTGGGACGCGTGCTCCGAAGCACTACGGCCGAGTCGGTTGAAGCCCTCAACCCGGAGGCCAAAACGGTGAACAGCTACGAAGCGGGCCTCCGCCTGGGGACGGGACGCGTGAATGCGACCGCCACGGGTTACTACACCACCTCCGAACTCGGAAGCTCGTACGGGTCTGATTTCGAAATCGTACGATCCCCTGAACACGTCTATGGCGTGGAGCTCACAACCGACGTGCAGATCGCCGATCCGGTGGCTGTGGGGGGCACGTTTTCCTGGGTGAAGGGTGTGCGCGACGCCGACGACAACGGCAGCTACGAGACGCCGCTCCCAGGCAACCGCATTCCGCCCGAGAAGCTTACCGGATATGTGGAGGTGACGCCCCTGGATGGGTGGACGAGCCGTCTCCAGATGCTGTACTCCGGCCGTCGGGACGCCTTTCCCGGCTCCACCGCGTACGGCCAGGGCAGCGTCTCTCCGTACACGGTGTTCGACCTGTCGAGCCGGGTCGAGGTGGGCCCCGGTGCCCTCACGATTGGGATCGAGAACTTGTTGGACAATTACTACTTCTCCGTCCGGTCCCAGTACCCTGCGCTTCCTGGCTCGTACACGCCGGCCCGCGGCCGCAACATTAATCTCTCCTACACGGCGACGTGGTAAGCCCAACTCCGCCTGCGTGCGGCATCGATCGCATACACGCTCCATTGGGGGATGGAAGGATAGAAGCGTGGATGGATGGAAGATCCAAACGTTCGTCCTTTCACCCTTCCACACCTAAATGCTCATCGGAACGGCCTGTCCTTGGGAATGAACATCCTCCGCCGCGTCTCGTCCTGGATTCACCTCTACGGCGGCCTGACGCTGGGCGGACTTCTCATCGTCATCAGCGTGAGCGGCAGCGCGCTCGTCTTCGAGGACACGCTCAACGACTGGCTCCGGCCTGACCTCCACCACGTTTCCCCGTCCGGTGAGCGCGTCTCCTTGGATGCGGTGGTCGACGCGGTGACGGAGGCTTATCCCGAGGCTACGCCGTGGATCGCCAATCTTCCGACCGCTCAGAGGGACCCCGTAGTGGTGCGGCTGGGACCTGAGGCTCCGAGCGTGTTCATCGATCCCTACCGGGCGACGATTCTTGGGGAGCAACACCCGGACGAGGGGCTCGTGAATACGATCGTCGGCCTGCACGTGGAGTTGCTTGCAGGGCGCATCGGAGGTCTCATCGTGGGGGTGAGCGGTTTGCTACTCGTCCTGCTGACCGCCACGGGCCTGGTCTTGTGGTGGCCGCGCCGGCTGCGTCAACTCTGGCAGGCACTCCGCGTGTCGTGGCAACAGGGCGCGCTCCGCTTCAACTACGACCTGCATCGGGCCGGCGGCTTCTACACCACGCTCTTCTTGCTGCTGACGGCCCTCACGGGCAGCGCCTTCATCTTTTACCCGACGACGCAGCAACTCATCGCCACCCTCACGGCCTCGGACTCCTGGCCGCCCCCTGCCCCAACCGTGGCCGAAGAGCACGGCGTGGAAACGCCCACAGCCGTCTCGTACCGCGACGTGATGGCTGCTACGAATCGGGCGCTCCCCGACGCTGAGGCGACGTACGTGTACTTTCCGCAGGCGCCCGACGCCCCCGTCACTGTTCGTCTGCGGACCCCGCCGGAGTGGCACCCCAACGGCCGCAGCTTCGTCTATGTCCGCCCGTCGGGCGCGTCGGTGCTACGGGTCGACGATGCGCGCGAAGCACCCTGGGGGGCGCAACTGCTCCAGACCTTCTATCCGCTCCACGTCGGCGCGGTGGGCGGCCTCTTCGTGAAGTGGCTCTACGTCATTTTGGGCCTGGCGCCCGCGGTGCTGTCCGTCACAGGCACCATCATCTGGTACCAGCGATGGCGCACGGTGGCCCCAGCCACCGAGGTTCCGGCCGCCACGGAGCAGAACACGCGGTACGTGGTGGCGCCGGAGGATCGGCAGACCGACGAAGAGGTTCCGATTCCACCGCGCCCCTGACCGTCCCCACTACGAGTCTTGCTGAAGGCGCTCGGCGGTGGCCTCGACCTCCGTCCACACGCGAAGCAGGTTTTCGCCGAGGATCTTAGCAATTTCGTCCTCGGTGTAACCGCGGCGGAGCAGCTCGGCCACGAGATTGGGATAGCCCGAGGCGTCCTGCAGCCCCTTCGGCAGGGCGAACACGCCGTCGAAGTCAGAGCCGAGGCCCACGTGCTCCACGCCCACGAGGTTGACGGCGTGATCGATGTGGTCGGCCA
>CAZBIB010000018.1:0-21972 GCA_964491575.1 uncultured Salinivenus sp. | reverse complement strand
CAGGCCTGTCTTTGTGGAAAGAGCGAGAGGGATCATTGCCCTGTCAAAAAACGACTGTTATTTGATGCCTGCTGTGCAGGCCATATTATCCCATATTATAAGGTCTCCGGCCTTCCTCACTGGCCTGCCGCTTCAGACGTGCCGACAGATCTCCCCGAAGTTGACCTCGAACCGGCGGCGATGCTCAAAGGCGTGCGGCCATCTATCTTCGAATTTCGAAAGCCGACGGCCAGCAGACCGAACAAAACCAACGGCGGGAGCTGCGGGAGTTTTTGAAAAAAGAAGGCTACGACCTTGCCCATGAGTACGTCGACCACAAGTCCGGGTCCGCCCTGCACGCCCGCGGATAGGTCCCCGCAATCAGAAAACGCCCGCCCCTCCAGGCCCACAGGCAGGAGAGACGGGCGCCTTTCCAGGGGATGACCCAGGGCCGGACATCTTCAAATCCCAATGCCTTCGGCGGGGTTGTCCTGGAAGGTCCCGGCTTCTTCGACGTAGCGATTGAACGTCTTCTAGCTTGAGTGGCCGGAGTGCTCCTTGACCCGCCGCTCTGCCTACTCGGCCCGGATCGCCTGCGTGATAAAACCCGCCCGCAGGGAGTGGGCCGAATATTCCTCCGGGTCGAGGCCCGCAGATTCAGCATGTCGCTTGAGGACGGTGGAGACGTACTGGGCGGTCATTGCCGAGTCTCCGGGGACCGACGTGGCCGACGTCAACAACGACGGGGGCAGGACGTGGTGACTCTCGACATATTGCCCCCGGCCTGATCGGTGAAGAGGGGAGACGCCGGGTTGGCGCAGCCGCGCGAAAATTCTAATTTCCGGACCGTTACAGTCTTGTAATTAACACGACTCTCATTTGCGGCTCTCTAGTGTAAAGGATTACATGTGGAATGTAAAGGATTACACAAAGCGCTTCCAGGTGCGATTCTTCTTGCTCGGGCCCACACTTTTTTCATGAGCACCACGATTCGAGACGTTGCGGAAGAGGCCGATGTCTCAGTGGCTACAGTCTCCCGTGTGCTGAACGGGAGTGACAATGTGCGCGAGTCGACCGAGGAACGTGTGCTCGACGCCGCCCACGCGCTGAATTACCATCCCAGCGAGACGGCTCGAAACCTGCGGGCCCAGAAGACCCACACGGTGGGGGTGCTACTGCCCAACATGCACGGCGAGTTCTTCGCGCAGATCACTCAGGGACTCGACCGCCGGGCTCGAGAGCAGGGCCATCACCTTTTGGTCTCGAACTCGCACACGGATGAGTCGGAGGCCGAGTCGGTCGTTCGGTCGTTGCGGGGGCGCGTCGACGGCCTGATCATTCTCTGGCCGCGGCTTTCGGTCCATTTTCTCGAATCGCTGATACCGAAGCGGCTCCCGGTCGTGTTGCTGAACACGTCCGCCGGACAGTCGCGCTTCAAGTCACTCTCGTTCGACAACCGCGACGGGGCCTATGCGGCGGTGCAGCACATGGCCGATCATGGACACGAGCGGGTGGCCATCCTCACGGGCGGCCCTGAAAACTTCGACGCCCAGGAACGACTGGCGGGCTACCGGGCCGCGGTGGACGACTTTGGGCTCGTGGCAGATTCGTCGCTTGAAATCGAGGGCGACTTCACGCGAGAAATGGGGCACGCCGTCGTTGAAAAGTTTTTGTCCCTCGATCCCCGACCGACGGCTCTGTTTGTCTCCAACGACTCGATGGCGCTGGGGGCGCTTCGCGGGTTGCATGAGGCGGGCCTTCGGGTGCCCGAGGACGTGGCCCTCGTCGGGTTCGACGACATTCCGACGGCCAGCTACGTGACGCCTTCCCTGACGACCGTGCACGCCCCCACGCAAGAACTCGGAGAGCAGGCCATGGACCATCTCCTGGCGGGCTTGCAAGACGACGAGTTGTCGCCCTCGCACCAGACCCTGGAGACCCGGCTCGTAATCCGCGAGTCGTGCGGCTGCTCCTCTAGTGAGTAGCAGTTCCCGGCTCTCCGACGACCCTTTCGGACGGCGGTTTCAAGGAGGACTCTGCGCAATCATAGGTGACAACAACTTACGCACGAGGCGGAATTAGTGGGAGCGCTGGTCCCAGCTAGCGTGATGAAGGGAAGCGCTTTCAGGCCCCGATCCCGCCGTTCGTGCTCCACGATGATCGTTCAGGCGAAGGCCTGATTCCTTCTTCCTCACAATCTCCCACGGTTACCAATGAGCGGTTCTCGTTACGCTTTCGTTCTCCTCTTCGCGTTCAGTTTTTTCGGCGTGCTGGCCACAGGCGTGCAGGCCCAGGATCAAACGGGGGCCGTCACCGGAACGGTCGTCGACGAGGCAGGCAATCCCCTTCCTGGAACCAACGTCACCATTCCCGACACCCAGGGCGGCACCAGTACCGACGCGCAGGGCCGCTACACGCTGAGCGGTCTGCAACCGCAGAGCTACACCCTGCGTGCGTCTTTCGTCGGGTACCTCACTCAGGAGCAGAGCGTGACGATAACGGCCGGGGACACCACCCAGGTCAACTTCACACTCAGCCCGGACGTCGCACAGATGGAAGAGATGGTCGTGGTGGGGTACGGGCAGCAGGAGCGTCAGGACCTCACGGGCGCCATTTCGACGGTAGAGGGCTCCGAGCTGAGCAAGGTCACCACCTCGTCGGTGGAGCAGGCGCTACAGGGCCAAGTGGCGGGCGTGCAGGTGAAGCCCACCTCAGGCGCGCCCGGCGCAGGAGCCCAGATCCGGGTTCGGGGCGTCGGCACGCTGAATAACACCTCGCCGCTCTTCGTCGTCGATGGCATGTTGACGGACGACATTTCTTTCCTCAACTCGCAGGACATCGAGTCCGTGGAGGTGCTGAAGGACGCCTCGGCGACCGCCATCTACGGGTCGCGGGGCGCCAACGGCGTCATTATTATCAGCACAAAGGAGGGCCAGCGCGGGGAAGGGACGACGTTCAACGCCAATGTGTACCGCGGCTGGCAGGAAGTTATGGATCCCATCGACCTGACCAATGCCCAGCAATACGCCACCCTGGCCAACGAGCTTCGCCAGAACCAGGGACAGTCCCCCGCCTTCGAAAATCCCAGTCAGTTTGGCGCAGGGACCGACTGGCAGGACGTGGCCTATCGCCAGGCCCCTATTCAGAACGTGCAGCTCTCGGCACGCGGTGGGACGGAGGACATCACGTACAGCTTTAGCGGAAATTATCTGGGGCAGGAGGGGATTATGCGAAAGTCGGAGTACACGCGGGTCTCCTTTCGGGCCAACAACACGTTCAGTCTCACCGAGGATCTGCAGTTCGGAAACAACCTGGCCTTTACGTACCGGACGGGGACGAGCGACCCCGGAATTGTCTCGTCGGCCTACAAGGCCGATCCGACCATTACGCCGAGAAATGAGGAGGGGGAGTTCAACAACGCTGGCATTCGCGCCTCGGTAGGCAACCCGGCGGCGACGATCTTTTATCACCGGAATACCTACTCGGGCCGCCGGTTCGTGGGCGACCTCTACGCGGAGTACTCGTTTCTTGAGCACTTCTCCCTAAAGTCGAGCTTCGGCATGGACCTGGACTTCCGGCGCGCGCGCGACTTCAATCCCGAATTCGCCGTCTCCTCGGCGCAGCGCAATGATCGGAGCTCTCTGTTTATCGATACAAATCAAGGGTTTAGCTGGCTTTGGGAGAACACTCTGAGCTACAACCGGACCTTTGGCAACCACTCGATCGACGCCGTGGCCGGGGTTACGGCGCAAGAATTCAAGACGGAGAGCCTGGGAGGAAGTCGCGTAAATATTCTGGGCGAAGGCTCGAGCCTATGGTACCTGAGCGCGGGCCAGGAGAGCGGGCAGACCAACTTCAACGCGGCTGGGGACTGGAGCATGTTCTCAGGCCTGTTTCGGACCAACTACTCGTACGACGATCGCTACCTGTTGACGGTGACAATGCGGGCCGACGGGTCCTCCCGCTTCGGAGAGGAAAACCGGTTCGGATACTTTCCGTCGGTTGGCGCCGGATGGCAAATTTCCGAGGAGGCGTTTATGGAGGACGTGGACCTTGTAAGCAACCTGAAGCTGCGAGGCAGCTGGGGCGTGATTGGCAATGACAAGATCTCGTTATATCCCAGCGTCGCCAGCGTTACAACGAACCAGAATGCCGTCTTTGGAGCGCCCGGGAGCGCAGGCCTGGAGTTTGGCGCCACGCTGGGCGAGCTCGCCAACCCCCAGGTGAAGTGGGAAGAAACGGAGCAGTGGGACGTGGGGCTGAACATCGGGCTCTTTGACGATCGGCTCTCCACGGAGGTAGACTACTACAGGCGCCGCACGGACGGCATTCTCGTCCGCGTTCCCATTCCCCAGTACGTAGGCGTCAACACGCAGCCCGTCGTGAATGCCGCCGAGGTGCTCAACGCCGGGGTAGAGGCCCGGATCAACTGGGCGCAGACCTTCGGCGACTTCTCGTACCAGATCGGCCTGAACGGATCGACGACGCACAACGAAGTGAAGTCGCTTGGGGGAGGCCGAGAGGAGATCCTGGGGGGTGGTCTGGTGAACGAGATTTCGTTTACGACCAAAACGATGCCAGGACACCCGATCGGTGCCTTCTTCGGATACAAGGTGAACGGCGTCTACCAGACCCAGGAGCAGATCGACAACACGCCGTCAATGCCGGGCGTGGAACCGGGCGATCTCAACTTCGCCGACGTGGATGACGACGGCGACATTGACGGTGACGACAGGACCTTCATCGGCTCTCCGATTCCGGACTACACCTACGGCATCAACCTGAGTGCCAGCTACAAGGGCTTTGACGTGTCCGCCACCTTCAACGGGCAAGCGGGTGCTCAAATCTTCAACGCCAAGAAGGCGGTGCGCTTCGGCATCGAGAACTGGGAGGCCTCCTTTCTCGATCGCTGGACGGGAGAAGGCACGAGCAACTCCGAGCCGCGCATCGGGAATCCGGGCCATAACTGGTTTACCGCTTCCGAATGGCTTCTCGAAGACGGCACCTTCTTCAAAATCCGGAACGTGCAGGTGGGCTACACGCTGCCCCAGAGCGTGGCGGGGCCGCTGGGCATGCAGCAGCTTCGACTCTACGCCAACGGCACCAACCTCGTTACCTTTACGGACTACAGCGGGTATACCCCCGAAATTAGTGGGGACTCGGTCATCTCGGACTCGATTGACGATGGCATCTACCCGATCTCGCGCACCGTCACGTTTGGTGTCGAGCTCACGTTCTAGCTCCACCCTGCTCTGCCCCGATCTCCGACCCCTTTTCGACCAATCAGGGTATCCCCATGTATTCCTTCTCGCTACGACATCGGCTTTCCATCCTCGCGGCCCTTCTTCTCCTCGTCGGGGGACTCACCCTGTCTGGCTGCGACTTCCTCAACAAATCGCCCAAGGGAGAATTGACCTCCGACAACTTCCTTCAGACCCAGGAGCACGCCGTGCAGGCCACGAACGCAACGTACAACATGTTGCGAGCCTGGACGGTGCACGTGTTTGCCTGGCTGGGCCAGACCGACATTGCCTCCGATGACGCCACGAAGGGCAGCACGCCGTCGGATGCGAGTTTCCTTCTGGCGCTCGACCAGAAGACATTCGGCCCCAGCAACACTGCCTTCGAGAGCACCTGGGGCGGGTACTACACTGGCATCTACCGGGCAAACGTGGCGCTCCAGAACGTTCCCTCCATCGACATGGATGCGGGGCTCAAGGAGCGGCTCATCGGCGAAAACAAGTTCCTCCGAGCCTATTACTACTTCTTTCTCGCTCGGGCGTACGGCGGCGTGCCCAAAATCACTGAGCCCCTCGCACCGGGCGAGTTCCAGCAGGCTCGGGCCCCGCGAGACTCGATCTATGCGCTGATTGAGCGGGACCTGAATGATGCCATTTCTGCCCTTCCGCCTCGGTCCCAGTACTCGGCGGCTGAGATGGGGCGAGTCACGCAGGGGGCCGCAGAGGGACTGCTCGCAAAGGTGCATCTGTTCCAGGAGGAGTACAGCCAGGCCCTGGAGCACGCTGAGAATGTGATCAACTCCGGCGAGTACAGCCTGCTCGACGATTACTGGACCATCTTTCGGGAGTCGGGCGAATTTTCGTCGGGGTCGGTCTTTGAGATTGGGGCCATTGCGCTAGAGACCGGTAGCGAGGGCTCAAGCCAGTACGCGCAGGTGCAGGGCGTGCGGGGCAGTGCCAACAACGGATGGGGGTTCAACCAGCCGTCCTCGGATCTGGAGGACTCCTACGAGCCGGGCGATCCCCGCAATCAGGCCACGATCCTGTACCCATGGGAGACGCTGCCCGACGGGTCGGGGGTGATTGCCGAGGTCAATCCAAACATGACGAATCAGCGGTACAACGAGAAGGTGCAGCCGTCGATGGAGTCTCCGGGCGGTTCTGGCAACAACACCGTGAATATCCGTCGCCTACGCTACGCCGACGTGCTCCTCATCGCGGCCGAGGCCGCGTACCAGACCGGGAGTGAAGGGACGGCGCGCGACTACCTGAACATGGTTCGGGAGCGCGCCCGCGAAGGGCGTTCGGTGACGCTCGGGATGCAGCCGGAAAACATGGCGCCCCGGTTGGCGGACTCGCTCGGGGTATCCGGTCCCCAGGTCTTCGTGCGATACGTCGATGGGAATGGCCCGGCGGGACAGGCCGGACTCAATAGCTTTGCCTACTCGACTGACCCCGTCTTCGTCGAGTCCGTGGACGTGCTGGAAACGGTTGACGGGACCGAGGTGACCACTCGGCAGGAGTACTACGACGCGCTCTCGGGCGCGTCGGTGGGGCAGACGGTCCCCGTCGAAATTATGCGCATCACGCAGCAGGCCGATGGCAACGGCACCATCACGACGAGCACCCAGTCGATGTCGATGAACGTGACGGCAACGGAGTTGCTGCCAGACGTGACGGCTGGTGGCCAGGCGCTGCTTGAGGCCATCTGGGAAGAGCGACGGGCCGAGCTGGCCATGGAGCAACATCGCTACTTCGATCTCATCCGCCAGGGCCGGGCGGAGGAGGAACTGGAGAACTTCGAGCCCCGGCACGTGGTCTACCCGATTCCGCAGAGCGAACTCGACCTGACCGAGATGACGCAAAACGACGGCTACTAGTGCGCTCGGTCCACTCGCTTCGCGAAGAATGTGCCCCTGCGCGCGAGGCCAGCGTCCGGGCTTGTTTGCAGGGGCGTATATACCTGCGGTATCGTGCAGCGTCTCGGGGTCGATGTTCTCGGCGAGTGACTTGACTTGAGTTCCGTCCCTCCGTCCACGGGTAGGGGAAGAATGCACACCGACATCTCGCACTCGGTGTTAGATTTGGGTTTTCATTGATCAGGCACCCTGTATGCAACACCTACGCGTCCTCCTCATCGTCTGTACCGGCCTCGTTGCTGGAGCCTGCGCGTCGGATCCTGCATCGACAGGGTCGTCGAGCCCGCCCCAGGCGCCGAGGCTCGACACCGGGCCGCTCCTCGACACGGTGCAGACCCGCACGTTCGATTTCTTCTGGGAAACGACGAACGCCGAAAACGGACTCACGCCGGACCGCTGGCCCGACCCGCCGTTTTCGAGCGTGGCGGCCGTCGGCTTTGCCCTAACGGCCTACCCCATCGGCGTAGAGCGCGGCTACGTGAGCCGCGCCCAGGCCCGCGAGCGCACCCTCGCTACCCTGAAGTTTTTCTGGAACGCCCCGCAGGGCAGCGCGGCCTCCGGCATGACGGGGCACTGGGGCTTCTTCTACCACTTCCTCGACATGGAGACGGGGGAGCGATATCAGGACACCGAGCTCTCCACGATCGACACGGCACTCTTTCTCATGGGGGCCCTCACGGCGCAGCAGTACTTCGACGGCGACCATGCGGATGCGCAGGCCATCCGCGCCTACGCCGACTCGCTCTACCGCCGCGTGGAGTGGGACCGGATGCAACTGCCCGAGGGCACCATCAGCATGGGCTGGAAACCGGACGAAGGCCGGTTTGACTACGGCTACGAGGGCTACGACGAAGCGATGCTTCTCTACGTGCTGGCGCTCGGCTCACCCACGCATCCGGTCGACGAATCGGTGTGGCCGGCGTTCACGAGCACGTACGACTGGGAGTCGTTCTACGGCTACGAGCACGTCAATTTCGCGCCCCTCTTTGGCCACCAGTACTCGCACCTCTGGATCGATTTCCGCGACATCCAGGACGCCTACATGCGCGAGAAGGGGATCGACTACTTCGAAAACTCGCGCCGCGCCACCCTCGCCCAGCGGGAATACGCCAAGGACAACCCTAGCAACTTTGCGGGCTACGGCGAGAATGTATGGGGCCTCACAGCCTCCGATGGACCCGGAAACACCACCGTCACCGTGAACGGGCAGGAACGAGAATTCCGAGGCTACTGGGCCCGCGGGGCTGCCGAGGGCGACATCCGGGACGACGGCACCATCGCCCCCACGGCCGTCGGCGGCTCCGTTCCCTTCGCCCCTGACGCCACGATTGCCGCCATGAAGACGATGCACGCGCGCTATGGCGACCACCTGTTCGGTCAGTACGGCTTCCACGACGCCTTCAACCTCACCTACACCCTCCAGGAGCCGCCCCCCGACGGCGGTCAGACGACGCCCCAGGGCTGGTTCGACAATGAGTACCTCGGCATCGACCAGGGGCCCATCCTCGCGATGATCGAAAACCACCGCACGGGGCTCATCTGGTCGCTGATGCGTGAGAACCCGTACGTGGTGCGCGGGCTTTGCCGGGCGGGCTTCTCCGGCGGGTGGATCGAGGGCAAGTGTGAATAGTGGGAGGGGGGCACACTCCCCGAACGCTTTTTTCATCGATCCCTGCATACGTTTCATGCGACCGTTCTCGCCGAGATTTCTCCGAGGCTGCCTGCTTCTGGTCGGCGTTCTCGTGCTCGTAAGTCCCCATTCGCTCTGGGCCCAGGGGGGAGAGGCACCGCAGAACGTCGTCTTCATCCTCAGCGACGACCACCGCTACGACTTCATGGGCTTTCACGAGGACGGGCCCGACTTCCTGAAGACGCCTGCCATGGACCGGATGCGGCGGGAGGGAGCACACCTTCAGAACGCGTTCGTGACGACGTCCCTCTGCTCTCCGTCGCGCGCATCCATCCTCACGGGAAAGTACGCGCACAGCCATGGCGTGGTGGACAACTCGACCCGCGTGCCCGACGGCACCACCTTCTTCCCCGAGCACCTGCAGGACGAGGGCTACCGCACGGCCTTCATTGGCAAATGGCACATGGGGCGCGCCAGCGCCGAGCCGCGTCCCGGCTTCGATCACTGGATCAGCTTCCGGGGGCAGGGCACCTACAACAATCCCACGTTCAACATTAACGGAGAGACGGTGGAGCGACAGGGTTACATGACCGACCTCCTCTCCGACTATGCTCTCAACTGGCTCGATGAGCAGCAGGACCGCGAGGAGCCGTTCTTCCTCTACCTCTCCCACAAGGCCGTCCACTCGGACTTCGACCCCGCCGAGCGCCACGAGGGCATGTATGCCGACGTGGAGCCCGATTATCCTCCGTCGATGGCCAATACGGAGTCGAACTACCGGACCAAGCCGGAGTGGGTAAAGGAGCAGCGCTTTAGCTGGCACGGGGTGGACTACATGTACCACGGCCGAACGGACTTCGACCGACTCTACCGGGACTATTCGGAATCGCTCATGGCCCTCGACGAGAGTATCGGCGCAGTGCTCGACCGCCTCGAAAAGAACGGCATGGCCGAAAACACGCTCGTCGTCTACATGGGCGACAATGGCTTCCTGCTCGGGGAGCACGGGCTTATAGACAAGCGCAACGCTTACGAGGAATCCATTCGGGTACCGATGCTGGCCTGGGCGCCGGGCTACATCGAGCCGGGCTCGACCGTCGAGTCGCTCGTCCGCAATATCGACATTGCCCCGACGATCTTCGACCTGACCGGCACGTCGGCCTCCTCGATGGAGATGGACGGCACGTCGTTCCTGGGCTTACTGGCGGGCAACCAGTCCAGTGGTCCCGGCGAGAATCGAGCGTTTCTCTACGAGTACTACTGGGAGCACGCCTTTCCGCACACGCCCACGACCTTCGCCCTCCGCGGCGACCGCTTCAAGTACATCTATTACCACGGCGTCTGGGGGCTCAACGAGCTCTACAACCTGCAGAATGACCCCAACGAGCAGCACAACCTGATCAACATTCCGGTCTACCAGGCCCGGGTCGACTCGATGCGAAATCGCCTCTTCGACCGACTGGAGGCCGAAAACGCCATGAAGGTGCCCTTCCGCCGCGGCGACTGGCAGGCGGACGACCAGCTGATGGACGCCGGCAGCAGTCCGGAATAGCGACATCGAACATATACCGTAGAGCCGCGCCATGTGGCCCTACATTCGCCGTTCTTCCGTTTCTCCTCGATGTGATGCTCTCCTCTTCCTCATCATTCGATCCGGGCCGCCGGCAGTTTTTGCGCAACCTCGCTGGGGCCGGCGCCGTGCTCGGCCTCCCTTACACCTTCGGATGGAGGCCGCCCTCCGCGGCGACGAACGTCCGCATCCGGGGCCATGTGCAAGCGCAGGGGGAGGGGCTTGAGGGCGTCCCCGTCACCGATGGGCAGCGCATTGTGGACACCGCGGCGGATGGATCGTTTGAACTTGCCTCCAGCACGCGACAGCCGTTCGTGTACCTCTCCGTGCCGTCCGGCTACCGCATCCCCACGCGCCCGACGGGCACCGCACAGTTCTACCGCTCCATCGCGCCCGACGCGGGCGGGACGATGGAAGTTCAGTTCGACCTTGAGCCCCTCGCACAGTCCGGCGAGCAGCACGCGTTCCTCGTGCTGGCCGACCCGCAGACCCAGACCGAGGCCGACATGAAGCAGTTTCGGTCGGAGGTCGTGCCGGCGGTAAAAGACACCGTTTCGGCCCTCGGTGACCAGCCCTGCTTCGGCGTCACTTGCGGCGACATTACCTTCGACAGCCCGGAGCTCTATCCGCAGTACGAGGCCGCCGTGCAGAGCATGGGCGTCCCGTTTCTGCAGGTGCTGGGCAACCACGACATGGACTACGGGGCCCCGTCCGACGACGGCTCCGCCGCTACGTACCGCGAGCAGTTTGGTCCCACGTATTACTCCTTCGACCGCGGTGCCGTCCACTACGTGGTGCTCGACGACGTCTTCTGGAATCAGCGCGAATATTTCGGCTACATTGACGACGCGCAACTTGCCTGGCTCGCCGCCGACCTGAAGCGGGTGGAGGCGGGGCGGCCCGTGGTCGTCTTTCAGCACATTCCCGCCTACTCCACGATCTCAATTCGAGAGGGCGAGAACCGTCCCGAGGCCACCGAAACGGTGACGAACCGGTCGGCCCTGTATGAACTGCTTTCGCCCTACGACGCCCACATTTGTACCGGCCACACCCACGAACACGAGCACGTCTTTCGCGAGGGCGTCCACGAACACATTCACGGCGCGGCCTGCGGGGCGTGGTGGACGGCCGATATCTGCTATGATGGGACGCCCCGGGGCTACGGGGTCTACGAGGTAGACGGCACCGACCTGCGCTGGCGGTACCAGTCGGCGGGTCACGACTCCGACCACCAGCTGCGCGTCTACGAGCGCGGCGCCGACCCCACGGCCCCCGACGAGTTTGTGGCCAACGTGTGGGACTGGGACCCCGAGTGGACCGTGACGTGGTACGAGGACGGTGTGCAGCGAGGGCCGATGGCTCAACGGGTGGGCCGCGATCCGCAGGCCGTCGAGTTGTTCGAGGGCGACCAGCCGGAGCGCTTCTCGTGGATTGATCCCGCCCGCACCGAACACCTCTTCTACGCCCCGGTCGCGCCCGACCACGGTCGCATCCGTGTGGAGGCTACCGACCGGTTCGGCCGCACCTACTCGGCCTCGCTGGACGCTTCGGGGTCGGAGGCCTCCTCGTCCGGTCGTTAGCGGAGCGAGGCCAATTCGAGACGCTCGTTGCCCATCATTTCTCTTCATGAGTGTTTGTGATTCCACGATGGTTCGGGAGGGAACCGCGGTCCGCTACGATACGGACGCGAACCGGACCGTACTACGGTTCCCGTCGTTCCGCGGCGAGCGGACCCTGAGATGGGCGGGTTTCCCATCGGGCAACTGATCCTGAGACTTTACTCTTTTCGACGATTCCATTCCCTTCGATGTCCCACTTTCGACCCTTCGCAGTCCTTGTTCTCCTTGCTCTCTCGTGTGGGCTGTTCACGCGTCCCGGTTTCGCCCAGCCGACGGAGTCGTCTCGGGCCCTCGCCCTGGCCGAGACTCTCGATAGCCGCAAGGCATTCGTCGACTCGCTCCTCTCGCTGATGACGCTGGAGGAGAAGATGGGCCAGCTTGCGCAGTATCCGAGTCAGTGGAGCGACACGGGACCGAGCGTGCCAGCGGGGCGCAAGGAGGACGTTCGGGAGGGGAAGGTGGGCTCCTTTCTGAGCCTGTACGGGACCGAGGCCACCCGCGAGATGCAGGAGATTGCCGTCACGGAGTCGCGCCTCGGCATTCCGCTGCTCTTCGCGTACGACGTCATCCACGGCTACCGCACGATCTTTCCCATCCCGCTGGGCGAAGCGAGCAGCTTCAACCCTGATCTCGCTCGGCGCACGGCCCGGGCGGCGACCCGCGAGGCAACGGCGGGCGGCGTGCACTGGACGTTCGCCCCGATGGTGGATCTGAGCCGGGAGCCGCGATGGGGGCGCGTGATGGAGGGAGCGGGTGAGGACCCCTATCTGAACAGCATCCTGGCCCGGGCCCGAGTGAACGGCATTCAAGGACCGTCTATCGGCGCGGACACGACGATGATGGCCACAGCCAAGCACTACGTGGGCTACGGCGCCCCGCAGGCCGGGCGCGACTACCACACAGTCGACGTCTCGGAGCGCACGCTCCACGAGATCTATCTGCCGCCCTTCTACGCCGCCCTCGACGCCGGCGCCCGCAGCGTCATGCCCGGCTTCAACGAGATCGCTGGGATCCCCATGCACGCCCACGACGGACTCATCGACGGACTCCTTCGAGACGACTGGAACTGGGACGGCGTGGTGGTGAGCGACTACACCGCCGTCTGGGAGCTGAAAAAGCACGGCACCGCGCGGACGGACCTCTCCGCAGGCGTCCAGGCCCTTGAGGCGGGCGTCGACGTGGACATGGTGAGCGGCATCTACGGCGACACGCTGGGCACGGCCGTGAGGAGCGGGCGCCTGCGCACTGAAGAGGTGAACGAGGCCGTCCGCCGCGTGCTGCGGGCCAAGTGGGACCTGGGCCTCTTTAAGAACCCGTACCGCTACGGCAGCCCCGAGCGCGAAGAGGAGGTCATCCTCTCCGACGCCCACCGAGAGCTCGCTCGCACGGCCGCCCACCAGTCGATGGTGCTGCTAAAGAACGAGAACGACGTGCTGCCGCTGGGGGACGACGTGGAGACGCTGGCCGTCATCGGGCCGCTGGCTGACGATGCGCGGTCCATCCTGGGCGAGTGGGCGGCCTCCGGACGGGCTGAGGATGCCGTCTCGGTATTGCAGGGCCTCCGCAATCGGAGCGGCGTCGACGTGGAGTATGTGCCTGGGCTTTCGGACGTGAAGAGCACGGACACGTCGAACTTCTCCAAGGCCGAGGCCGCCGCTCGAGAGGCCGACGCTGCGATCCTGGTGCTCGGCGAAGAGTACAATATGAGCGGCGAGGCCGCCAGTCGCACCTCCATCGATCTGCCCGGGGCGCAGCAGCAGCTTGCGGAGGCCGTGGTGAACACCGGCACCCCCACCGCTGCCGTGCTCCTGAACGGCCGCCCCCTCGCCCTCTCCAAGCTCGACGCGACGGTTCCTGCCATCCTCGAAGCCTGGTATCCCGGGACCGAAGCCGGGCCTGCCGTGGCTGACGTGCTCTTTGGCGATGTCAACCCGAGTGGCAAGTTGCCGATGTCGTTTCCTCGGGTGACAGGCCAGATTCCCCTCTTCTATAACCACAAAAACACGGGACGTCCCCCGGTAAAGGGGCAGGACTACAAGTCAACCTACCTAGACACGCACTGGACCGCCCTATACCCTTTCGGGCACGGCCTCAGCTACACGACCTTCTCGTACGACGCGCCACGCGTAGAGGACACCTCAATCACGGTGAACGACACGGTCCGCGTCGCGGTGGACGTGAGTAACACCGGCGATCGGGCGGGGACGGAGGTCGTTCAGCTCTACGTAGAGGACTCCACCGCCAGCGTCACACCTCGGGTCAAAGAGCTCCGGGGCACGAAGCGCGTCCGCCTCGCGCCCGGCGAGACCCGGACGGTCCGGTTTGCCTTGACGATGGACGACCTCGCATTCTTCGGTCCTGGCATGAAGCGCATCGTGGAGCCCGGATACTTCCGTGTGCACCTCGGCACGAGCTCAGCGGACGTGCAGACGACCCTTTTCCGCCTCACCGGCTCGACGACGCCTCTCCCCCTGGACATCCCAACGACGCCCTAGCAATGACTCCTCGCCCCCGAGTGGTCTATTGAGAGGGAGGACAAGAAGGTCCTTCGAGTCATCCTCACCACGATATGATCCCGACACGCCGTATGAGATCCTTCGTTCTCGTCGTCTCATTGTTTTTAGGAATCGCTCCTGTCGCAGAGGCCCAGCCGACGCCCTGGCAAGGGGGCGTCATGGACGGGCTCTTCATGGCCAAGGAGGGAGGCCTCGCCCATTACTCCAGCTACGACCGCTCCGGCGGCAACGAGGATTTCGTTGAGATTGCGCCTGGAGAGACCCATACCCTCGTCGACCACGACGGGGGGGCAGGCGTCGTTCGCCGCTGGTGGCTGACGATTGCGCCTCGCGACAACCGCAAGATCCAACGCCAGCTCATCGTTCGCTGCTACTGGGACGGTGAAGAGGAGCCCTCCGTGGAGGTGCCCGTCTCCGACTTTTTTGGCATGGGCTTCGGCGAGTGGAAGGACTACCAGTCGCTTCCGCTCAACATGACCAGTGGGGGCTACAACAGCTACTGGCCGATGCCCTTTCGGGAGAGCGCCCGCGTCACCGTCGAGAACACCTCCGATGTGCCCATCGATCGGTTCTACTACAACATCGACGTGGCCACTCGCCCTCAGCTTTCCGAGGAGGCCCTCTATTTTCACGCCCAGTACCGGCAGACGCAAACCGAGGAGGGAACGCCCGTCACAGTTCTCGAAACAGAGGGCCGCGGCCACTACGTGGGCACATTGCTTTCGATGCAGCCGATCAGTGGTAGCCACTTTGGTTATCTCGAAGGGGACCAGCGCATCTTCGTCGACGGGGAGGAGAACCCAAGCATTATCGGCACAGGCACGGAGGACTACTTCTCGTCGGGCTGGTACTACGACACCGGGGAGTACTCAGCCCCCTACCACGGGGTCACCATCAAGGACGAATCGAACGGTCGCATCAACACCTACCGGTGGCACGTCGAGGACCCAATTCCCTTCGAGGAGAGCTTTCGCTTTACGATTGAGCACGGCGGCACGAACGACGCGCCAGGGGTTGAGTATTCGTCGGTCGCCTTCTGGTACCAGACCCACCCGCATCCGGACTTTCCGCCCTTGCCGGAGCGCCTCCTGCCCCTCAGCGAGACGGCCACGCCCGACGTTGAAGGAGAGGCCCTCGCCGATCGTGCGGAGGCGACGGGAGGCGAGGTGCAAACGCAGGACCTGTCCTCCTTCGAGGGCACCTGGAGCGGCGGCAGCCAGCTGTGGTGGACCATGGCGGAGCCGGGAGATCGCCTCACCCTCCCGATCGAGGTGGCGGAGGCGGGCGAGTATGATTTGATCGGCTTCTTTACGCGGGCGCCGGACTACGGGATCATTCGTCTGCACGCGGGCGGGACGACGCTGCGCCCGATGGTCGATGGGTACAGTGAGAACGTAGAGCCCACAGGTCCCATCTCCTTCGGCACCGTTTCGTTGGAGGCCGGAGTGAATGAGATCGTCGTTGAGCTCGTCGGCAAAGACGCCCGGTCGAGCGGGTACTCCGGCGGCTATCTTGTCGGCATCGATGGGTTTCTGCTGCGAAAGTAGAGGGCTCGCGTCGTCCCTGCCGCTGCCGTTCGGCGGTCGGACTCGCCCATTTTGTTGATCAGTCCCGCGCTCCCGTGAGAGTCGCCACGCTCGTCGTTCTGACCTGCCTGCTTCCGCTTGCCGGGCAGGCACAGCCCGTTCACTATGATCGCCACGTCGTCTTCGACCACAGCCGGACGGACACGACATACTACTTCAGCGATGCGTCCGTGACCCTGCCCAGCACGCTCGCAAATCCTGAGGGGCGACTCCCGGTCGCGCACAGCCGCTTCGTAACGCCGCCCAACGCGCTCCGCCTCACGTGGACAGCCCGGATGGGCGGCACTTGGCAGGCCACGGTCCGGCCCCGGTCGTGGCGCAATCGCCAAGGGCCGTTCGAGGGTACAACGCTGTCGTTCTGGCTCCGGGCCGAGGATTCCCTGACGACGAACGAAATGCCGCGCCTGCAGGTGACGGACGGGCAGGGTCTTACGGCGAACGTATCGCTTCCTGAGTATCAGGCCCGCCTCCCGGCACAGGAGTGGACGCAGGTGCAGATTCCGCTTGACTCGCTCGTCTACACGACGGGCAGTGGCACGACCTTTGATCCGCAGGCGCTCGATGCCCTGACGTTCGTTCAAGGGCTTCACGATGGGGCCGAGCACACTCTCTACCTCGACGCCGTCAAGATCTATACGCCGGACCCGACCGACACGCAGCCGCCCGCGGTTCCAACGGATCTCTCGGCCACCGGCTACGAACGACACGTGTCTCTGTCGTGGGAGCCGGTTTCCGCAGATGATCTTCAGCGAGTCCGCATCGAGCGGTCGGTGGGCGGCAGACCGTTTGAGCCAGTGGGCATTCAGCGGCCCGGTCGCGGGCGCTACGCCGACGTGCTCGACGGTCCTGGCACGACGGTTGTGTACCGGGTGCGCGCGGTCGACTACTACGGCAATGTGTCCAACGCGTCGGCGATGGTGGAGGCAACGACGCGTCCGATGACGGACGCGGAGCTCCTCACGATGGTCCAGCGCGCCTCCTTCCGCTACTACTGGGAGGGTGCACACCCCGAGGCCGGAATGGCTCTCGAAAACCGACCGGGCGATCCGAACCTCGTGGCGACTGGCGCCTCCGGCTTTGGCATCATGGCCCTGCTCGTGGGCGTGGAGCGCGGCTTCATCACGCGGGTGCAGGGTCGAGAGCGAATGCGCACTATCCTCGACTTCCTGGAAACGGCGGATCGCTTTCGCGGGGCGTTTCCGCACTTTCTGAACGGGAAAACCGGCGAGGTCCGTCCCCACTTCGGCGACTACGACGACGGTGGTGACCTCGTCGAAACGTCTTTCCTCATGCAGGGTCTCCTCGCCGCCCGCCAGTACTTCCGCGACGACCAACAAATCTACGACCGCATTACGGCGCTCTGGGAGGGTGTGGAGTGGGACTGGTATCGCCGTTCCGAGGACAGCAAATTTCTGTACTGGCACTGGTCGCCCAACCACGGCTGGAAGCTCGACCATCCGCTCATCGGGTGGAACGAGACGATGATCACCTACCTGTTGGCCATTGCCTCGCCCACCCACTCGGTGCCGGCTCGTCTCTACCACACCGGCTGGGCCGGCACGTCGGAGCGAGCCGTCGAGTACCGGCAGGCCTGGGGCAAGACGGCCCACGGCGACCACTACGTCAACGGCCACTCGTACTACGACACCGAGCTGCCGGTAGGGGTGGGGCGCGGCGGACCGCTCTTCTTCACCCACTACTCGTTTCTCGGCTTCGATCCCCGAAGCACGCGCGACCGGTACGCGAACTACTTCAAAAACAACCGCCGCATCGTGCAGATCAGCCGTGCGTACAGCATCGACAACCCGCTCGGGCACGAGGGCTACGGGGCCGACGCCTGGGGCCTTACCGCCAGCGACGGGCCAACCGGCTACCACGCCCACGAGGCCGTTCCCCGTAATGACACTGGCACGATCACGCCGACCGGCGCCCTCGCCTCGTTTCCCTACACGCCCGACGCCTCAATGGCCGCCCTCAAGCACTTCTACCGTGACCGCGCCGAGCAGCTCTGGGGCATCTACGGCTTTCGCGACGCCTACAACCCGGAGGCCGACTGGGTCTCGCCCATCTTCATGGGCCTCAACCAGGCGCCCATCGTCGTCATGATCGAAAACCACCGCTCCGGACTCGTCTGGAACCAGTTCATGGCCAACCCGGAGATCGGCCGGGCGCTGGACGCTATCGGCTTCTCGCCCGTGCCGGAGGACGATTCCTGACCGCTGCTCGTTTCCCCGTCCCGTTCTCGTTCATGCCTGCTTTTGCCTTCCGTCAGATTCATGCCTGGAGCCTAGCGCTCGCCCTTCTTCTGTTCGCCGCCCCTGTGCAGGCCCAGGAGATTGGCCCGCCCCGCCAGCACCAAACCCTCAACGCTGGCTGGCGCTACGCCCCCGGCCCCATCGACGGGGCGGCTGCGCCCGCGTTTGACGACAGCGCCTGGGTGCGAGTCGACATTCCCCACAGCTGGAATGCCACGGATGCATTCAACGAGGATGACCTGTCTTACCGCCGGGGAATCGGGTGGTACCGACGCTCCCTCACGGTCGCCGACTCGCTGGAGGGTCGCCGCCTTTTCCTCTACTTCGAAGGGGCCAATCAGGTAACGGATGTCTACATGAATGGCACACATGCCGGGCAGCACGTCGGCGGGTACACGGCGTTCGTCTACGAAATCACGGACCTCGTGCAGTACGGCGAATCCAACACGATCGCCGTGCGGGTCAACAACGAGCACGATTCCGACATTCCCCCGCTCGACGCCGACTTTACGTTCTACGGCGGCATCTACCGCGACGTGCGCCTCCTTGCCACCGCGCCGGTGCACGTGGAGGTCACGAACCACGCCTCGCCCGGCGTCTTCATTGACACCCCCACCGCGTCGCGCGACAGCGCCACGGTCCGGGTGCGCACCGGCCTCGTGAACCAGTCGGGCGCGGCGGCCGACGTGATGCTCGTTCACCGCATCCGAAACGAAGCAGGTGCCGTCGTTGACTCGCTCCGCACTACGCGCACACTGGAGGCTGGGGGAGAGGCAGACGTCAAACAGATCACTCCACCCCTTCAGGATCCTCACCTCTGGTCGCCGGCGGATCCATATCTCTACCAGGTCGAGACGGTTGTCCGGCGGGACGGCCGGGTCGTGGACCGCGTCGTGGAGCCGCTGGGCATCCGGTGGGTCGATGCCGACGGGGACGGGTTCTATCTCAACGGCGAGCCCCTCGCCCCCCACGGCACAAACCGCCATCAGGACCGGCCCGGCCTCGGCAACGCCATTCCCGATGCGGCCCACCGGCAGGACCTCCGCATCATCGACGAGATGGGCTTCAACTTTCTGCGGCTCGCCCACTATCCGCAGGACCCGGTCGTGCTTGAAGAGGCCGACCGGCGCGGGCTCTTGATCTGGGAGGAAATCCCTGTCGTCAATCGCATCACCATGTCGGACGCCTTCGGCAACAACGCCGAGAAACGGCTCACCGAGATGATCCGACAGCACTACAACCACCCCTCCGTGGCGATGTGGGGCTACATGAACGAAATCATGCTCGCCCCGCCCGACCCCGCGCCGGACGGCTACTACGACGCAGTCTTCAATCTCGCCCAGCGCCTCGAACGGCGCGCGCAGGCCGAGGACTCGACCCGCCTTACGGCCACCGCGCAGTCGTTCAACGAAATCTACAACGGCAAGGGCGTCTCTGATCTGCCGGACGTGCTTGGGATGAACCTGTACTTTGGATGGTACTACGAGGAGATGGAGGGCCTCGGCCCGTTTCTCGATTCGCTGCACCGGGCCCACCCCGAGCGGCCGCTCCTCGTGAGCGAGTACGGTGCCGGGAGCGACGAGCGGGTACACGCAGCTGAGCCGAAGCGGTTTGACTTCAGCACGCAGTACCAGCAACGGATCCACGAGACGGCCTTCCGTCAAATGAAAGCGCGTTCGTACATGGCTGGGAGCGCCGTGTGGAACCAGTTTGACTTTGGGTCCAACACGCGGCAGGACACCAAGCCCGCGATCAACCAGAAAGGGCTCTACTTCTTCGACCGAACGCCAAAGGACGTGGCGGCCTACTACCGCGCTCACCTTCGCGACTCGACGGTCCTCCACCTCGCCACCCGGACGTGGGATCGCCGCGCCGGCAGCACGCCGGCGGACCGTCACCAGCCGATCACAGTCTACACGAATCTCGACTCCGTTGCCCTCCGGCTCAACGGCACCGCCGTCGGCACGAAAGCCGTAGAAAATGCCCGGGCCGAGTGGACCGTTCCTCTCCAGGCGGGCGACAACACGCTCGTGGCCCGGGCCCCGAATGGATCCGCCACCGATCGGAGCACCGTGCGCTACATCGATCGGACCGGATTCTTTGCCGCAGACGAGGACGGGCCAACCACGATGGCGGTCAACGCCGGCGGGCACTATCAGTACACGGACCGCTACGGCGTCGTCTGGGAGGCGGATCGGTCGGGCTCCTCCCCGTGGGGGCACCAGGGCGGCGAATCGATCCGTACGCACCACCGCATCTTCGATACCGGGGAGGAGCCGCTCTTTCAGTCGGCCCACACCGGTGCGTCCACCTACCGCTTCGAGGTGCCGCCCGGGCGCTACGCCGTGGAACTGGGCTTCGCCGAGCCCGAGTACGACGCGTCGGGCAAGCGCGTATTCGACGTGCGCCTCAATGGTCGCCTCGTGATCGACGATCTCGACCTTGCCGCACAGTTTGGGCGCTACCGGGTCGTCGAGCGCCAGTTCGATGTGCACGTGGAGGAGGGGGAGGGCCTCACCATTGAGCTGAGCGCGGAGCAGGGCGCTCCGCTTCTCAACGCCATCCGGCTCACCCGTCGTCCATAGCCGTCTCGTCCGGCAGGGCAGCCGCCTCTGCTTCCGCGGCATCGATTGTTTCGCGGTCGGTCACGACGAGGACGGCTCCGACGATGAGGAGGCCGAGTCCGAGCATGCGGGACCACGACAGGGCGATCGGGGACTGGCCGAGCCAGCCAAAGTGATCGATGAGCGCCGACCCGATGAGCTGGAATGTAAGGACGAGCACGGCGAAGAGAGTGGAGCCGGCGTGCCGCACGGCGTAGTTGCTGGCTGCCACCACCAGCACCCCGAGCACACCGCCGGACAGGTACACGGGTGCAATGCCCATCACGCGAACAACTCCGGTGCCGAGGCCGCCCAGGAGCAGTATCCCCACGACCGCGAGGCCAACGGTGTGATTGACGAGGGAGCCCCGTAGGCTTCCGACGTGATCAGACAGGGCAGCGTTTACCACGCGGGCGAGCACCGCGAACAACCCGTTCGTGAAGGCCAGAAGGACAAACATCGGTGCTTTTTTAACTCCACATGTTTCGTTGAGGGGTAGATGTGGGGAAGGGGGGGAAGTACGGAGATTTTTGCTCTTTCCCCATCCTTGCGTCCAAACATCCACACGTCCATCTCCTATCCCCAGTGAACCAGCAAGACTCCGGCGAGGGCAAGCAGCAACCCCACGACGCGCCGCCAGGAGAGCTGGATGCGCACGAGGTTCATCCAGCCCGCCCGGTCGGAGACCGTGGAGAAGAACAGGTCGCCCGCCACGAAGAGGCTCACCGCCAGGGCCGTCCCCAGATGCGGCACGGCGAGGTTCGCAATCAGAACCATCGCCACGCTCAGAACGCCGCCCGCGAACTCCATCCACGGGCGCCCGGAGAGCGTCGTCCAGAAGTTCTTCCCGAGCCACGGACTGACGAGCACGAGAGCGAAGAGCGTGCCCACTAGGTGAACGATGAAGGTGGCCTCGATTTCTCCAATCTGGGTGCCCAGCGTGGCGTTGACGCGCACGATGGCGCTCAAGAGGAGTCCCGCACCGATGCTCACGAGAATGGAGAGGACGTATCGCGCGCTCATACCGGAAGGGTGCTGCCTGCAGGGGAAAAGCG
>CAZBIB010000017.1:0-23723 GCA_964491575.1 uncultured Salinivenus sp. | reverse complement strand
CCGGAGCTCCACGTTCGTCATGTGGATGCCCTGCGGCCCCTCGCGCAAGGGCAGCACCTCGCCCTCGTACAGCACCCGCTCTGCGGGGCGCCAGCTGAGCACAAACGACCAGCGCGACGTGGTGTCGGTCGCGGCGTAGCGGTAGTCGAGGGCTAGCGAGTCGATGCGGGGGAGCAGATAGGGGGCTCTCTGACCCATCTCGTCCAGCAGGGTCGGCAGAGAACGCGGCCATCCTTCGAGGGTAGCGGTGCCCCGCTCCTCTCCGAGGGGCGCCTGTGCGTGGCTGGCGCTCGCTGTGCCGAGTGACAGCATGCCGAGAAGCAGCACGAATCGGAAAATGGAGAACCCGGTCCGTCTCATGGGAATTCGGCGTTCAAAACAGAAGGAATCTTGGAATTATATAGTCGCGACAAGTCTCGATTTCGTCACAAAATCAGTCGCCTCAGCTCTGGTAGCAGAAAGGATCCCTCACCCGTTTCCTACACTTCCATTTTTCCGTTTCCAGTACCTACAACGAACGTTGGCTGGATCGGCTCCCTCCGCAAGGGATCGCCGCCTCGTCACAAGTGCTGTCGAATCGTGGAGAGAAAAAGGTCTCCGTACCGCTCCAGCTTCACGTCGCCCACGCCGTGAATCTCGCGGAAGGCACTCCGAGTTTGCGGGCGGTGCTCCGCCAGGGCTCGCAGCGTCTTGTCGTTGAAAATGACGTACGGCGGCACCTCCTGGTCCTTCGCAAGCTGCGTGCGGCGCTCCCGGAGCGCTTCGAACAGGGCCCGGTCGGGTCCCTGCTCGGGAAGCCCGTTCCCCTGGGCCGTTTTCGTCGTCCGCGATCCAGTGTCGTCCCGGACCGTGTCCCGAAACTCGACCGTCTCGTTGCCCCGGAGTACCGGGCGGCAGGCCTCCGTGAGGGTCAGGCTTCCGTAGCCGGTCACGTCCACCTTCACCATGCCTTTTGCCACGAGCTGCCGAATGATCGTGCGCCACTCCGTCTTGGACCGATCGGCCCCCACGCCATGGGTGGAGAGTGCGTCATGCCCGTGGCGTTGAATTTTCTCGGTCTCGGCGCCCCGGAGGACGTCGACTACGTGGCCGCTGCCGAAGCGCTGGCCGGTGCGGGCGATGCAGGAGAGCGCCTTCTGTGCGGCCACGGTGCCGTCCCATGCGTCGGGCGGCTGCAGGCAGTTGTCGCAGTTGCCGCAGGCGTCTCCCTCCATTGTTTCGCCGAAGTAGTTGAGGAGCACCTTGCGGCGGCAGTTCACCGTTTCGCAGTAGCCGCGCAGGGCGTTCAGCTTGTGGCGCTGCGTCCAACGGTGGTCCTCGTTTTCGGCAGAGTCGTCGATGAGCCGGCGCATGCGCGCCACGTCGCCGCGGCGATAGGCCATCCAGGCCGTGGCGGGGCGCCCGTCGCGGCCGGCGCGTCCGGTCTCCTGATGGTAGGCCTCCAGCGTCTTCGGCACGTCGAGGTGGGCCACGAAGCGCACGTTGGGCTTGTCGATGCCCATGCCGAACGCGACCGTGGCGACCACGATGAGTCCGTCCTCGCGCTGGAATCGCGTCTGGTGTTCGCCGCGCGTGGCGTCGTCCAGGCCGGCGTGGTAGGGGAGGGCACGGTGTCCATGGTCGTTAAGCCACTCGGCCGTCTTTTCCACATCTGCCCGCGTGAGGCAGTACACGATGCCGCTCTCGCCGGAGTGCTCCCGGTCGATGAAACGGCCGAGCTGGGGACGCGGGGCGTCGGTCTTCGGCGTCACCACGTACCGGATGTTGGGGCGGTCGAAGCCAGCGATGATCCGGGCGTCCTCCGCCACGCCCAGCCGGTCGAGGACGGCCTGCTGCGTGGGCGGATCGGCCGTGGCGGTAACCGCAATGCACGGCACCGACGCGAATCTTTGCCGCAGCGCCGCGAGCTCCAGGTATTCGGGGCGGAAGTCGTGCCCCCACTGCGAGATGCAGTGCGCCTCGTCGATGGCGAGGAGAGCAGGATTCGCCCGCTCCAGGAGTCGGCCGAATGACGAACGCGTGGCCCGCTCGGGGGCGACGTAGCATAGATCGAGCTCGCCGCGGGCCATCTTCTCCCGCACCGTCCGGCGCTGGTCCCGGCCGAGGCTCGAGTTGAGCATGGCGGCCCGCACGCCGCGCTGGCGGAGGGCGTCGACCTGATCCTGCATCAGCGAGATGAGGGGCGACACGACGATGCCGCAGCCGGGGCGCACGAGGGCCGGGAGCTGGTAGCAGATGGACTTCCCCCCGCCGGTGGGCATCACGAGGAATGCGTCCCGTCCCTGCACCACTCGCTCTACGACGGATTCCTGATAGGGCCGGAACGCCTTGAAGCCGAACACGGACTGCAGAACGTGGATAGGATCGGCGCCGGTGACGTCCACCATGTGAAGCGGAGGCGTGACTGAGGAAACCCGGAGGGGCGTCTCTGTGCCACATGAGGAGCAGACCCTGAGTTCCCGTCCGCGGGTGAAGGGCGTTTTTGATTCTTCGGACCGTCGAACGCCTTCGGACGTCTCCCGTACCAACGGCGGTGCTTCCACTTCCCTTCACATGCCGTACTCCGACATGGACCTCACGTCTACGCCTGCGAGGACGACGACGCAACTTTCGCCTGGGACCAGAAGCGCCACATTCACGCTCAGGCCTGCGTGGATGGTCGACGGCGAGACGCTGCTCGTCGACGCGCACATGGCGCTCTGCCGCTGCAACGCCTCCGGACAGCAATCCTTCGCGGAGGGCGGCTTTGAAGTCCCCTGATCAGCGGATCGAATCTGAGCAGTACAAAATTTTCTTTCAGCAGTCGATTTCACCTCCACACTTCCACTTCTCCACACTTCCGCGCCTAACGCAATATGGCTTCGTCGAAAAAGGCGATCTACGCCGCCATCATCGGCAACTTCGCCATCGCCGTCACCAAATTCCTCGGCGCCGCCGTGAGCGGCAGCTCCGCCATGCTGGCTGAGGGCATCCATTCCCTCGTCGACACCGGCAACGGAGGACTGCTCCTGTTCGGCATCCGTCGCAGCAAGCGCCCGCCTGATGAGCGCCATCCCTACGGCTACGGCAAGTCGCTCTACTTCTACACGCTCGTCGTGGCGGTCCTCATCTTCGGGCTCGGGGGTGGCATTTCGCTCTACGAAGGCATCCTCCACACGCTCGATCCCGGACATGGAGGGGCGGGCAGCGCCACCGTCCTCGGCGTTACCATCGGCGGCCTCACCCTCAACACGATCGTGCTCTGCGCCGCCATCGTGTTCGAAGGCTTCGCCCTGCGGACGGCAATTCAGGAGTTCAACAAGCAGCGCGGAGACACGCCGTTCTTCGAGGCCATCGTGACGAGCAAGGATCCGACGACCTTCACCGTCGTGTTCGAGGACACCGCTGCCATGTCGGGCCTCGTCGTGGCCCTCGTTGGCGTACATCTTGCAGCTGCGCTCCACATGCCCGTGATCGACGGGATCGCGTCGATGGTGATTGGCCTCATCCTCTGCGGCGTGGCCCTCTTTCTCATCTGGGAGAGCAAGAAGCTCCTCATCGGCGAGGCCGCCGCGCCGGACGTCCGCGAACAGGTTCGCCGCCTGGCCCGCGACGATGTCGATGTCGACGCCGTGCGCCGCCTCCTCACGATGCACATGGGACCCTATTCGCTGCTCTTGAACATGGACCTGACGTTCCGTGAGGACCTCGACGCCGAAGACGTGGAAAAGGCCATCGACCGGCTGGAAAAAGCGATTCGCCAACAACACCCGACCGTGCAGTACGTCTTCATCGAGGCGCAGGCCATCGCGAAGTCCGGAACGTGATTCTTCCGTTTCCGCACTCCTCTTTTTCCAGATCGAGGCGCGCTCCCCTCAGATCTATAATCCGCAGTTGCCGCCGACGCCTGTTGACGAAGTCCTGTAAATTCAGTATTCATCATCTACCGGTAGTCGTGTGTCCGACGAAGGCCGAGTCGTTGATTGGGCATTCTCACAGCGCGGCCCTGTGTGCAGTATCTTTTCACTCCTGCCCTCTGTTCTCCATGCAGATGTCCTTTCCTCGCGCCCTCACGACCGGGCTATGTGCAAGTCTCGTACTGCTGATCCTCTCCGGCTGTGGGATGACATCCCCGTTCGGCGGGCCCCCGGAACCGAAGCGGGTCCCCGCAGACACGATCCTGGTGGCGGATAAAGACACCACCGCTCTCGACCCGGAGGTCGCCCGTCTCTACGTTCTGCAATCAGAGTTTCTCGCCGCGGAGGACAGCACACGCCGAGCTCAGATTCTCAACCAGTCTATGGCGGAGCTGGCTGCGCTGCTCCGCACCCAGCCGGAAGCCCTCGAACGGGAAGCCGTGCGGTCGATCTATGGGAATCTGGCCGCTGAGCACCGGCGCTTTCACGGGTACCCCATCGATCCCGACTCGACGCTGATGGCCCGGGGGCAGATCTTTTCCGTCCGCGCCCGCCTGTTCGCCTCGCTCGAAGATGTCGAAAACCCACTCTTGAAGGTGAAGCCCGCCCGCCCCGAGGCCGAGGTAGAAGGCGCCAAAATTCCGATGACCTCGAACCGGCTGGTGAAGGAGAGCACAACCTTTCTCAAAGAAAATCCCAGCCAGCACGTCAACCACTGGCTCAAGCGCGTGCAGGTGTACGGGCCGATGATCGAGCACATCCTGGCGGAGGAAGGCGTGCCGCAGGAGCTGAAGTACCTCGCCATGATCGAGAGCGGCCTCACCCTCGACGCCCGAAGCTGGGCCGGAGCCGTGGGCATGTGGCAGTTCATGGCGCCCACTGCCCGGCGCTACGGGCTCACCATCAACGCGTGGGTCGACGAGCGGCGCGATCCCGAAAAGGCCACACGGGCCGCCGCCCGCTACCTGAGCGACCTGTACGACGAGTTTGGCAAGTGGCACTTGGCCCTGGCGGGCTTCAACTGTGGTGGGGGCTGCGTGCGAGAGGCCTTGCGCCGGAGCGACGCCGAAGACCCATCGTACTGGGACATCCACGAGTACCTGCCCCGCGAGACGCAGGGCTACGTGCCCATGTTTATCGCCGCGGCCCGTATTATGGAGAACCCGAAGGCGTTCGACCTCAAATCCCCCAACCCGACCTCCCCGCTCGCCTACGACTACGTGCCCGTGCACGGGAGCCGACTGTCGCTCAGCACCGTAGCACGGCTCGCCGACACCACGCGCAGCGCCATGGAGACGCTGAACCCCGAGCTGCGTCGAGCCCGTGTGCCGCCCTCGAAGGAGCGGTACTATCTGCGCATTCCACTGGGGAGCTACCCGCGCTTTGCGTGGAACTACGCCGAGCTGCCGGACGAGAAGAAGCAGCCGGCCACCACGTACGCCGTCCGTCGGGGCGATACGCTCTCCGAGATTGCCGCCCAGTTCGGCACCTCAACCGACGTCCTGCGGCGCCTCAACGGGATTCAGGGCTCCATCATTCGACCGGGCGACCGGCTGGTGGTGCCCGTGCAGGAGTATGCAAGTGCTCTCACCGCGACCAAGAAGCAACGGCCAATGCGGGTTCAGTACGACACTCCCACGCCCGTGCGCCCTCTTGACGCGATTGAAACGGCGCGCGTGACTGCGTCTTCGTCCTCCGACGGAGAGTCTTCCCCTGCAGCCGCATCCTCGTCGTCTCCTAACACCGCATCGAGCGCGCCCCGCACCTACCAGGTCACCCGAGGCGACACCCTCGTCGAGATCGCCCGGCGGTTTGACGTGACGATCCAGGAGATTCAGGCCTGGAACGACCTGAACGGCACGCGCCTCTACCCGGGCCAGCGTCTTCAAATCCGAGACTGATAGCACCCTGAACGGAAGCTTTCCTTTTCATCCCTCACGCGGAGGATAGCAGAGGCTGAACCCCGTCAAGCAGGAACCCACAACCTCTAAATCCACACTGCTCGGGGCGATCTGTTCATCTCTCGGACCTATGATTCGTCCGCGTCGGCTGTGTCGTCATACACCTGATGAACGGTCTCGGCGACCTCCACCGCCACGTTCCGATTGTAGCGCAGGGCGAGTTCCTTGTACTTGATGACGTCGTAGATCGTCCCGATGAGACAAAGCCCGCCCGTGAAGAGGTACACTAGGCCGAGGGCGAACTCCTCCATATAGAGCCGCTGCAGCCCCGCAGCGCCGACAAATCCAACCGCGGCGAGAATCAGAATGTGAACGGGATCGCGTCGGCGCAAGCGGTAGATGCGCGCGAAGTGCTCGGCCTGCTCCTCGCTCATCTTGTTGAGCAGGCGGGCGACTTCGAGCTGCTCGTCACCGTCGAGTTCGGGGAGGTGCTGAAGAACTTTGGACATGAGCGTTGGAGGTCATGAAAGAGAGCGTGGGGCTCAGCGGGACGGCGAGCGACAGAGCGTCACGATGTGGGCCACGAGCACACCGACGACCGGCCCTGCCAAGGGATGCGCGTTCCACGACGCGACCCAGTTGCCCCGGACCAGATGGGCGATGCCAGTCCCGAGCCCATCCCCCGGACAGGGCAGGCCTAGATTCTCGAACAGGCACAGGTTGAGGTCACCGGAGGACTGCGGGTCGATGCTGGCTGCGGCGACGAGGGCCGCCGTCCAGAAGAGGGCTTCGAGCGGAACGGCCCGAAGCTGCTGGACGACGGGCGTGATGGCGTCCCGAACCGTCGACATGGTGGAGAGGGACCGAGCAAAGAGTTTGCTTGCTATCCTCACTACGCTCCCGACGCGCCAACTGTTACTCTCCCCGCACGTGCAGCTACGCGTTCCATTCCCTGTGCCCCGAGGCAATCGGGAGAGCAGCGCATGCTCAGCAAGGCCATCTGTCTCCGTTTGCCTGTTTAGTCCCTGTCTCGAATTTTGTCTCTCGGTTTATCAATCCAGAGCAGATTTTATGCGGAACGAGTAGCATCTTCGGTCGAGCTGCCAACTTTAAGAGTAAAAATGAGGCGCCGCTGAAGCTTGTCCCTCGTCCACTGGACTCCACCAAGAGTCGATCTCTGGTTTTTGCATTCCCGGAATGTCCCCTGAGCTAATCGATGCGGTCCCTTTTCCCGAAAATCAGCTTTGTTCTTTCCGTCGCGGTTCTTGCGTTTCTCGGGGGCTTTGCTCTCAGATCCGCGCGTCTTCCCCCGAACGACTTTCTGGAGCGGTCCTGGAAGCAAACCCGGGCGCTCTTTCAGTCCCCGACCTTCTTGAAGCCACGGGTGCACGACCGCAAGGGGGTGCGGATCGTGAAACCAGATCGCATTCAGCCGGGCGTGACGCTGATTACCTCCATGTGGCACGGTCCCGACGGCTGGAAACCGTTGATTAGAATCCTCGACCGTTCAGGACGAACCCTTCACCAGTGGCGTATCGACGGGGCCGAACTGTTCCCAGACTCCCTGAATCTGAACCGGCAGCGGTACCTCCATGGCTCCCACCTCCTGCCAAACGGCGACATCCTCTTTAATGTGGAGCATGGGGGAACCGTCCGCGTTGATGCCTGTGGCCGCGTCCGTTGGCGGTTGCCTGCCGGTACACATCACTCGATTGAGCGGGCCGAGGACGGTTCCTTCTGGATCTCGGACGTTAGTCCCAAGCCTCGCACCACCAGTGATCGATTCCCGAAAGGCTATCCGGGCCTGAGCGACTCGGTATACGTTGACCAGATTGCTCATGTCTCCGCGACGGGGAGACTGCTCAGCGTGATCAATGTTCTCGATCTCCTCTACGCCAACGACCTCGAACGGTACCTCAGCAAGGCCTACATTGCGGCCATGCCGGCGAGCCCGATGGCTGAACTACCAGGGCCCGACCCCACGCATTTGAATGACGTTGAACCGCTCCCCTCCTCAATGGCGGACGAGTATCCTCTTTTCGAGGCGGGGGACTTGCTGGTATCCCTCCGAAATATCCACCTCGTGTTTGTGGTCGACCCCGAGACCCGGTCGGTGAAGTGGCACGCCTCCGATCCATTTATCATGCAACACGATCCTGATTTTATGGGAAATGGATGGATCGGGGTCTTCGACAACAATCGCGACTTTACCCCTCGGGGCCGAATGCTCGGCGGAAGCCGAATTGTCGCCCTGCAGCCTCACACAGACTCCACGAAGGTGCTCTTTTCTTCCTCTCGCTCGGCGCCGTTCTACACGAAAGCTGGTGGAAAATGGCAGCACCTTCCAAATGGAAATTTGCTTCTGACCGAGAACCATGCCAGTCGCGTCGTGGAGGTGACGCCGGAGGGCCAGACGATCTGGGAGTGGGTAAAGGCTCCCTACAGTGACACCCAAGTGCCCTCTGTACAGGAAGGAACCCGGTACGCCTTTTCCCCGGCGGAGGTCGAATCCTGGGACTGCTCTTCGAAGGACGTCATCCAAACACCTCGTCCCTGAGCCGAACGTTGCTTTCAAGCTCCTTCTCGGTCGAGTTCTTGCCGCCGTCCCATCCGGCATCCCAGCGCGTCGCGCTCTGCACCGATAGCGTAGTCGCGCGCTCTTTCCGAGCCGGGGAGGGATCGCCTCTCATTATGGACAGAGGGCTTCCCACCGGATCGCGCGCCTCCTCCCGGTTCCGGCCTCGCTCCGTCAGGCGCTAGTCTATCCCGCCTCGCGGTGCGACTCACTCCGCCGATGCCGACTCTGCGTCGCCCACCCTCACCCGACGGGGCTGTGTTTTCTCGGTAGAGAGATGTGACCAGGTGCGCTCGGCGAAGTCGTGGAAAGGCTCCTTCTGGTGCAACCAGCCGAAGTGGAGGGCGTACGGCGTCAGTTCCATGTACTCCCCCATCCCAGGCAGCAAGCCAGCAATGCTCAGCAGCGTCTCGCGCAGCGTGGTGTTTGCAATGCCGCGCAGGCTGTACACGAAGCGATTCGAGTAGAGGCGGTACGAGACCTCTCGAAAATCCGGGTCGTGGTCGGTCAGGCTGTCGATGTAGTCGAGCTGCGGGCTGTTGTAGCCCTGAAGCCACGGGAAGACGTGCAGGTTGAGTTTGCTCATGGCCAGGGCGAGGCTCCATTCACAGGTCTCCTCGCTACGCCCCTCGTCGGCGGTCCGACTCCGGAAATGGGTCTCGTCCGCTCGTTCAAGAAAGGACACGGCGGCGGCGTCGACCTCCTGGGTGCACGCATCATCCTGGGCGTAAATCATCCCAGCCTGCACCCGAGGCAGCCGGGTGAGTCCGAACCGCCGGAGCGTGCGCGGACGGCGGCCCAGCAGTACATCGACGATCACTCCGATGCCTTTTGGCCCCCCAAAGAAGTGATCGGCGTTCTGCAGGCCGGTCACCGTGAACGGGAAGGCGGCAAACTGCTGCCAGAGAGGATCTGGGTTGCGACACCACACCACGTCGGCGTCTACAAACAAGGACCGGTCGAAGACCTTGAACCGGTGGAGATGATGCTTGAACCCGACGATCGACCGGTGCTCTGGGGGAAGCTCGCCAAGCACCTCGAAGAGCGTATCCAGCCCCCGACGCTTCAGCAGAGCCCGGTGATGTTCCGGGCAAAACAGCGCTACAGGCCGATCTTGATCGTATCGCCGAAGCGTGTGCGCCGACGCCACAGCGTGCTTCACGTATCGATCAAGACCGTAGCTGTGAAGGACGTAGCCTTCGCGAGGAGTGGACATGGTGGTGAGGAGCGAATCTCTCAATTTGTCGTGCTCTTCAAGGCGAACGTTCTCCGATTGGTCCATATGATTTCCATCTACGACCTCTCACGCCTCCGGAGCCCATCCGGCGAACGTCTTCGGTCTCCAATTTCGAGAATTGAATTCTGGGGGTTCTCCCTCCTTCAGACACAGATTATCGAGGGGGAAGCAGTGTAAGGTCATCAATGTCGACCTTTGCCTCGTCGCCGGTGGTGTCCGAGTCGCTCCAGACGGTGATGGACAAGGGCTGGTTGGGCGGATCGCCCCCAAAGACCTGCCGATAGTCGTTTATTATGTTCCGATGTGCAGATTTCCATTCTCCTTGATGGGGCTCCAAGGCCGAATCGACGACAATGACCTTCAGGGGTCCGAAGGACACGACGGTGCCCACCGGAAGCGACGAGCTGTAAGTGTACTTAATGCTCTTAGGTCGTCCCAGCCAGTCTTCCCCAAACGTCACGTACACGGCCGCGCCCGTGTCGTTTTTGTTCTTTTCGCTTGCCCCTTCCGGCAGTTCCAGAGCCCGCCATCGCCACGTCAATCGGGGATGCGTCTCGAGGCTCCACTCAAACTCAAAACCGTTCCGCATCGTGTAGCGGAGCGCCTCCCCCTCCGTGATCAGGCGGAGGAAGTGGTTGCCGTTTTCTTCCCGAACGACGACCGTCTCCCCTGGATCTCTCGTCTCCTTGTAAGAGCGAATCTCCTGATTCTCCGCCACAAACACCCATCCCTCGGGAAACGTCCCCGGCTCTTTCTCCTCGAAATCATCCAGGACGATGGGGGCCGGCTCACTGGCTTGCTCGCCATTTTGGGCGTACCCGGCGGGAGGGATGGCCCCGAAACTTCCAGCGAGGAGGACGACAACGAGGTATTGAATCATAATGCAGATGTTGATGCTGGAAATACAGAGGTTGCCCCTGGAAAGGGGGATTGGTGTCTGGACCGAGATGTCGAGTCGGTCATTCCAGTCCAATCCAGAAAGGGACCGGGTCGTCTGCCAACCTGCGATGATCAGAAGCACAAGCACCGGAACACAGTTGAGGGACAAGTCGGTCGCTTGGAGGAGCGCCGTTGGCTTGTGGTCCGGTATGAGAAGAAGGCAAGCCAATTACAGGGCCATATTGCTCGGGGGCGTTCGCTCGGGAATCTCTGCAACGGTATTATCAGACAGTGCCTAATTTTTGGAAAAGCCGCTGGCACTTCAACGGGCAGGAGCGCATAGAAACCATCCTGATCCTCATGATATTTTAGGTTTGGACGAAACGTTAAGATGGAGGTACCTGTGGACAACTTGTTGAAATCAGGCTGCTTGGGCTAGGGGCCTTATTCCACATAAGAGCGCCCTCTTTTCTATAGCAGTAAGTCGTCGTTCTGCCACGTCAAGTAACGACCCGGAGCCTTCTCTTCATGGATTTTCCGCTGTCCGCCCATGGGTCGGGTCTCACTGGTGGTTGAGCGAACAAACTTGGGCTCTTCAACACAGGCTGCCCGTCGGCAGCGTGCAACGGCCTGGACGACGCTTCGCTGGATGCCGGTTCTCGTCCACACTTCTTCTCTATGTAGTTTCATTTGTTGTCTCACTCTCATGACCCAGCAACGCACGAAAGCTCTGCGCCTCGTCGGCATCGTACTGGTGGTGTACGTGCTCCTCGTTGCCACGCATCGGGGGGAATTCTGGCCGTTCAGCATCTACCCCATGTTCTCTCAGGCTGGTACGCCCTGGACGCGATCACTCGTCCACGAGGTGCCCAACGACACATCGTTCTCGTGGACGACGAGACGCTTTGGGAATCTTCCGGGAAAGCCGTTTCCGGTCGCCCCGCGCGGCATCAACCAGAACGACATTGCCAACTACGTCTCGAAGACGGACACGTGGACGAAAAAGCGGCTCCGAGGCCTTCGCAGCATTTTCGACGCCTCGTACGACTTCAGCTCCCCGCTCCTCGTGATGCGAGTGCGGGGCACGTTGGTCGACGACTCCGTCTCTATAACGGCCACGCCCCTGATTTTATTTTCGGACGAGGCGACGCATCTCCATCCGTCCCTCGATGCGTCCGTGGACTCAAGTGTAGTCCGCCTCCGATTGTCCCGGTAGTTTCTTTTCCTGAGCAGTCGTCTCCCCATGCCAAGTCATTCTCTGTCTGCTTCCGTCTCTCGTTTCGTTGACCAGCTTGGACGTGAACTGTTCAACTTTGGGCGTCCCGAGTCGTTCGGCGAACGTCTTCACTTCCGTATCGTCGAGGCCATCCTCGGCGGCTTCACGATCATTCTGTGCTGGAAGTGGGGCTGGTACATTCAGGCAAACATTAGTGCGCCTCTGCTTGAGCTCGGTCTGGCCCAGTACCTCGACGTTTCGTTCATGTTCGACGATTACCTCGCGGTTGGGAATGCGGGCCTCATCGCCGTGCTCGTCGTGCTCGGCTTCGCCCGGGCCTGGCGGCCCGCGTACGCCCTCGCCCTTTTCCTCTTTCACCTTCAGTACGTTTCACGGTACATCCTCGGGGAAATATCCCATGGGTCCAACCTCGTCGGCATGGGAGTCTTCGGGCTCGGGCTCGCCCTTCTGTTCTTCTCAGACGAGAAACGACGGCGGCGATTTACGCTCGGCTTCCTCTACTTCTTCATCGGCCTCGGCTACACCTCCTCGGCCTTCTGCAAACTCGTCGGCACAGGGCTTCACTGGGCCAACGGCCATCATCTTTGGATGTGGATCGCCGAGCGGCGCGTCGACGTGATGGCCAAATTCGGCATGTTCGACCCCAACATGCTCCAGGAGCTGATTCTCTCCGATGCGACCTGGGGTACGCTGGTTCTGGCCTTTGGACACCTGGCGGAGTTCTTAGCCGTCCTCATGTGGTGGCGACGCTTTCGGCGGCCCATCCTGTTTCTCCTCCTCACGATGCACATCGGAATTATCGTTACGATGAATATCGTCTTCTGGTGGACCACAGCGCTTCTCATCCTGCTGGCGTTTCCCTGGGATGTCCTCATCGATCGGATCTCCACCGCGCGGTCGTCGCCAACCGTCCCAGTCGGGAAGATCGAATAGGGGAGAGGCTCACCGGGGCTGCCTCGCCCTACCGCCGAGCGGGGAGGTGGCCGGTGCTGCGGGAACATCGCCCGGTGCCCTCCTTAGCGCACAGACAATTGTCAGTGCTCGCTCCTTCCTCTCCCCGCCCATGCGCCTGCTGTTCGTAACTCAGGACTACCCGCCCGACGTCGGAGGCATCCAGACGTACTCATGGGAGGTGACCCGTCGGCTAGCGGCGCGGGGAGAGACACTGGAAGTCATGGCTCCTCGCCGTCCCAACGCGGCGACGGTCGATCGCACTGTTCCCTTTCCTGTCACCCGACTGCCGGGCCGCCCGGACCTTCTTCCCCTTTCCCTCTTGCCGGTGCTTCCGTTCCGGGCGCGGTCGCTGAAGGCCGACGTGGCCGTTCACGCGCAGTGGCAGACGGTGGTCGCGTCGGTCCTCGCGCGTGCCTTGCTCGGACGGCCCCGCCGCATCATCTGCGCCGCCCACGGCCGCGAGCTACTTTTCAATCCCGCTCCTGCCGGCTCCGGCCTCGACGCTGAGTACGACCGTTTCCGGCAGTTTTTGCTCCACCAGGTCGACACGTTCCTCCCCGTGAGCCGCTACACCGCCGGCCTGCTGCACGATCGAGGCATTCCGTCTCATCGCGTGCACGTCGTGCCGAACGGCGTCGACCCGGACCGCTTTCGCCCGCAGGACGACACCGCGCTGCGGCAGCGCCTCGGCCTCTCCGACCGATCGCTCCTGCTGACGGTGGGCCGTCTCGTCCCCCGAAAGGGAATCGACACGGTCCTGCGAGCCCTCCCGACCATCGCCGAGGGCTGCCCCGACGTGACGTACGTGATCGCGGGCACGGGGCCGGATCAAGCCCGGCTCGAACGACTTGCCGACCGCCTCGGGCTCCAACGCCGCGTCCGGTTCGTGGGTGATGTCGATCACGACCAGCTCCCGCTCTACTACAGCGCCGCCGACCTCTTCGTGATGCCGGCCCGCGAGGATCCCCCGGACGTAGAGGGCTTTGGGCTCGTCTTCCTGGAGGCCAATGCCTGCGGCACGCCTGTCATCGGCGCCCGCTCCGGCGGCATCCCAGACGCCGTGCGGGACGGGGAGACGGGCCTGCTCGTGCCCCCCAACGCCCCCGACGCCCTCGCCGAGGCCGCCCTTCGCGTTCTTGCGGACCCCGACCTCGCCGAGACACTTGGCCAGCAGGGGCGCCGCCGGGCCGTCCGCGAGGCGAGCTGGGACCACATCGCTGATCGCATCTACGACCTCCTGACCCGCGAGAGGGCGTGACGAAGGATTTTTGCAGAGGATGCGCCTGTGGATTGAATCTTTCTATCCCGCAGCGCCTTGATGGAACGGCGCAGAGTGCTCCCCCGGCGTCCTTTCCGCTGCTTTCCCGCCGCGTCATGCTTCTTCTTCAGGGTGCATTTCGATCGGGCACGACGGCGCTCTTTCGGATGCTGCGCCGGGACGAGCGGATGCGCTGTTTCTACGAGCCCCTCCATCCCAACGTGCTTGATCACGCTCGCGAGGTGCACGACTCCCGGCCCGATCACCCGAAGTCGTCGCTCTACGCGGAGTACGCGCCCCTCCTCGATCGGCTGGAGTCGCAACTCGGCTCGCCCCTCCCGGCTTGGCCCCGCCTGCTTGGATCGAACGACGAGGCCCCCGCCCTGGCGACCTATCTGCACTACCTGACCGACACCGACAAGGAGCCGCTTCTGCAGTTCAACCGAGCGTTTTGGATGGTGCCCTGGTTCGCCCGGACGTTCCCGGAGGCCTCGTTCGTGCACCTCGTGCGTGACCCCCGGTCGGTCGTATGGTCGCAGCTCACCACCGCGTCGGGCGAGCGAGTACGGATGGACTGGCCCCTCCTGGGCCGCCTGCTTCCGTTCTCGTCCGGCACCCTGCGCCGGGTGTTCTCAGAGCACGCCTATTTTGGGGCGTACCAGCTCGACGAGGACTTCGAGGCCGGCCTCCGACTCCTCGACGATGCACAGAGTGAAACCATCCCGGAATCCGCCCTCCAGCGCCTGGACGCGGTGCGCGAGGCTCCGCCATACGTGAAGGCGCTGGCCCTGTGGGGAGCACAGATCGAGGTGTGTCAGCGCCACGCCCAGTCCGCGTTCGGGCCGCGATTCCTGCGGCTCCGGTACGAGGACGTCTGCGACGCCCCGTGTGAGTACCTCCGGTCGATCTATGAGCTCCAGAATCGTTCCCTTCCCGGTCCGGTTTGCGAGTACGCACGACAAATCATCGACACCGACCGGCTCCGACACTGGACGGACGTCCCGAGTGCCAAAGAGCGCTTCCGTGAAGGGCTCAGGCAGGCGCAAATTACGGATCTGATGCGCGACCTCGGCTACGGTCCCTTGTAGTTTCCTGTCCTGCTTATGCAGACGTGGCTTTCCGAACGTTTTGACACCGCCAGGACCCGGTGGGCGCAGTTTCAGGACAGTCGGGTGGGGCAGCGCCTCCTCACCGGCGTCCGCTGGTTCTTCATGGCCGGCATCATTGCATACCTCGCGTACCAGTTTACCGACATTGGATGGGGGCGGGTGTGGAAGGCGCTCCCCACGACGCCCTGGTTCTACATCCTGCTCCTCCTAATGTATGCCAATCTCCCCATTGCGGAGGTGGCGATCTACGGAAAAGCATGGAATGCAACCGCCAGGGGGCTGCTCCCGGCCCTGCTCCGCAAGCGCGTGCTCAACAACGACGTGCTGGGCTACTCGGGGGAAGCGTACTTCTCCCTCTGGGCCCAACGCCACACCAATCTCAGGTACCGGGAGGTCTTCGAAACGATCAAGGACAACACCATCATTTCCTCGGTCGCCTCCACCAGCGTCGCCTTCCTGCTGCTGGCGGCCTTTTTCCTCTCCGGGCAAATCGAACTGCTCGCTCAGTACTTTCCCGACGAGATGTCAACGGTCGCGGCGGGTCTTGCTCTTCTGATCTGCATTGTTGCCGTAGGCATCACGTTCCGCCGCACAATTTTTTCTCTTTCTCCCTCGCTCCTCTTGTGGATTGGGGGAGCACATCTGATCCGGTTCCTGGTCAACGCGGGCCTGCAGGTTACACAGTGGGCCGTAGTGATTCCCGAGGTGTCCGTGGGGAGCTGGATTACGCTGCTGGCCCTGCACATTGTCGTGGACCGGATTCCGTTTGTGCCGGCCCGGAACCTCGTCTTCATGGGGGCGGGGCTGGAGCTCTCGGGGGCGCTCCAGATTCCAAAGGCTGCCCTGGGAAGCATGCTCCTGGCCCAGACGCTCCTGGATCGGGGACTCAACTTTCTGACGTACGTCGGGACCTCGGCCCTCGACGCCGCCACCGTCGACGACCGGGAAGAGCTGGAGAACCTCTCGCTCCCGGACAAGATGGCGTGACCCGGCCGGGGGCCGTCTGTGAGCCGTCGGAATTGTGAGCGCCGCGATTGGCAGACCGCCGCCCATGGACGGCACGACTTGGGTGGGTGCGCACATCACCCCTGCGGTTCGGCATCACCGGCCTCGTTCTTCGCCATGATCTCCTCTCGCTTCTTCTGGAGGCTCTTCATCAACGCGTCGAAGCCGCGCTGGCGGACGACCGTCTGGAAGGATCGAGCGTACCCCTCCGCGGTGCTCACGCCGTCTACGATGATGTCCTCGGCCCGCCACTCGCCCTCGCGAAGTCCCAGCACGTATTCCACCGGGGTCGTTCTTCCCTCATACTTCGTATAGGTGCGCACGAAGGCACTGTCGCCGTGTACCTCTATCTGGTCGTACGTGACCTTTGAGTTGTACACCCCGAGGTCGCTCATCGACTGGGCCCGTACCACGTCTTGAAAGACCGAGACGAACTCGTCGCGTTGTTCGGCGCTCAGATCCTCCCAGTGTGGCCCAAGGGCACGCTTGCCCATCATGCGGAAGTCAATCAAGCCGTTAATCAGCTCCTTCAACTCCTGTCGCTGCTCGGCGGTGTAGTCGTCCGTGCCACTGAGAATATCCTTGATTTGCTGGTCCCGCTTCTCCAGCATCTGCCGGATTTCGGACGCTGTGGCGCTTTCGGTCTGAGCCCATGCGGGGGCGGCGCCCACGCTCAGAAGGAGAATGGCGGCGAGCAATACGGAAACGTAGAGGCGAAAACGAGTCATACGAGTGGCATTCATGGTGAGCAAAAAACAGTCGGCAAGAGCCCATCTTCGCGACGCGTTGCATCACGCATCGAGCCGTCAAGCGTCACGGAGTGCGCACTACAAATGCGCATCGGGCGTTGCTCATTACGGTCTGGTTTCAAGAAGCGTACCGCTCTTTGCCCGCTCGGCGAGCGTGCCCGTGGCGTTCAGGAGTTCAAGCACGGCCACGTTGTACTGCTTTACTGCTTCGAGATACTGGGCGCGAGCCTCCAGATCGGCCCGCACGGCCTCCACGAGATCTTCCGTGCTCCCCAATCCAAGATCGAAATTGACCTGCTCGGTCCGCAGCCACTCGCCGGCAATGGTGGTAGATTGGTCGCGCGACTCGACGTTCGTCTTGGCCGTGATGAGCGAGCGGTAGGCTTCCTCCACCTCGAAGCGCACGAGCTGCCGGGCCGCGGTCTGCTGATGCTTCACCTCTTCGAGCTCCGCCTGGGCCTGCTCGACCTGCGCCTCCGTCTGTCCAAAGTTGAGGTTTTGCTGGATTCCAATACCAGTGCGCGTGCCGGTGCCCATGTAGGAGTCTCCCACGAAGGGATTGTCGGGGTTGGGACGCTCCGGAAGCGTGATGCTCTGCGACAGGCTGGCCTGCACACCGATCTTGGGATAGTAGTCGGACTGCGCCACGTCCACGAGGGCCCGGCGCGCCTTCACGCCTGCCTCGGCCTGATCGATCTCCGGGCGATTCTGGAGGGCCCGCTGGATGTAGTAGTCGAGCGAGTCGGGATGGACAGAAAACTCGAGCGGTTGAAGCTCGTCGGAGGCAGGCTCCACCGTGGTCTCCTCCGGCAAGAAGAGCAGGCGCCGCAGGGCCGACCGCGCCGTCGCCTGGTTCTGGTTGATCTGGACGACGCGGCGTTTGTACTCCTCCTCCGTCAGGCGCGTCTGGAAGAGGTCGGCCTGGCTTACGCTCTCGTCGCCTTCGTCCAGCAGACGCTGGATTTCTCGCTTTGCACGGTCAATCACCTCCTGGGTGCGGTCAGCGAGCCGGTCGAGCGCCTCGGTGAGCAGCAGGTTGTAGTAGACCTCGCCCGCGCGGGCGGCCACCTCCAGGGCCTTCTGCTCCACGCGCGCTGCCTCCACGCCCACCCCGTGCCGGGCGGCCCGAATGTTGCCCGACAGCTCGCCCCAGGTCCAAATCGGCTGGCGAGCCGAAATCTCGAATCGATTGAAGGGACGGAGCGCCTCGGGAGACCAGTCGTTGTCGACGCCCGGCTCAAGGTAGATCCGGTCTTCAGAAACGCCGGGCGGCACGTTGTCGAGCCCCGGGGCGAACGAATGCGCGGTGCTCAGCGAAAGGTCCGTGAGGAACCGGTTGGCACGGGCCTCCTCGCGCCGGGCCGCCGCAAACTGCCGTTGGGCCTGCCGCTGGTCGACCTCCGGGCTGGCGTTTAGCGCCTGGGTGAGGGCCTCCGTGAGCGTGACACTCGTCGTGTCGGGAGGGGGCACCGGCTCGTCCTGCGCGACGGCGGGCTCTCCCGGACGAACCGCAATCCCGAGGAGGGCGGTAACTACGAGAACACGGACGAGAGCGAGACGCATCATTCCGGAGGTGTGAGGGATGCAAGCGAAGCCTAACGGATCCTGCGCGGCGAGATCTTGGGCAGTAAAATGGGGCCGCCGTTCTCCAGGCGAAGGTAACGATGTCGGGTGTCGGTTCCTGGCACATGCCGGCCCGTGCGGCGTAGGGGACAACAGCTTTTTTCCGTTTCCAATCACTGCCCGCTGCCTACCATGTCCGCAAACGACGGCCCCCGTCCGCTCGGGGAGGTCCTTAAAGAGGTGATCGACGAACTCGGAGTGCAGGAAGGAATCGACGAGGCGCGCGTCATCGAGACGTGGGCGTCCGTGGCCGGTCCCAAGATCAACGAGGTCACCGAGTCGGCTTGGATGAAGGACTCGACGCTGTACGTAAAGATCACGTCCGCCGCCTGGCGCCAGGAGCTTCACATGAACCGGCGCAAGTGGCGTAAGCGCCTCAACGGCGAGTTCGAATCGGACATTGTCGACGAGATCAACTTCCGCTGACGGCTGCCGTCGCACCCGCCCGAGGCCTGCACGTCGGTCCTACTCGTCATACGCTTGGAGGGCGAGGGAAGTGTTGTGGCCGCCGAACCCGAAGGCGTTGGAAAGCGCCACGGTTACCGGGCGTTCTTCAGCCTCGTTGAACGTGTAGTCGAGATCGCAGTCCGGGTCCGGTTCCTCGAAATTGATCGTCGGTGGCACCACGTCGTGCCGAAGGGCCTGGATGGTAGCGATGGCCTCGATGGCCCCCGCCGCTCCCAGCAGGTGTCCCGTCATGCTTTTCGTGGATGACACGTTCAGCTCGTAGGCGTGGTCGCCGAAGACCTTCTTGAGCGCCTTCGTCTCGGCCTCGTCGCCGAGGGGGGTAGAGGTGCCGTGGGCGTTGATGTAGTCGACATCGGTCGGTTCGATCCCGGCGTTGTCGAGTACGCGGTTGAGGGCGAGGCATACCCCGCCACCCTCCGGGTCGGGCGCCGTCAGGTGATGGGCGTCGGCCGACATCCCGATCCCGAGGATTTCGGCGTAGATGGTGGCCCCACGGGCTTTCGCTCGTTCCAGGCTTTCGACGAAAAGGGCCCCGGCGCCCTCGCCCATCACAAAGCCGTCGCGGTGCGCGTCGAAGGGGCGAGACGCGTGGGCCGGATCGTCGTTGCGAGTCGACAGGGCCCGCATGCTGGCAAAGCCTGCGATGCCGAGCCGCGTCACGCAGGCGTCGGTGCCGCCGCACAGGGCCGCGTCCATGTCGCCCTCCCGGATCATGCGGTAGGCGTCCCCGATGTTGTGGTTGCCCGTGGCACAGGCCGACACGATCGCGTGGTTGGGGCCCCGGAAGCCGTGGTTCATTGCAATCTGTCCGGCAGCGATGTCGGGAATCAGCGTCGGGATAAAGAACGGCGAGGTGCGGGTTTCGTCCCCCTCGATGAACTCCTCGGTCTGATCCCGAAACGTCTTAATTCCGCCAATGCCGGTGCCGTAGATCACCCCCGTGCGGTCCTTCTCCTCCTGACCCATGGCCTCTGGGTCAAGCCCGGCGTCCTGCACGGCCTGATCGGCCGTGACGAGGGCGTACTGGCTGAAGGGGTCGACGCGCCGCGCCTGCTTGGCATCGAGGAAATCTTCCGGATCGAAGCCGTCAAGCTCGCAGGCAAAGGTCACGCGGAGCCCCTCCGGGTCGAACGACTCGATGGTGGCCGCACCGCTCCGACCCTCCACGAGCCCTTCCCAGTACTCGTCTACAGAGAGCCCGAGGGGCGTGAGCGCCCCCATGCCCGTAACGACGACGCGACGTGACGTGCCAGCCATGCTTCTGTTGAATGCGCCTACGGAGAGATGTGGTGTCTCCCGACCCCAAGCCCGGTCATCCACGAACGCCCGGCGAGCCGCACGAGACGGTCGGATGGGGTCGCCGGAGCGCGGGAGCAGAGGAGTTACGTCTTCTCTTCGAGGTAGTCAATCGCGTCTCCAACCGTCGCAATCTCTTCGGCCTCCTCGTCCGGAATCGTCAGATCGAACTCCTTCTCGAACTCCATGATGAGCTCAACGGTGTCGAGCGAGTCGGCACCCAGATCGTTCGTGAAGGAGGCATCGCGAGTGACGTCCGACTCGTCGACGCCCAGTTTGTCGACGATGATCGACTTGACCGTGTCTTCGATATCGCTGGCCATGGGTAGCAGTGTCGTTGATGAGAATCGTACAGATGAAGGAATGATCGGTGCCGGTCCGTCCCGTTCGGACAGAGGATCCGTCGCTCAGGGCGCGAGCACGCGGGTCCCAAAGCAGAGTTGGACCTCACCGGGACGGGTGGCATTCAGAATCTGTTTTGCGAGCGGATGGGAAACCGAGACACAGTGGGCGAAGCCGCAATGAACCACTCAAATGAACCTTGTACACGACAGCTGTCGGTACCAGGTAATATGCCGAAGGCTCATTGCGCGAGAGCCACAAGGTCGCAGGCCGCAGACATCTCGCCAAACAGGTTCTCAACCGTGCAAAACTACAACGGGGGCCGTGGAGAAGCAACGTCCCCCCTCCGTTTGATGCAAGCTTCGCACTCGTAGAGCCGATCTCAGACCTGTGTTGGGCGTGTCTTTACAAAGTGGCGTTGGCAATGAAGGGCTCGCTCCTTATTTTACCGTTCATTCTGCGAAACTTTCCCCTCTTTTCTGCCTTTCGCGCGTAGCCGCTCGCTCCTTCTTTTGCAGAGGATTCTCTGTCACCTGGATTGACTAATATTCATGGCGTACCGCTTCACCTCCGAGTCGGTCTCGGAAGGCCATCCCGACAAGATTGCCGATCAGATCTCCGATGCCATCCTCGACGCCCACCTGGCGGAAGATCCCCAGAGCCGGGTGGCCGTCGAGACGCTCGTAACCTCCGGGCTCGTCGTACTCAGCGGCGAGATCACATCGCAGGCCACCGTAGAGCCCCGGGAGATCGCGCGTGATGTCATCCGCGACATCGGGTATACCGATCCGCGCATCCGGTTCGACGCGGACTCGTGTGGGGTGCTCAGCAGCCTTCATGCTCAGAGCAGCGACATCAGTCAAGGCGTCGATGGCGGCGAGGAGCAGGGCGCCGGCGATCAGGGCCTCATGTTTGGCTACGCGTGCCGGGAAACCTCGGAGCTGATGCCGATGGCCATCACATTTGCCCACCGGCTCGTGCAGGAGCTCGCCCACCTCCGCAAGGAGACGGACAAGATGCCGTACCTGCGGCCCGACTCGAAGAGTCAGGTGACCATTGAGTACGAGGACGACCGCGCGACCCCTCGGCGAGTGCACACCGTTGTGGTTTCTACGCAGCACGACGACGGGGTGCCGCAAAAGAAAATTCGGACGGACGTGCGCGACATCCTCCTCCCCCGCGCCCTCCCCACGGAGCTTTTGGACGACGAGCTGATCCTCCACGTCAATCCCACGGGCCGCTTCGTGACCGGGGGGCCGCACGGCGACACGGGCCTTACGGGCCGGAAGATTATCGTAGACACCTACGGCGGAAAGGGGGCACACGGCGGCGGCGCCTTCAGCGGCAAAGACCCCTCAAAGGTGGACCGGAGCGCCACCTACGCCGCCCGGCACGTGGCCAAAAACCTGGTGGCGGCGGAGCTCTGCGACGAGGCCCTCGTGCAGATCGCCTACGCCATCGGCGTGGCCGAGCCAGTCTCGATCGACGTGTCGACGAACGGCACCGGCGTCATGCCCGATCCGGCACTCTGTGAGGTAGTGCGCGACCACTTTGATCTTTCTCCCTCCGCTATCATCGACCGGCTCGACCTCCTGAAGCCTCGGTACCGGAAGACTGCTGCGTACGGCCACTTCGGTCGCCCTAGTTTCCCGTGGGAGGAGCTTACTCACGTCGAGGCCCTCAAGCGAGACGCCGCCGAGATGGCCTCGTAGACGGGTTCCTATTTCCAGGGTCGACGCCCTCATTGCCCGTCGGCGGCGAGAGGGAGGGGCTACGGCTCTCCCTCTCGGTCGAAGATCTGGACGGCGGACTCGCCGTCGGTGTTGACGTAGGCTCGAAACATGCCGGCGGTGCTGAAGGGCATAGTCATATTGCCCTCACGGTCGAGCACAATCACGCCGCCGACTCCGCCCAGCTCCTTGATCTCGTCAATCGTGGCCTGGGCGGCTTCGTCGAGCGAGAGATTGCCGAACCGGACGCGCGATGCGACGCTGTGGGCCGCCACGCCGCGAATGAAGTACTCGCCCTGCCCCGTCGCAGACACGGCGCAGGATTTGTTCGAGGCGTACGTGCCTGCCCCAATGATCGGCGAGTCGCCCACACGCCCGAACTTCTTGTCCGAAATGCCCCCTGTGGAGGTTCCCGCCGCCAGATTGCCATCCGCGTCGAGGGCGACGGCCCCTACCGTTCCGAACTTTTTATCCTCCGGGGCCGACGCTGGTGGATCCGCCGCGCCCGTCGCGTCCCCCGAGCGACGCGACTCGATGATGAAGTAGTCGTTCTCTACCAATTCGAGCCCCTGCTGCTTGGCGAACGCCTCGGCGCCGTCCTGGGCAAACATCACGTGGGGGGACTCCTCCATGATGGCCCGCGCCAGCCGGATCGGATGCTTTACCGTTTTCACACCCGTGAGCGCCCCGGCGTTGCGCGTCTTGCCATCCATGATGGAGGCATCCAGCTCCACAGTGCCCTCACTCGTGAGCACCGCCCCGCGCGCCGCATTGAAGAGCGTATCGCTCTCCATCGTCGTGATGGCAGCCTGAACGGCGTCTAGCGCACTACCCCCATTTTGGAGCATCTCGTTTCCCTCCTGGAGGGCCGTACGCAGCGCCGTGCGGTACGCCTCCTCCTGATCATCGCTCATCTCGTTGGCACGAATCGACCCGGCCCCGCCGTGAATGACGATTGCCGTTTCGGAGGGTAAGCTGTCCTGACCCTGCGCTGTAACAGGCAGCATGCAAAACCAACTAAAGAGCAGCACACAGAGGAAGAGAACCCCGTGGAGGCGAGCAGGCAAATCGTACATAATTCTGGACAAGGTGTGGTCGTAGGCAACCAGTGATGGAGACACTTCACAAATAGACGAACAGGACGAAGAAACGCCACCCCCGACGTTCGCCCCAATTTCCGACGAAACGTCGGGGCGCGTCTGCGTCCTTTCATTGACCCCTGCCGTTATGACGGAACTTGCACTTCCTTCACACGATCTTAGGGCGGCCTTTCCAAAAAACCCCCTCCTGGACCCCATTTTGCAGCGCAATAATCACACGATGTAACGCGTTTTGGAACACGAAGCTACGTATCTGATTTGTGACATTTTCCGCTTGCGACTTAGCGGAATCCTTCACACATTGTATTCTGAGGCGAGCCACCCTCCAACGCTCGGCACTCCAGCACATAGAACCATTCCACGC
>CAZBIB010000016.1:0-23737 GCA_964491575.1 uncultured Salinivenus sp. | reverse complement strand
CTCGGCGTGCCGTTCGAGACAAACGGGCTCTCTGCCACAAACCACCGCCACTGCCGATCCACGGCCTTCGAGATGCCGATGCGCGACGATTGAGCTACCCTGGATGCCTCTACCTCGCTTCCCTCAACAAAGTACAGCGGGGGCCTGGTAAGATCAGCTCCATGGACGTCCTCATCCACATCGAAGGCCTCAGCAAGCTTGCCCGGACCGTTCGTCAGATCTACTCGGCGCCGTACGTCCCGCGCATTCGTCATAAAGTCGACCCCTGACTCGGGTTCGATCGCACGGATCAGGACCGCTCCCGCTGTGCCCTTCGGCTCGGTCACGACGTTGAGGAGCCAGTGCATCCCGTAGATGAGATAGACGTAGGCCGTCCCCGGCGCAGCGAACAGATCCCGGCCCCGGCCCTCGTTGGGAAGGGCCTCCGAATCTGTCGACAGGTGCGAGGCGTGACAGGCTGGATCGTCTTCGGTGTAGGCCTCGGTCTCCACAATGCGCCCCACAAGCCGCCCCGCTTCCGGGTGATCATGGACGAGGCGAGCCCCGAGCAGGTCCTGCGCTACCCGAACGGTGGAGCGGTCGAAAAATGATGCAGGCAGGGGATCCATCGAGCGGTGAACAGTTGGTGGGCAGACCGGTAGGTGCTGTGCTTGCTGATGTCCGGAAGACGTTCCCCTATGTCTCGTTCAAGTTCCCCGAACGCAGCCGTCATGGATGTATCGTTCGGGGCTGACACGTTCGACTGTCTCGAGCTCGACGTGCCCGGCGCTCGCGTTCGCCTCCGTCCCCACGCCGAGGGCGATCGCGTGCACATTCGCGGATTCGTGTCGGACGCCGATTCGGAGGAGGTCGCCCGGGACATCTTCAACCGGAAAGGCATTTCTACCCACCAATCGGGCGACCGTCTGCACGTCTACGGGGATTCCTTGTCGGAGACCGTGGAGGACTGGCGATGGCGACAGACGCACCACGCGGCCATTGATCTCGATGTTTATCTCCCCCCCGATCTGGACGTGACGGCCCGTGCGCCCGGCGGCGCCCTCGACGCGTCGGACCTTGCAGGCTCCGTCGACCTCACCGTGATGGCCGGAACGGCCACCGCCGAGCGCCTCACGGGTCCCCTTCGCGTCCGGGGCAGCGGAGGCACACTTACAGTTCAGGACGGCTCCGGCTCATCCCTCGATCTTCAGTGGTCGGCCGGCGAAGTGAAGCTCCAACAACTCGAGAGCGACGCAACGACCCTTCAGGCCCGAGCGGCTCCCACCACGCTGCGCGACATCCACGGCCCGGTAGATGTCTCCGTCCATGCCGCCCCCCTCGACCTGCGGGATGTCGACGGCCCGTGTGAGGCCCAGGTTCAAGGCGGTGCGCTCACCTACCGCGGGATGCCGTCGCACGACACGTCCCTGACCACAGTGGGCGGTTCCCTCCACACTCACCTCCCGCCCGCCCACGCCGCCGAACTGACGCTGACCGGCAGCCGGGTGGGCCTCGACGATGCCTTCACCTTCGACGGGGAGCAGACGCCCCGGCGCATTAAAGGCACCCTCAACGGCGGAGGACCGCATCTCCACCTCCGGGCCGTACGCGGAATCGCTGCCTGTCGTCCTCAATAGACAGCGGATCTACGTCCGCTCAATCGCAAGGGCCACGCCACCGCCGGTCCCGTGGCAGATGGCCGCCATGCCCATCGTGCCGTCGTGCTGGCGAAGGGCGTGAAGGAGCGTGACGGTGATTCGGGTGCCCGACGCCCCGATGGGATGCCCCAGCGCAATGGCCCCACCGTGCACGTTCATCTGGTCGTACGGCACGTCCAGCTCGCGGTGGAAGAGGATGTTGTTGATCGCAAATGCTTCGTTGTTCTCGAAGAGGTCGTAGTCCTCCAGCGACGTGTCGGTGACCTCGAGCACGTTGTGCACGGCCGGAATCGGAGCCTCCGGGAAGCGCCACGACTCGCGCGCTGACCAGCCGCCTCGGTGCACCTTTGCAAGCGGCGTAAGGCTGTGCGCCTCGATCGCGTCGGGACTGGCGAGCAGCATCGCCGCCGCCCCGTCGGAAATTTGGCTGCTATTGCCCGCCGTCAAGACCCCCTCCTTCTTGAACGCCGGGCTCAGGTTGGAAAGCCCCTCGGCAGTCGTGTCCGGTCGGATGCCCTCGTCAGATTCAAGCATCTCGGGACCCGATCGCGTCTCGTACTCGACGGGTGTGATTTCATCGTCGAACCAGCCCTCCTCCGTCGCCGCCGCGGCCCGCTGCTGCGACATGGCTGCAATCTCGTCGAGCTCCTCGCGCCCGATGTCGTGCTCCGCGCAGAGCCGCTCGGTCTGCTCGCCCATCGCCTTGCCACTGTTCGGGTCGCTGAGACCGTCCCGCTGCATGATGTCCCGCAACTGCTCGCCGCCGGGCGAGAGCGTGTAGCCCCAGCGCGCCCCGGAATCGAGGTAGTACCCGGCATCGGACATCGACTCGGTGCCCCCGGCGAGGATGAGGTCGGCCTCCCCGGCCTTGATCATCGTCGCGCCGTTCATGATCGACATCATGCTGGAGGCGCAGACCATGTCCACGGCGTACCCGTCGATGCTTTCGGGGATGCCTGCCTTCAGGGCTGCCTGCCGGGGCACGAGCTGGCCGTGGCCGGCCCGCAGCACGTTGCCGAAGATGTAGAGGTCGAGCCCGCCGCCGTCTACGTCGGCCCGATCGAGGGCTGCCCGCATTACGGGCGCAGCCAAGTCGACGGGCGAATGATCCTGCAATGAGCCACCGAAGCGGCCGATAGGGGAGCGAACGGCAGAAGCAATGTAGACGTCTCGCATGGAAAACGGAATGAAGGTATTGAACAGGAATGCCGAAACCAACAGCGACGCGCCACTGCGCGTCGACCTGTAACCGTGCCCGTCAAGGGTGATTTAATCAGACGCCTCGATCAGAGAGCTGCTCTCTGAAGTCTCCAGGATCGGTCGTCGGCGCTTCGCACTGGAAGTCCCGGCACACATACGCTGCAGCCTGCCCGTCGAGGGGCGTCTGCGGAGCCGTGAACGGCGCGAGATCGGCAATCTCGGGAGCGTCGCCGGGCGGACGATGAAGAGTGACGGTCGTCGGAGTGTAGCTGTCGCGGAGCACGTCGATGAGCGCCTGCGTGTCTTCGGCACCCCTCTCCCCAGCCACAACGACCTCTCGGGGCATGCCCACCGCCCAATGGAGCCCCGCAAGCAGCGCCGTGAACCCGGTGGGCCGACTCCGAGCACTCGACCCCGCCCATCGACTCAGCGCCGCCGCCTTGTCTTCGAACTCGGCCTGGCCCGTGAACCGCGCCAATCGCAGGAGATTCATCAGTTGCACCGAGTTGCCGGAGGGCATCGCGCCGTCGTTCGCCTCCTTGGGCCGCACGATGAGCGCCTCCCCGTCGTCCGGCGTCATATAGAAGCCGCCGCCCTCCGCGTCCCAGAAGTGGTCAAGACAGGCCTCCATGTGGTCGCGGCCCGTCCGCAGCCATCGCGGCTCGAAGGTCGTTTCGTACAGCTCCAGAAGGCCCCAGGTCAGAAACGCGTAGTCGTCAAGCGTCGCCCGAATGCCGGCCTCCCCCTCTCGATACCGATGCAGGAGGCGCCCGTCCGCATCGTGCATCGTATCGAGCAGAAACTGGGCGGTTTGCCGGGCGGTCGTTTCGTACTCGGGCTCGTCGAAGACGCGAGCGGCCTTCGCGAGGGCCGCCACCATGAGGCCATTCCAGTCCGTGAGCACCTTGTCGTCGAGGCCCGGGCGCGGACGCTCCGAGCGGGCGTCAAACAGCGTGGTACGGGCGGTTTCCAAACGCTTTCGCAGCACCGTTTCGTCCATCTCTCGACGGTCGGCCTCGTCGGTCAGAGACCGATCGAGGTGCAACACGTTCTTGCCCGTCCGCTCTCCGGTGCTCTCCTCCTGGTAATTGCCTTCGGGGGCCATGTTGTAGATGTCGATCACGAGCTCTGCGAGCTCCGGATCCAACAGTTCCCGAATTTCATCGGTCGACCACACGTAAAACGCCCCCTCCTCCATTTCCTCCTCCTCATTCAGGCTATCTGCGTCTTCGGCCGAGTAGAACCCGCCATCGGAAGCTCGTAGATCCCGCAAGACGTAGGTGAGCACTTCGCGCGCGGTAGTCTCATAGTGATCCTGGCCCGTCACCTGATAGGCTTCCGTGTACGCCAGGACGTGCATCGCCTGGTCGTACAGCATCTTCTCGAAGTGTGGGAGCAGCCACCGTTGGTCGGTCGAATAGCGATGAAATCCGTACCCGATCTGGTCGAACAGCCCCCCGACCCGCATCTGGTCGAGCGTCTCGGTGACCATGTTCAGCGCCCGCTCCTCGCCGGTGCGATGCCAGTGGCGGAGCAAAAAGAGCAGGTTGTGCGGGGCCGGAAACTTCGGGGCCGACCCGAACCCGCCGTGTGTCCGGTCGAACTGCCGCGAGAGCTGCCGGGTCGCCTCAGCGAGAAGTTGCGGGCCAGGCGCGTCGCCCCCCTCCTGCTCTTCGGTAGAGCGGCGGAGAAGATTGGTCACCTCTTCAGCGTCGTCGAGGAGCTTCTCCCGATCCGTCTCCCAGAGCGTCTGCACGCGGGGCAGCAGGTCCATCAAGCCGGTCTGCTGAAAACGGCCTTCCTTCGGCAGGTACGTCGCCGCGAAAAAGGGTTTGCGGTCGGGCGTGAGAAGGATGGTCAGCGGCCAGCCGCCCTGCCCCCGCATCATCTGGCACACGTCCATGTAGATGCTGTCCACGTCCGGCCGCTCCTCGCGGTCCACCTTGATCGGCACGAAGCCGTCGTTGAGGACCGCGGCCACCTCCTCGTCCTCGAAGGACTCCCGCTCCATGACGTGGCACCAGTGACACGTGGAGTAGCCAATGGACAGAAAGATCGGCTTGTCCTCTTCATGAGCCGTCGCAAAGGCTTCCTCACCCCACGGGTACCACTCCACCGGATTGTCCTTGTGCTGGCGGAGGTAGGGGCTTTGCTCGTCGGCGAGGCGGTTTGACATCGGCAGAAGCGACTTGATGTAAAAGCGATCAGAGGCGTGATTCGTGAACCGTGATGTGTGAGTACGGTTCGTGCTTTCTTACGCTTCACTCGTCACGCATCGCGCCTGCCCCCCTACAGAATCTGGCCAAAGTACACAGCGTTGAGAAAGAGCCCATTCGTGCCGTACCAGAACGCGCGGAAGTTGGGGTTGTCCATGAACAGAACGACCTGTCCCCCACCTACCTCGTGCGCCTCGATGGACGCCGCGCCCTGGGCCTGCTCGGCCTGCTCCTCAGACAGGTAGCCGCTGAGGCGAGGCGTCTCCGCATCGTAGGTGCCCACGCTGGACCCGGGCTCGTCGCTCGGATCGTAGAAACCCGCACCCACGCGGAAGACGGGGACCGTCTCGTCGTAGCCGTACGCCACGGGATGTGTTGTGTCCAGGTGCGTTTCAAAGATGGATCCCCCGATCCCTTGCGCACCATAGGCATTGGGCAGGCTCGCATACGGTTGATTCTGAACCAGAGAATCGACGTCCAACTCTCGCTCCTCCAGCTCCACCAGCTCGTGCTCAATGGGCCACTCGACGGCATCCTCGATCCCGATTAGGGTTCCGCCGCTTTGTACCCATTCGCTGACCTTCTCCTCCGGAAGATCGTCGAAGTCTCCACCCGCGAGGACCATCGTGTTGTAGCGATCCAGATCGGCGTACTCGACGCTGGACAGATCGAGAAGCGAGACCGGCACGTTCATCCGCTCGCTCAGGAGATGCCATACCTCCCCCACATTGTACGCGCTGGCCCCGCCGTAGCGCGACTCACCACCCGTGCCCGTGATGATCGCGACCTTCGGGGGATTCAGGATCTCGGAGCTTCGACCGCCGAGGTCCGGCCCTTCCGGCGTCAGCCCCTGGTCCACGGCGTAGACGTTCACGTAGTCCTCCGCCGCAATGCGCTGGACGACGCTGTGGACAGTGTCCGCTGGAACGTCGCGCTGCTGCACCTGAATCATGATGGCGCCCCGCCCGAACGACTGCGTCGAGCCGTTGACCCGGGCCGTGAAGGAATCGGTCATGACGCGGGGGCGGATGTCATTGTTGTGGAGGCGCTGTACAGCCCGTGGCGCAAAATAGCGGCCCCACGGCAGCACATAGCTGTACTGCGAGCGTCCGCCGACCACCTCTCCGCTCTGGTAGCTGTGATCCTGGATTTGCTCTCCTCGGCCCGGTGCATCGGTCACGGCAGCGTACTCGACGCCATAGGCGAGCGGCAGCGTCCAGGTCGACACGTCGTAAAAAATCGAGTCGGGATACGACGAGGTGCGCTCCATCGCCGCCTTCACGAAGCGCCCCTGCGGCTGATCGAGCGGGACCATGTAAGCCTCACCCGGCTGAAAAGTCTGCCCGTCGGCCTGGACCTGTTCGCCTAGATCGAACATCCGCACGTCGTGGCGGGCGAGCGTCTGCGCCATTGCTCGTGCCCGCGTGGGATTTTCGGACCGATCTATCACATAGGCTGCCGTTTCGGTGTCTTGCAGGGCTTCATCGCGGTTTGCAAAGAAGTCGCGCTGATAGGTGAGCAGATCCATCCGCATCTCCACAACGCCCTTCAGCGTGGAGAGAGACGTCATGAACTGGTTTCGGACGGTGAAGGCGTATGTCATCACGCCCTTCTCTGTCTCCTGCTTTAGGGCGCGGGAGGAGGCCTGCTCGAAGAGGATGCCGACGGTGCCGTTCACGTCCGGGTAGGTGGAGCCTTTCCCGTAGTAGAAGTCGTCGTATGTCTCGCGGGTGTAGAAGAGAGAGCCGATCCGCTCCAGGTAATCGGCGTGGTACTCCGCCATCTCGCCCGTGAGCTCCTGGTTACGAGCCGTCGTGTTTGGATTTGTACGGCTTGGCACCCCGGGCTGGAAGAAGTAGGTGGCCTCCGAGCCCATCTCGTGGAAGTCGGTGAGAAACTGCGGCTTCCAGCGATGGAAGTACTCCAGACGCCCCTGAGACGACGGATGCTGCGCCGGGAGCCAGTCGCGGTTCAGGTCGAACCAGTAGTGGTTGGTGCGCCCACTCGGCCACGGCTGGTTGTGCTCGCGGTCCTGTGGATCGGCGGTCGGCGTTTCCCCTCGATTGCCATTCACCCAGTCGACAAAGCGGTCGCGGCCGTCGGGGTTGAACATCGGGTCGACGAGGGTGACCGTGTTCTGGAGGACCGCGTTCACGTCTGGCCCATTTCCGGCTGCCAAGTGGTAGAGCAGCAGCAGGGCAGCCTCCGTCCCGCTCGCCTCGTCCCCGTGGATGCTGTAGCCCATCAGGACGACGGCGGGGCGATCCTTCAGGTCTGCGTCGGACACCTGGCCCGGATTGAGCGTGGTCTGCCGGTTGGTGCGCCGGATCTGACCGAGGTTCTCGTGATTGCTCGGGCTCGTCACGATCGCGTGGATGAGGCGACGCCCCTCGTAGGTGCGGCCGTGTTCGCGGAGCACCACCCGGTCACTGGCTTCGGCCACAGCCTCAAAGTACCGGACCACCTGTGCAGGCCGCGTGTGACGGGTGCCAATCTCGTGCCCAATCACCTCCGTCGGCGTAGGAATCGCGTCGTCATACCCCTCCGTGCCGGGCACCGGTGTATCGATGGAAAGGGGCAGGTTCTGCGCCGCTGCGGGCATGGCAACAACACAGAACACGAGCACTAGGAACGGAAAACGCAGGCGTGTAGCGGGGATCATCATATACGAATAGATTGGTACAGAGAGACCCGAGAAGGTACAGAGAGACCCGCCCCGGAAGTGCTTCCAGTATACGAAATGCCCCCGGTAGGTGAAATGACAGACCCGTGAAGATCCTCTTTCCTATTCGACAGCAGCCGTGGGCTGTGGAGACTCAACGACCAGGGTGCCGGTGGCGGTGTGGCCGCGCGTTTCGGGTTTGTACATCATCTCTGCCTTGGCGGGCGGGTGCTCGAACGTGCCGGCAGTCGTGGCGCGGGCAACGTAGCTGTAGGTGTGCTCGCCCTGTTGCAAGTAATCGGCAAAGAGGACCACGCGTTCATCTTGCATCTCGGTGTGGGTGAAGGAGCCCCACCACCGGTCCGACCCAGTGTCGGCCTCCTCCAGCACGCCCTGGGCGCTGGTCGCGAACGCCTCGTTGACCGGTTCGAGGCCGGCGGGGAGCGCGTCGTCGACTACCACATAGGTGCGGCTCGTGGGCGACGTGAGGCGCAGGGTCACCTTCACGAGGCGACCGGACTCCAGGGTGATCGTCTCGTTGCCGGTGGGCTTGGGCGCCCCCACCGGTTTCCCCCGACTGTCGAGACGCTGCATCGTGCGCTCCACCCGGAGCCCCTGATCGAGGGCATCCTGCGGTGCGCTCGAGTAGGTCGTCAGCCGCATCGAGTAGTAGAGGCGCCCCGCGCCCGATGTATTGACAGCGAGGGGCATCTCGCGGTTTGACGGAAAGGCGTCGGCCTCGATCGTGGTACCGGCCGTGTGCAGACTTTGGCCCTGAAAGGTTTTGGCGAGAATCGTCTTTCCCGCGAGTTGCACAGACGCCGAGAAGTCGGGCGTGGCCTGATCGTAGGCGTCGACGTAGCGCTGGAAAGCCGTGAGCACGGCGGCGTTGTCCTGGGTGGAGGCCCAGTGGCCCTGCTGACGCCGATCCATCAGGTAGCGGATCATGCGCTGGGCAAGTTGCTGGAAATCATCAGATGGCGTGGCCTCCAGGAGCGCTGTGAGGCCGAAGGCGGTGGAACGCACGTCGCTGCTGAAGATCCAGCCGTAGCTCTCGTCCTCGGGCGCCTGCAGGTAGGCAGCGGTCGCCTCGACACGGATGCGCTGCCGGAGTTGCTCGACCAGCCGCTTCTGTACGTCGGGAAGGGCCAGCCGGTCGGTGATCAAGAGCGTGCGGAGGAGATGGCTCTGCCCCTCCACGCTCGTCGGCGGGTGGTCAGCGAGCCAGTTGATCTCACTCTCCAACACCCGTCCGTGCCGGGCCAGCGCAAACAGCATGAAAGCCCGCGTGTCGTGCCACACATCTTCGTCGTAGTAGTCGGGCCGGTCGCTCCGGTTGCGTACCATATTCGCCACCGCGTCGATCACGTTCTGGGTGAGGGGCTGCGGCAGGTCGTACCCCGCCGCCTCCGCCTCAGACAACGCCATCAGGACGTAGGCCGTGACGTACGGGTTAACGTGCTCGCCCCCTTCCCAGAGGCTGAAGCCGTCTCCCATCCAGAACGAGGAGAGTGAGCCCAGCCAGTCCCGGACCACCTGATCGCGGTTCTTCTCTTCGAACGCCTCCAGGTCGAACGCGTCGAGGAGCGCGCTGCCCGCCAGGAGGGGCCGGACGCGCGAGGTGGTCTGCTCCAGGCAGCCGTACGGGTACTCAAAGAGGTGCTGCACGGCGCCATCGAGCCCCACGAGCGCCGTGCTGGCAAGAGTCACATCGAACTGGCCAAGACCCGGCACCCGATCGACAGGCAATTGAAGGGCCTCGCGGGCGGTGTCTTGCGTGGAGGCAAACGTAGCGCTCGCTCGCTTGGTGGTAGGGCGCTTGACCGGCAGTGTGGTGGCCAGTGCGTCCGTCTCGCCGTTCAGTCGGGCGCGGAACGTGACGCGAGCATCACCGGCAGTGGAGGCCGTCCAGTCGAACCGGACCTCCCGCGTCGCCCCCGACGGAAGCTGTACCGTCCTGATCGTGTCGTTTCGGAGCGTCAATCCCGACGGCGGTCGGGAGGACGCCGTAATTGTGGCCGTGCCGGCCTCGTCCGATCGGTTCGTAACGAGCACGCCCGCCTCAAACTGATCGCCGATCCGGGCGAAGCGGGGAAGCGCAGGCGTCTGGACGAGCGGCTTGGTGACCACGATGTCGGTCTGCGCGGCCCCGAACGTATGATTTGCCGTGAGGGCCGAAGCCATCAGGCGGAAGGTGGTCAGACTCTGCGGAAGCTCGAACGTGATTGATGCCTCTCCGTCGTCGTCCGTCCGGATGGCCGGATCCCAGTGCGCCAGCGGCCGGAAGTCCTCCCGCACCTCTGACTTCTGCATCGTGCCGCCCCCGCCCACGTCCTCGGCCTTCTGACCGTAGCTGCGCTGCTCCACGAGGGAGCCCCGCGCCTCGGTGGTCGTGACGCCGAGCGGACGCGGGCCGTAGAACGTGTCGAACGGATCGGGCAGCCGGTAGCCGATGAGGTTGAGCACCCCCGCATCCGCTGCGCTAAACGCAATCTCGCCAGGCACGCCTTCACCCGCGGCGTTCGTGAGCTGGAAATCCACTGTGACTTCTTCCCCCGGCCGGTATTCGTCCTGATCGGTGTCCATATTGACCCGCAGATGCTTCTGATCCGGGTCGACCGAGAGGCTCGCATACCCGATCTTGAAGCTGGGGGCGCCGGGATCGCTTCCGGCCTTCGGCGGTGCGGTGCGGCCCTTCAGCAGGATCACGCTCACGAAGACATTGGGGAGATAGGCGTCTTTGATCGGGACCTCAATCATCGGCGTGCTCCCTTCCAGCGTCGTCACGCGGCTCCGGAGGATCCCCTCCCGCTCAACCGTGATGAGGGCGGTGGCCTCCTCGTAGGGCGACTGCACCATCAGGCGTGCCGTCTCGCCGGGGGCGTAGTCTGTCTTTTCAGGGACGAGATTGATCCGGTCGTCGTTGTCCCGCTGCCAGGCGACGTACCCCTCGCCCGAGGCGTACAGGTACGTCTCGGTGCGCAGAGCATTGCCCCGCACGTCCTGGCTCGTGGCCCGGAGCCGGTACTGCCCGCCCGCTGGCACCGTCATATGCAGGCGGGAGGCCTGTCCAGGCTCGGTGGTCACCGACGCCGAGCGGACGACCGTCTCGGTCCGCTCACTGCACCAGCGGAGACGCCCGTCGGCCCCCACCTCGCGGACGCTGTTCCACTGCAGGCGCACGAGCTCCACGGTCACGTCCTTGTCCGCGACGGGGGATCCGTTCGGATCGATCGTCACCACGTCGACCGCCAGCGTGCTGTCCTGCGAGAGGTCCATGAACGACGTGCTCGGCTTGAGGCCGATGTAGAAGCGGCCCGGGTGGTGGGTCGCGGTCGTGCGGTCCGAGATCTGCTGCTCAGAGGGAGCGGTGACGGTGCCCCGCCACACGAGCTCGGCCGGGGCGCCCTGCGGGTTGCCGGGGAGGCGCGCCCGCTCCGCCTCGATGCTGCTCGTGCTGTCGAGCGTGGTTTCGGTGCGGAGGAGCGTCTCGCCGAGATCGTCGGTGTCGACCGGGCCGAAGCGGTAGCCGTCATACCCCGGCGGCGTGTACGAGCCCTCGTTCCGTTCCAGTTCGTACGTCACGGGCTGGTCCGCCATTCCTGCCCCGAAGAGGTAACGAGCTGAGATGCGTCCCTCGAAAAAATCCCCCGCCACGTATTCGTCCCGGAGGGTCTGCGCGGTTACTTCGAAAGCGGCCCGCCGGAAGGCGTTCACCTGAAAGGAACCGGTGGCGATGCCCTTCCGCTCATAGACGCGCTGGGCGGTGAGGGATGAATCGTCGGCGTACCCCACTCGCACGCGGTAGTCGCCGAGGGATGCGTTCTGGGGAACGGGCCAGTCGAGATTGAACGTACCGAGGTTGCTGGACTGGAGGCGGCGGTCGAGAACAAGTTCGTCCCGCGGGCTGCGAACGAGCATGCGCACGCTGTCCCGGATGGAGTGCCAGCCGTCGTCCGTCTTGCTGCGCAGGATGCCTTTCAGGTGGACGGTCTCGCCGGTTTTGTAGAGGCCGCGGTCGGAAAAGACGGTGCCTGTCTCCGTCTTGGCCTCGGGCCGCCAGGAATAGTTCAGGTCGAACCGGTAGGGCTCCAATCCGTCGTTGTACCGGTTGCTGGTGAAGGCGACGTCTCCCTCGTGCTCCACGATGGCATACTGGGCCGGATTGTCGTACTCGTTCGGTTTCTCCATCCCCAGTTCGTGCCAGCCCGGCGTCTGCACGCGGCCCTTCGCGTCGGTCGTCCCCGTCCAGTGGACCGTGTTGCTGTCGCCTCGAATGGTGACCCTCGCTCCCTCGACCGGCGTGCCGGTGGCCAGCTCGGTGACGACGATCAGGTTCTGATGCGGACTGAACTTGCCGGTGATGCCGAGCCGGGTCACCTGCGCAAGTGCTCGCAGGTCTCCCGACTGCTGTCGGGACTCCTCCTGGAGCGCTGGGCGAATCAGACGCACGCCCACGATGCCTGTCGTCTCGGTGAGCATCGAATCGAGGCGCAGCGGGACGGTCTGCAGCGTGTTGCGCTTGATGGGAAGCTCGTACGTCCGGTGCGCCGGGACGGGCGAGCGCGTGGGCGTTTCGCCGGAGCGATCGTAATGATGGCGCTCGTCGTAGGTCGGGAGCGCGGGCACAATCTCATCGGCGGAAAGCCGCTCCATGCCGAGCCGCACGGACTCGACGTTGGTCACCTGCAGGGGCACGACCGCGTGCTGATCGGCCTCAATGACCATCATGCCCCGGTCCATGTGGAACTGGGGCTCAAACGGCCCCGTCCGGAAGGAGCGCTGCGCATACGACAGCGTCTGCCCGAACTGATCTTCGAGACCCTGAATCGTCAGCGCGTACCGCGTCTCCGGCTCGAACGTCACGGGCAGGGTGTGACTGACGTCCTCGCTGGCGGCTCGTGCCTCGGCCCCGGCGGACCACTCGACCTCCGGCTCGAACGAAAGCGCCTCCCGCAAATCCCCGAAGCGCACCGGCGTGCTGAATGTCAGGGTAAGCCCCCGGTCCGGGGCGAACGGTGCGTCCTCATCCCAGCGTCGCGGCTGATCGAGTCCCGTGAACTCGGGCTCGGGGCGCACCCGGAACCGAATCGTCCGCCCCTCTTCGAGCCCGAGTTCGTAGCCTGTGCTGGGCAGTCCCTCCTTCAGGGTGACCGTATGCGACGCCCCCTTCTCCAGCGGCCCCTCCGGCGTCATGACCAGCATGCTGTCCCCGTCGTTTCGGACAGAGACGACGGGAAAGCTCGCCTCCAGGTAGTCCTGTGCGGCCGCCGCTTCCACGGGCAAGCTGAACGAGAGTCGGATCGAGTCGTCGGGTGCGGCATAATCGGCCCCGTCCGCGGGCGACGATTGTACTAGCCGTGGACGTGGAGTCTGGAAGGTCCAGGTGTAGGATTCCGCGAGGGTGTTGCCGTCAAGGTCCGACACGGTGGGCGCCAGCGTGACCTCGAAGTCGGTGGCCGGGGGCAGGGGCTCGGACGGCTGAAAAACGAGCGTCTGGGTCCCCTCCCATCGCAGCGATCCCGGCACGGCGGGCTCAATTGTGAGGGCGTCCTCGGGTGGGGACGTTGCCTCTCCAAGCGGAACCATCGGGCGGCTGAAGGTGACCGAGATTGGCTGGCGCTCCTGCATCGCCTGAAGTTGGCCGCCGGGCGTGGCGCTGAGGATGCGGAGCGGTCCCTCCAGCGTCGGCACGTAGTCCTGCGCCTGCTCGGGAGCGTCGATTGCGACCTGCTCGACGGCCACCTCGTCGCCGGACGGGGCGGGGGTGCCGCCTCCACACGCCGTAGCAAGAGTGGCGAGGACAACGAGCGCTGCAGCGCGAAGGAGACGAGTGGACACGGAAATGAAAAGCGTTGCTGGAAAAAAGAAGGAGCCTATATTGCGTATTTCGTGTTGCGTATCGATTCAGGGTTTTCCTTACGCAACACGCAATACTCAACCTACGGAGACCGGGCAGAAACCGTCGATCGATCAGCCGCCACCACCCGAATCCGCACCGCCCGGCTGCGCACCATCTGACCGTCGTGCCGTGCTCGCAGCTCGATGCGATGGCGTCCCGGCCGCAACCGCCACGTTGCCCCGCTCGCCCCGGCAGCATGCCGCTCGCCGTCAACCACCCAGTGCACGTCCCGGAAAACGTCGGGCGCCGTCCCTTGCAGGGAGAGCTTCTGATAGCGATTGCGTAGCACCGGATCGACGTAGAAGAGCGCCTCGTCCGCAGGGTAGCGGATGCGGAGGCGGCTCGTAACCCGAAGACTCCCCGCAGTAGCGCTCGGCGCCTGGGAAGCAGTGCGAGGGGCCGGCTGCGGCGGCAACGCGATGTCGTGCTCGCGCATCCAGGCGTGGTAGCGCTCGGGATAGACCGCGTAGACGTTTCGCTGAACGTGGCTCGGATCGGTTTCAGGCGCTACGCGGCGGCCGGTACGGCGGTCAATCGCGATGGTGCGGTGGACGGTGCAGGTGTCGGTGGGGACCGTGCCGGGCAGGAACAGCTCGCGGTGGGGCGCCGGGCAGGCCTCCCCGGGACGCTTGCCGCTGGCGGGACACACCATCGCGGACTTGATGCCGGGCGGCCGCTCAAAGTCTCCCCCGCTCCCCAGCGTCCGCATGATGCTGTGGAAGAGCGGCGCGGCGCCGGTGACCCCGCTCATCCGATCCATCGGACGCCCGTCGAAGTTGCCCGCCCAGACGGCCACGGTGTGCTGCGGCGTGTACCCCACGGTCCAGCTGTCGCGATAGTCTTTCGAGGTGCCCGTCTTGACCGCCACCGGAAACGGGAGCTCCAGCGGCCCGCCCCGTCCAAAGCCCGGTGCCCGCGCAGCCGGATCGTCCAGGATGTCCGTAATCAGGTGCGCCACCGCCGGAGAAACACCCGTGGAGCGAGGGACCGGAACGTCAGCGTGCAGGGTGTCGTCCTCGACCGTCCGGACCCAGCGCACCGCGTGTACCGGTGGCAGCGTACCGCCGCGGGCCAGTCCCGCGTAGGCCCGCGCCAGCTCGATCGGTTGCACCTCCCCGTTGCCGAGCGTGAGGCCGACGCCGTAGTACGACGGGGCACGGTCGAGGGACGAAAAGCCGAACTTGTGGAGCGTCTCCAGAATCGCGGTGGGGCCAAACTCGCGCGCCAGTCGCACGGCGGGCACGTTGAAGCTGGAGGCGAGGGCCTGCCGAAGGGGCGTAGGGCCGTGGTAGGTCTCGTCGTAGTTTTCCGGCGTAAAGGCGCCGCTCGCCTCCGGCACGTTCAGCTCGATGTCGGCCAGCACGGACGCAGGGGTATAGCGGCGCGACGCGAGAGCGTGGGCGTAGGTAAACGGCTTGAGCGCGCTCCCCGGCTGCCGCAGCATGCGGACCCCGTCGTTCTGCCCACCATGCCGACTGTCCCAGAAGTCAGCACTGCCCACGTAGGCGCGGATCGCCCCGGTGCGGTTGTCGAGCACCACTGCCGCAGCATTGGTCAGCGTCTCCTGCCGAAACGTCTGCACGTGCCCCTCCACGAGATTGGCGACGGTCTGCTGGAGATCCGGATCGATCGTCGTCCGAATCTCGGCCAGCGACCTGGACTCGGGACGCCGGTGCCGGAGGACCCAGCGCGTGAGGTGCGGCGCTCGGAAGACGGGATCGGGTTCCTGCACGTCGATGGGCACCGCAGCAAGGCGCTCACGCTCGGATGCTGTCAGGAAGCCGGAGTTCTGCATAGCCCGGAGGACGCGGTGCTGGCGTCGCTCGGCACGATCCGGGTGGCGGAACGGATTGTATCGGCTCGGGGCGCGGGGCAGTCCCACGAGATACGCGGCCTGAGCCGGAGTGAGGTCGCGGGCGGATTTTCCGAAGTAAAGTTGCGCGGCTGCTCCGATGCCGTGGGCGCGGTTGCCGAATGAGACACGGTTAAACCAGAGCGACAGGATCTCGCGCTTCGACCGCCGCAACTCCAGCCGCAGGGCGAGGTGCATCTCCACGAACTTGCCGGAAATCGAGGGTGAGGGATTGCCGCGTAGCTGCTCTGCCACCTGCATCGTGATCGTGGACCCGCCGCTGACAATTCGCCCGTGTCGGAGGTTGCTCCAGAGCGCCCGTCCGAGCGCCACGGGATCGATGCCGGGGTGTGAATAAAACCGTCGGTCCTCGATTGCAATCAAGGCGTCAACGGCGCTCTGCGGAAGGTCACTCACAGACACCGGCTGGCTCCGCCCCTCCGGATGCACGCTGCGGAGCAGGGTCTGGTTGCGAGCCGTCACCTCCAAACTGGACCGTTGGGCCTCGGGGACAACGGCGGACGGCAAGGGCCAGAGCAGAGACAGGAGCCCTACGAGAAGCAGCAGGGCAGTCGTCCCCCAAATCGGGTGTCGACGAAGAAGAGACACTGTCCCGGAGAGGTGATCAGAATTCCAGACGGTGGACTGGTATTTTTAAGGTAAGCAAGAACGGGGGGTATTTGAAAAACGAATCTCGCGGGAGCATCCACGACACGACTTCTTCTCCCTCGCCGCTCACCTGTCGGGTCGGACTAGCCCCACATGCACGTCCATGACGTTTGTGTGGGTCGGCCCCGGCCGGAGAAGTTGGTCGATGGCGTCAAAGAGCGGATAGGAATCATTGGCGTCGAGATGGGTCTCCGGATCGCACCCGACGGCCCGGGCCCGCTCGACGGTCTCCGGCGTAACCCAGGCTCCCGCAGCGTCCGTGGGGCCGTCGATGCCATCGGTCCCCCCACTCAGCAGGACCGCCGGGGTGGGGGCCTCGTCCAGGGCAAGCGCTCCGCCGAGAGCCACCTCCTGATTGCGCCCGCCTTTTCCATCGCCCGTGACGGTGACGGTCGTCTCCCCGCCCCAGAGCCAACAGGTAGGGGTAGCGGGGTTGGCATCGAGCATGGTATCCACGTGATCGGCCCCGACCGACCGGGCTTCTCCCTCGACTCCCTCGGACACACGTCGCACCTCGTAGCCACGGGCCTCTGCCGCCTCTCTCGCCGCGTCGAGCGCCGTGCGATTGGTGCCGAGCAACGTATTTTTCGTCTGCTCAAAGCACTCGTCGTCCGGACCCGGAGTCTCAGGATGGGTGCCGTGGGCGCCCTCGGCAAGGTGCTTCCGAATCGGCGCGTGCACGTCGTGCCACAGATCGTTAACGTACAGCACCCGGACGGCGTCCTCGTACGTGGAGGGATCTGGAACGGTAGGCCCACTTGCAATAACGGACATATCATTCCCTACGACATCGGACACCACGAGGCTGCCCACGGCGGCCGGGTGCGCCGCCCGGGCAAGCTGGCCGCCGCCCACCCGCGTCAGATGCTTGCGCACCGTGTTCATCTGATGGATGTCGATCCCGCTCGTCAGCATCTGGTGGTAGGTCGTCTTCAGATCCACCAGTTCCAGCCCCTCCGCCGGCACGGTGCTCAGGGCGGTGCCCCCTCCCGAGACCAGGACGAGGAGCAGCTCGTCGGACCCTGCGGCCTCGGCCTGCTCCAGAATCCGACGGGCACTGCGAACACCCCCCTGCGAAGGCAACGGGTGCCCCCCTTCCATCACGTCGATGACCTCAGGAACTGGAAAGTTCTCCGGATACGTCGCCGTATAGCCGTCCGGGACCACGACGCAGCCATCGCGCAGAGGGGCATCCAGTTTCTGCTCCACTTCGCCCGCCATGGCGAGCCCGGCCTTGCCCATGCCCACCACCCGAATGGCGTCGTATGCGTCGAGCGGCTCAGGCGCCCACGTCGACGAATCACCGACCGAAATCAGTTCCGGCGCCTGGACACGCTGCACGGCGGTGCGAAAGAGGGCCTTCGCATCCTCGACGAGAGAGGGAATTCCAGTTGTCATAATCGCGTGAGAGTGTTGGATCGCTGCGTGAAGACGCAGGGAACTGCGCCCAGACTCAGATGTGCAGTCAAGGCACCGAGAGTTTCACAGGTTGATCCGTTTCCATGGAGGACCCGTCCCCCAACGGAGAGCCCACCGCCGCCGAAAAATCCATCGGCCGCCTGCACGTGCTCACCGACTATCACCTCCAGCAGGAGCACTCCCACGCCGACCTCGCTCAGCTCGCCATCCGGGGCGGGGCCGACACGATTCAGTTCCGGCAGAAGCATGGCGGCATTCAAAATATGCTCGTGGAGGCCCACACGGTCGCCGCAGTGTGCACCGACGCGTCCACCCCCCTCATCGTCGACGACCGGATCGACATCGCCCAGGCCGTCGACGCCGACGGGGTTCACCTCGGCCAGGAGGATTTTCCCGTAGACGCGGCCCGCTCGGTGCTCGGTCCGGAGACGATCATTGGGGCGACGGCGACGAAGCCTCAGCAGGCGAAAGAGGCCTACGAGAAGGGCGCCGACTACATCGGTTTCGGCCCCGTTTTTCCGACGACCTCGAAGCGAAACCCGAAATCTGTGAAGGGGCCTGAAGGGCTTGCGGAGGCGTGCGAGGCCGTTCCGATTCCTGTGATCGCCATCGGGGGTGTCACGCACGACCGCGTCCGGACGGCGCTGGAGGCGGGCGCCCACGGCGTCGCTGTGCTCTCGGCCATCGCGACAGCCAACGATCCCCAACGAGCCACCGCCCGCTTCCGGGCGTCGATTGACGGCGTCCTGCGCGAGTCCGAATAACGCCGAGCGACGAATCACGCATCCGCCTGCGCGGTCCGAATGGCCGACACGAGGCCGTCCGGCGAGGGCTCCGCCGCCACTGCCTCGACCGAATGCCCGGCCTCTTCCAGCACCCCGCCCGTCGTGGACCCGATTGCAGCCAAGCGGTACTCGGAGAGATCGATGAAGCCAGCCTGTTTCACCGCCTCCAGCCCCGACGGACTGAAGAAGGCAAGCCAGACGGAGCCCTCAGATTGGGGCAGTGTCAGATCTTCCCGGAGTCGGGTCTCGTACACCACGATCTCATCGAACGGCACATCAGCCGCCTGGAGCCGATTGGGTAAGGTGTCGCGCCGCCGGTTGCCGCAGAGAAAGAGAAGCGGAGCTGAGGGGTCGTCGATGATGCGACGAGCCAGCGCCGCCGCGTCTCCGGCTTCTGCCCCCGTTGGGCGCAATCCAATATCCTGCAACCGCTTCGCGGTCTTCGGCCCCACCGCGTAGGCTGTGGAGCCGTTCCACGACTGAGCCAAGCCCTCGTTGTCGGCGAACAGGCGTTCGAGGGCGGTCGCGACGCGGGGACTCGTGGCGATGAGCGCCTCGTAGTGATCGCGTCGCTCTAGTTGGACGCGGAGCTCTGACTGATGGGGAAACGCAAATGCAAGCACCGGCTCACAGACCGCCCGGAGGCCCGCCCGCTCGAAGGCCGACACGTACGGATCGGGACCCTCGTCCTCCGATCGCAGCAGAACAATGTCCGGCTGCTCACTCATCGGTGCACGTTCGTGAGGAAGGAAAATGCGAGGCGTCAGGGACGAAAAGGCGACCCCGACGGCTCTTGTCGTTGTTCGCCGAGCACCTCGTCAAGGATTTCCTCGCCGCCAGCTTCCAGCAGATCGTGGGCCAGCGCTTGCCCGGTCGCCTCTCCCTCCTCCGGCGGGCACCGTCGCTGGTCGCGGTAGTGCTCGCTGCCGTCGAGCGCGGCGATGCAGGCATCGAGAACGAGCTCGTCCTCCTCCAGGCGAGCCCACGCCCCGAGCGGCACCTGGCACCCTCCTCCGACCTCGCGCAAGAAGGCTCGCTCGGCCACTGCAGCATGGCCGCTCGGCTCGTGGTGCAGCACGTCGTGCAACAGAGCTTGCAGCTCGCCCTGGTCCTCTCGACAGGCGATGCCGAGCGCTCCCTGGCCCACCGCCGGAATCATGATGTCCGGATCGATGCGGTCGCGGATGTGCACCGAAAGGCCGAGCCGCACGAGGCCCGCCACGGCGAGGACCATGCCCGTCCAGTCGCTATCCGACAGCTTTTTAAGCCGCGTATCTACGTTCCCCCGTACCGGCTCCACGTTGAGGTCCGACCGCCAGGTAAGCAACTGAGCCGTCCGGCGGAGGGATGCGGTGGCAACGGTGGCTCCCTCCGGCAGGTCATCGAGGTGCCCATCGAAGGATGGGTGCGCCACGAAGGCGTCCCTGGCATCCTCTCGCTCTCCAATGGCAGCAAGCGCAAGACCCGGCGGCACCGTCGAGGGAATGTCCTTGAGCGAGTGAACCGCCAGATCGATCTCCCTCTCAATCAGTGCCCGGTCCAGCTCTTTGGTAAAGACCGCCTCGTCGCCAATCTCTGAGATCGGCGTATCCGTCGATTCGTCTCCTCGCGTCGAGATCGTTTCGAGCTCTACGCGGTGCCCGGCAGCCTTGAGTTTCGAGCGCACACTGTTGGCCTGCCGGAGCGCCAGCTCACTGCCACGCGTGCCAAGAACGATGGGATTGGAGATCGACATGGAAATCCCGGGAGCAAGTGAGAACGATAGTGGGGACGCAGAGCCTGCGCTGCGGCGACGAACGGAAAACAAAGAGATGCCTGATCTGGAAGGGCGCGCCGACCGATCACTCGGTGCCCGATTCCGATGGGATTTCGTCTCGCTCGGGGGCGGGTGCCCCTTCCGACATGCGGAGGGCCTGCTCGACCTCCCGCGTTTCGTCGCCCTCGGGCGCCGGATCGTGGGTCAGGTACGGGCACCACGAGGGAGCGTCGCCGAGACTCGGGCGGTCAGCATCAGAATCCTCGGGCAAGGACCGGCTGGTTTGCTCGTCCTCCGAAGGGGCAAAGAGAGCGTGGAGAAGCTCGATGCCCTGCGCGAAGTCGATGCTCTCCGGATCGACATTCTTAAGGCGGACGATGGGAACGGCCAGCAGCTTTTGCATGATCGACTGCGTGAGCCGATCGACCTCCTCCCGATCCATGTCCGTGCGATGGGCGTGCCGATCTACCTCCTGCTCTCGGATCGTCTCGAAGGTGCTCCGGATGGCCTGGATTGCGGGCTGGAGGGCTTGCTGGTGAAAGAACCAGGTCACGAAGTCTTCGAGCAACTCCTCGCAGATGGCTTCGGCCTCAGGCACAGCGGCGGCGCGGCGTTCGCGCACGTCCTCCGTCCAGGCCTGAAGGTCGTCCAGGTCGTAGACCCGATATCCAGGGTGGTCGGCCACAGCCGGATCCACGTTTCGTGGCATCGCCACGTCCACCAGCAGGGTCGATCCGTCGTCCAGAGCCGGAAGGGACGCGGGGGAGAGAATGGGATCGGGGGCATCCGTGGCGACCAGAGCCAGGTCCGCAGCGGCCACCGCCTCGTGCCGATGGGCCCACGCCTGAGTCGTGCCGCCGTAGGCAGCCGCCACCTCGCGGGCTCGGTCGGGCGAGCGGTTGACGATCGTTACGGACTGAGGCGCCTCGTCGGCGAGGGCTTCAAGGGCGAGCCGGCCCATCTTGCCCGCCCCAATCAAGGCCACGTCCGCCTCCGAAAGCGATGAGGCCCCTGCGTAGGCCTCCAAGTCCTCGCGGGCCATCTCCACGGCGGCGGTCGACACCGAAGCAGCTCCTCGGGCGAGCGTCGTCTCGGACGATACGCGTTTGGCCGCCCGGAAGGCCGTGTGCAGGAGACGATGCATCACCGCGTGCACAGCCCCGGTGTCCACGGATCGTTCGTAGGCCGTCTTCACCTGCGCAAAGATCTGCCGTTCCCCGATGACCACCGAGCGCAGGCCGCTCGTGACCTGAAGAAGATGGCGGACCGCCGCCTCGTCCTGCACCCGAAATGCCGTTTCGGTCGGCCACTTCTTCCCGGCCGCTTGCCCGAGCAGCGCTTCGACCTGCCGAACATCGGCCTGGGTACCGTAGAGATATGCTTCAGTACGATTACAGGTCGACAGAACGACAACCTCGGCGTCGTCACTGAGGCTGAGATTCGAGTACAGAGCCTCCTGATCCTCAGCGCCGAGCGCGAAGCTCTCGGTCCGCTTTAGCGACGTGCACTCGTGATTGAGACCGACGACGTAGAACCGCATAAGGCAGCACAGGTCCGCTAATGTCTGATCTGGATGTCTTACAGGAGACGGAGATCTCTGTTCAGATCAGGGGTGAATAAGGATTGATTTCAACGGTCACCCGACGAGGCTTCATGGGCCCTCCGAGACCATCGCTTCAAGTGTGTGGAGCACGATTCGCGACGACGAGTACGCGGCGCCCTTGAGGAACGACTCGAAGTCGATGTCAGAGGTCCCGTCGGCACGGTCTGAGATGGCTCGGACCACCAGGTACGGCACATCATTCATCGCGCAGACCTGTCCCACCGCGGCTCCCTCCATCTCCACACAGTCACCCTCCAGTTCCTCTCGAAGCTGGTGGCGGTGCACTTCATCCTCGATGAATGTATCACCTGTCAACACGCGCCCCTCCGTGCTTCTGTGATCAGAGAGATTGACCTCCAGCGCACGACTGCGCAGAGTGGGATCTGTCTCGAAGAAGCGGAAGTCGGTGAACGGAATCTGTCCGCGGGGCAGCCCCAGAAACTCGACCACCACGTCGTGCTGCACACAGTCCGTCGCCACGACGATGTCGCCGATGTCGAGCGCCCGGTTCACGGCCCCCGCCGAGCCAGTACAAATTACGGTGTCTGCGTCGAAGGCATCAATCAGAATTTGTGTGCAGAGGGCAGCATTCACCTTCCCCACACCCGCCTTCACCAACACCAACTCGTGCCCATGCCACTCCGCATCGTGAAACGTGAGCCCCGCCCGCTGGGTCGACCCGTGGATCTCGCAGCGGTCGAGATAGAGCTCAATCTCGACATCCATGGCGGACATGATGGCCAGTGGCATACACCCGGAGACCTCAGTTGATGCATGAGCTTGGAGAAAACAAAACCCATCGTCCCCAGAACCAGCGTCTCACCACTCTACCGCACGACCGATCCTTCGTCTGCTTCCGTGGTGACCGGCACGAAGGTCCCATCCGGCTCCTCGGCCATCAGCACCATGCCCTGACTCTCGAATCCAAACATCTCCTTTGGCTCCATATTCGCCACGACGACGACGTTGAGGCCGATCAATTCGTCGGGGGCCATCTGCTCGGCCACGCCCGCGAGCATCTGGCGCTCCTCCAGGCCAATGTCGACTTCCAGGCGGAGGAGCTTATCGGCGTCGGGCACGGGCTCGGCGGCCGTGACGGTGCCGGCACGGAGATCGAGCTTGGTGAAGTCGTCGAACGAGATGGGGTCTTTCAGGTCGTCGAGCATGTCAGCAGAAGGAGTTGATTCGGAATCTTGAGTTTCGGCCCGGTCGCGAAGCTTCTCGATCTGGGCGTCAATCTGAGAGTCGTCGATCTTTTCGAACAGCGGACCGGCATCTTGGTCGAACTGAAGCGGATCCTCTGCCTTCAGGAGCAGTTGGCCGGCGTCGTCCCATCCACGACGGCTGTCGGGATCGTCCGGGTTGCCGTCCGGCGTGCTCGTGCGCACTCCATCGAGTCCCAGGCGATCGCGCAGGTCCGCTGCAGCGCTGGGCAGCACCGGCTCGAACAAGATGGACAGGGCGGCGCATACCTGAAGGCTGACGTGGATCGTGTTCGCGCAGGCCTGCGGGTCGCTCTCGTGGGTGTGCCAGGGCTCGGTCTCGTTGAAGTACTTGTTGCCGCGCCGGGCCAGCGCCATCGTCTCGAAGACGGCTTCCCGTGTGCGATACTCTTCGTAGGCCGTCCCGACTGTGTCCGGCGCCTCGCGCATCGCATCGAGCATGTCTCGGTCGGCATCGGAGGGATCGTCGAGCGGCGGCACGGTCCCATCGAAGTACCGCTGGGCAAAGGTGAGCGTGCGGTGCACGAAGTTGCCGAAGACGTTGGCGAGTTCTCCGTTTACCCGCTGCTGGAATCCCTCCCAGTGAAAGTCGGCGTCGCCGGTTTCGGGGAGGGTGGCGGCAAGGGCGTAGCGAAGCAGGTCAGGCCCGTGCTGCTCGTCCTCGAAGTCGTCCAGGTACTCGTGGAGCCACACCGCCCAGCCCCGGCTGGTGGAGAGCTTTTCGCCTTCGAGGTTGAGAAACTCGTTTGCAGGCACATTGTCGGGCAGGACGTAGTCGCCGTGCTCCATGAGCATGGCCGGAAACATGAGGCA
>CAZBIB010000015.1:0-24043 GCA_964491575.1 uncultured Salinivenus sp. | reverse complement strand
GGCGCCAACCGGGTGGACCGCAGCTCGCTGCCCACACCCCGGTAGCCGCTCTTGTAGTAAATCACCGCTCCCCGATCGGTACGCTCCTCCACCTCCTCAACGAGGCCGACGTACAGTCGGTGCCCCCCGGCGGACACCGAGTCGTGGAGACGACAGCGGAGCACGGCCGATCCGCCTTCGAGGATGGGCGTGCCGTGGGGATCGCGGACGTGGGGCACCGACTCGAACTGCTCAGCGCCGCTGAGATCGGGCACGGCAAACTGCTTCGCCAGGTGAGCCTGGTTTTCCCCCAGCACGTGCACCGCAAACCGCTCGCAGCCCTCCATCACTTCGAACATGCGCGAGTCGCGGGCCACGTTAAAGCTCACGAGGGGCGGATCGAGCGCGACGCTCGAAAAGGAGCCGATCGTGATGCCCCGGGCCTCTCGCGGCCCCTGGGCCGTTACGACGACGACGGGCGAGGGCACCCGACGCATCGAGGCGCGAAACGTGCTCGGTTCTTCGGCCATGGAGGGCGAACCCGGTGCGTGCCAGTGGAAACGGGATCGAAGGACGGCTCTCCGGTCCTCTTCAGTTGAAGCCTGCCCTCCTTAAATGAAAAGATGGAGCCGCCGTTCGCACCACCGAGTTCCGTGACGAAAAGCGTCCGTTACGAGAAGACGTCGGACACGCGGCGGAAAAACGACTTCTCGGGCTCCTCCTGAGACGGCTGGGGCTGGAAGTTGTCGTGATCTCGAAGCTGTCCGAGGAGCTCCCGCTCTTCGGGCGTGAGGTCCTTCGGCGTCCACACATGCACGCGGATCATCTGGTCGCCCTGCCCCCTCCCTTCGAGGTCCGGGAGGCCGCGGTTGCGCATGCGCAGGATCTTCCCGGCCTGCACCCCGGGATCCACCTCCAGGCGGGCCTGGCCCTCCAGGGTGGGCACGTCCACCTCGGTGCCGAGAGCTGCTTCTGGGAAGGACAGGTGGAGGTCGTAGTAGATGTCGAGCCCGTCCCGCTCAAAGTGCTCGTGGGGCTTCTCCTCGATCTCGATGCGCAGGTCGCCGGAGGGGCCGCCGCGGAGACCTGCGTTGCCAGCGTCGGCGAGGGTAAGGTAGTTGCCCTCCATGACGCCCGGCGGCACGTTGACCGAAATCGACTCCTCGCCCTGAACGCGGCCCTCACCGCCACACTCATCGCACAGATTTTCGATGATGCGGCCGTCTCCCTCACAGCGCGGACACGGCTGCACATTCACCATCTGGCCGAACACGGAGCGGGACACCTGACGAATCTCGCCCGTGCCGTCGCATTCCGGGCACATCGAGAAATTCTCGCCCCCCATCCCGCCCTCGGCCCCGGTGCCGTCGCACACCTCGCACTCCAGATACTTCTGGAGCTTGAGGTTCTTTTCCGTTCCCTCCGCAATCTCTTCGAGCGACAGCGGAAGCGACACCCGAAGGTCGCTGCCGGGCCGACCCCGCCCCCGATCCGCACGCCCCCCGCGCCCACGTCCTCGACCGGCGCCCCGAGCGCCCCCAAAGATGTCGCTGAAGGCATCGAAGATGTCCTCGATGTCGTGGAAGCCGCGTCCTCGCCCCCGTCCGCCGGCCCCGTCGTCGCCGAGGCCAGCGTGCCCAAACTGGTCGTAGCGCTGGCGCTTCTGGGGATCCGACAGGACCTCGTATGCCTCGGAGGCCTCCTTGAATTTCTTCTCGGCCTTCGGATCGTCCGGGTTGCGATCCGGATGATATTCCATCGCCTTCTCCCGGTACGCCTTCTTAATCTCCTTGTCGGAGGCATTTTCGTCGACCCCGAGAATGTCGTAGTAGTCGTTCGGCATGTACGGTACAGATTCGTTGAAAAGAACACGTCGCCAGAACGAGATGCCGGACCGCGGGTCGGGCGGAGATCCTCCCCCCGAGCGTCCGATGCCCAAGGTTAGTCGGCAGAGCCGTCGACCTCACCATCCTCCGACGGCTCGGCAGCCACGACGACGCGGCTGTGGCGGAGCACGCGATCGCCCATCGTGTAGCCCTTCTGGATTTCCTGCAGCACCGTGCCAGGTTCGGCCTCGTCGGAGGGCTGTCGCATCATCGCCTCGTGCAGCTGCTCATCAAACGGTTCCCCCACGGCCTCGATGGGCTCCACGCCGAGGGACTGGAGCTCGTCCTGGAACTTGCGAAAAACCATCTCAACGCCGCCCTTCAGGGACTCGTAGGCCGCCTCCGCGTCCTCGGAATCGTCGAGGTCCCGGGCTGCCTCAAGCGATCGTTCAAAGTCGTCCAGCACCTTGAGCATCGATTCAAGGACCGTGACCTTGCCCGCCTCGTGGCGGCGCTTCTTCTCCCGGTCCATCCGGCGACGAAAGTTATCAAGGTCCGCCGCCTTCCGGAGCAGTCGGTCGTTGAGTTCATCCCGCTCCTCCTTTAGCTCCTCAATCTCCTCTCTGAGATGCTCGACCTCCTCGGTGAGAGCATCGATGTCCGTAGCCTGTTCGTCCGTCTGTTCGGCCTCGGCCTCTTCGCCAGCGGCGTCGGGATCCTGCCTCGATTCATTCGTCATTTCACGAGCGTTGGATTGATCTGTGCTCACAGTCGGAAAATGGTTCGTGCGGGAAAGGAGAACGGGCGACAGACACGAATGGTCGCCGGGGCGCCCCGCGGCTGCCGTTCGCGACGAGTGATTCGTGACGCGTGATTCTGATCGGTGATTCGTGATGCAGGACGCTTTGGTCGTGCCTTCACGCAGTCGCGGTCACGCATCACCGCAGAGACTGTCTCATAAACGACGACAGCATCGGCGTGGAAAAAAGCCCGGCGGAGCATTAGGACGGAACCGACGAATCCGCCGCCTCGTCGTCGTCCGAGGGCCGGTTTACGACGGCGGCCATGTTTTCGACGAGGGCCACGGCGCGGCCGTAGTCCATCCGCTTGGGGCCAATGACGCCCAGGGAACCGACCGTGTCGCCGAGCCGGTAGGGAGACAGCACAATCGAGAAGTCGTCCATTTCGTCCTCGTCGGTCTCACTTCCGATGCGAACGACGGCCTGCCCCACAGCATCGGGATTCGCTTCGAACAGGTTCTCAAGGACCTGCACGACGCGGTCCTCGTCTTCGATGGTCTCGATCAGGTGACGCACGTCGTCCGGCTCCTGGAATTCGGGCTGGGAAAGAATGTTCTGCGTGCCGTCAAACTGCAGGCGACCTTCATCCGGCTCGCTGAAAAGGAGCGAGGCCTCGTCGAGGACAAGCTGGATCAGGCCGGTGTCGTCGGGGAGGTCCTTGAGACGATCCTCGTAGGTCTCCCGAATTTCGCGCAGCGTGAGGCCGGCGACCCGCTCGTTGAGGATCGACACGATGCGGTCGATCTTGGACCGCGACAGGTCCGCCTCGAAGCTGAGGACGACTGTCTTTACGAGCCCGCCCTTCACGCTCAGGACGAACATGAGGCGAGATCCGGACAGCGGGACGATATCGAGCCGGTCGAGCACGGCGGTCGAGAGCCGGGGCGAGAGGGCGATGCCGAGCAGGTTCGTGAGGTTGCTCAGCAGGCGCGTGCTCTCGCTCAGCAGCTCGTCGGTGTCGCTGACGAGGCGGGCGAGCTTTACCTTGAGCACCTCCCGCTCCACCTCCGACAGCTCGGGGGTGTCCATCAGCTCGTCGACGAACGTGCGGTAGCCGAGCCGGGTGGGGATACGGCCGGCGGACGTGTACGGATGATCCAGATAGCCCATGTCCTCCAGGTCCGCCATGGTGTTGCGGATGGAGGCGGGGCTGAGATCGACGTTGGTGTCCTTTGCCAGCGAACGCGATCCGACCGGCCCCGCCGTGTCGACGAACTGCTCCACGACGAGACGGAGGATGTTACGCTCGCGATCGCTGAGAGAGGGGCGATCGTCGCTGGGCTCAACGGGGCTCACGGCATTCAGAAAAACGATGGTTCGTATACGGGTGTCTAATCCGTCACGAGGTTGGGCAGCTCTCTCCTCGGTTCGTCGATAGACCCCGACGGCTCCGACGAGAGAGCGAATCAGGAGTCGTCCATCGGGCGTGGAGTCGAACAGCCGCTTTTCTGTACTTGATGAGTCGTTTTGAGTTTCCGTTTCGGATCGAGGTTGCAAGAAATGTGAACCATCGAAACGGCCAACCCCTCTACCGAATACACGTCTTTTGGCCGCGCACTCACGCTGCTCGACCTCCACTGACTTCCAGATCCGCCGCATCCATCCATGCGTTTTCTCTCCACTCTCCTCGCCAGCGTCATTGGCACGCTGCTGGCGCTCGGGCTCGTTGTCTTGTTCTTCATGTTCTTCTTGTTCGCCCTGTCGCTCTCTGCCGACCAGACGCCCACCGTGCAGTCCGGATCGGTCCTTACTGTGCCCCTCAACGGCGACATTCCGGAGCGCGCGGCCGACGATCCCTTCCAGCAGATGTTCGGGGGCGGGCCGAACTACGACCTGCGCGACCTTCAGACCTCGCTCCGAAAGGCGAGCGCAGACGCTCGCATCGAGGCGGTGTGGCTGCAGACGAAGGACCTCTCGGCGGGCTGGGGAACGCTGCAGGAGGTGCGGCAAGCAGTGGAGCAGGTGACGGCGAACGGCACGCCCGTGATTGCGTCCGGCGCGGAGTTCGGAATGGACGAGAAAAGCTATTTCGTGGCGAGCGCAGCGGACAGCGTCTTCGTGGGACCGCAGTCCATCTTCGAGTACAACGGCTTCGCGAACATTTTGCCGTTCTTCCAGGGCACGTTCAACAAGCTCGGGGTGGAGCCGGAGGTCATCCGTGCAGGCAAGTACAAGAGCGCCGCCGAGACTTTCGTGCGCTCGGACCTGTCGGAGGCAAACCGCGAACAGCTCCAGGCCTTGCTGACGACCACCAGTAATCAGTTTGCCGAAGCAATTGCCGCGGACCGCTCGCTCTCGGTTGACGCACTAACTGCAATGGCAAACGAGGATCCGCTCCTCAAGGCGTCAGCGGCCGTGGAGGAGGGATTGATTGACGGCATCCGCTACCAAAGCGAGGTGCGCACCGCTCTCCGAAACATGGTCGGGCAATCCGCCGAATCCGACCTCTCGACCGTAGGCCTCTCGGAGTACAAGCGGGCCCCAGCGACGGGGGCAGGCGTATCGTACACCGGCACGGGCACCGTGGACATCGTGTACGCCCTGGGCAACATCGTCCCCGGTGATCCGGACGAGAACCCCCTCGTTCCCGAGCAGCAAACTCTGGGCTCAACCAGCTTGATCGACGCGCTCGAAACGGCGCGCACAAGTGCCTCAACGCAGGCGGTGGTGCTCCGGATCAATTCGCCGGGCGGGAGCGCGTCGGCCTCCGAAGCCATGTGGCACGCCGTGGAGCGCACTGCCGACGAAAAGCCTGTCGTCGTTTCGATGGGCGACGTGGCCGCGTCGGGGGGCTACTACATCGCCGCCCCCGCCGACACGATCGTCGCCAACCCCACCACAACCACCGGCTCTATTGGAGTCATCGGGCTGATGCTCGACGCGCAAGAGTTGTTCGAGAATCACCTGGGGATCACGTTCGACGGCGTCCGCACTAGTCCGTACGCCGACATGTATCTGCCGAGCCAGCCGCTCCAACCGAGCGAGCGGCGCCTGCTCGGCCAGTCCATCGACGAGACCTACAGCACCTTCCTCCAGCGCGTGGCCGCGGGGCGCAACATGGACACGACGGCGGTGCACGATGTCGCGCAGGGCCGGGTGTGGTCCGGCGTTGACGCCCAACGGGTGGGCCTCGTCGACACGCTTGGGACGCTCCGGGAGGCCGTGGCGATCGCCGGGGAGGCCGCCGGCATGGGCGAGGGGCCGTATCAAACGCGCATCCTCCCCCGCCCCAAGACGCTCTTCGAGCGCTTCAACGAGCAGTTTGCCACGCAGGCTTCTCAGCTCTGGAGGTCCATCGCATCGACGCCGCTGGAGCAGAAGCTGTGGCGCCACAAGCGCGTGCTCGACCGCATCATCGGGACGAATGGAAAAATCCAGACGCGCCTGCCGACCGTCCCACGAATCAAGTAGCACAGCCGGTGCTACGAGACCGGCTCCGGCGCCACCAGCACGTCTCCGTCCATCGTGTCAGGCACCTCTTCGTCGAGCAGGGTCAGGATGGTGGGGGCCACGTCGCCGAGCTTGCCGTCCCGCACCGGGCCGTCGAAGCCGTCCTTCAGGATGATGTGGGGCACGAGGACCGTGGTGTGGGCCGTGTGGGGAGAGCCGTCGGGGTTTTTCAACTTGTCGGCGTTGCCGTGGTCGGCGATGATGTTGACCGAGTAGCCCCGATCTCGAGCAACCTCCACCACCTGACGAGTGCACTGGTCCACCGCCTCGCACGCTGCCACTGCCGCGTCGAAGTCGCCAGTGTGCCCCACCATGTCGGGGTTCGCGAAATTGAGGACGACGAGGTTGTAGTCCTCCTCTCGGAGGGCCTCGCTCACCCGATCAGTCACCTCGGGGGCACTCATTTCGGGCTGGAGGTCGTAGGTTGCGACCTCGGGGGAGGGGACCAGGATGCGGTCCTCGCCCTCGAACGGCTCCTCGCGCCCGCCGCTGAAGAAGTAGGTGACGTGGGCATACTTCTCCGTCTCGGCGGCCCGGAGCTGCCGCCCGCCCCGCTCGCTGATGACCTCCCCGAGCGTGCCCTCCAGGTTAAGCTTATCGAAGGCCACCGGGAGGTCGAACTCCTCGTCGTAGGGCGACATCATCACGAACTCCAGGTCGTCGAGCCGCTCCCGCTTGAAGCCCTCAAAGTTAGCCTCAGTGAAGGCTCGCGTGAGCTGCCGGGCACGGTCCGAGCGGAAGTTGTAGAAGATCACCGCGTCGCCGTCCTCCACGCGGGTGCCGTGCTCGCCAAACGCCGTCTCGTCCCCCACCCGGATCCGACGGGGCTCTACGAACTCGTCGGTCACGTCCTCGGCGTAGCTCGCCTCCAACGCCTCGACCGGATCGTCGAACACCTCGCCCTCGCCTTCCGTGAGCAGCCGGTAGGCCCATTCGGTGCGCTCCCATCGCTCGTCGCGGTCCATCGCGTAGTAGCGCCCCACGATGGAGACGAGGCGCCCGACCCCGATCTCGTCGGCCTTCTCCCGAAACTGACGGACATACTCCACGCCGCCGTGCGGATCGGTGTCGCGTCCGTCGGTGAAGGCGTGGACGTTCACCTGCGCCGGATCGAGGCCCTCGCGCCGGGCCAGCTCCAGGAGGCCGTACAGGTGCTCCAGGTGGCTGTGCACGCCGCCATCCGAGAAGCAGCCTATTAGATGCAGCTTCCGGTCGTTTTCCTTCGCGTGCTGGGCGGCTCCCACGAGCGCCTCGTTCTCGAAGAACGACCCGTCCTCGATCGCCCTCGAGATGCGAAGGATTTCCTGGTGGACAATCCGGCCCGCCCCAAGATTCATGTGGCCGACCTCCGAGTTGCCCATCTGCCCCTCCGGCAGGCCCACGTCGAGCCCCGATGCCTTGAGTGTACCATGCGGATACTGTTCGTACAGGCTGTCAACAAAGGGCGTGTCCGCTGCATCAACGGCACTTACAGACGGGTCCTCGGCGATGCCCCAGCCGTCGAGGATGAGGAGAAGGTGACGCTTGGAGGAATCCATGATCGAAAGTGCGTAACTGATGGAGAAATAGATTCACGGCATTGTAGAGCCCCGCCGGGACGCCTTTATAGACAGTCACAGAAAACCACACGCAATCACACCCAGTCACCCGTTCACCCGGTAGTCCTTCACCTGTTTGGTCGGCTCGCCGGTCATGGTGCGAACCACTTGCATGGAGCCGCAGTGGGGACAGGCGATCTGTTCGAGGCCGTACCGATCGATGTGCGTGTCGGGATCGTCGAAGTAGTGATCGCTGGTCGTGCAGTAGTAGGTGCCTTCGGATGTGTCCAGGCCATCAATCGGATCGGGGCGGCGCTGGAGGCGAGCGTAGTGCTTGCAGATCTCAGGGAATGGGCAGTCGTGACAGTCCGGCGAGCGGGCCGTGCACGTGTACCGCCCATGCAAGATGAGGAGGTGATGCGCCTCGCCCCAGTCCTCTTTTGGGATCACTCGCTTGAGCTGCTGCTCCACCTTCTTCGGCGTGGTCGCGTCCTCCATCACGAGCCCGATGCGATTGGCCACCCGAAAGACGTGCGTGTCGACCGGGAGAGCGTCGGCGTCGTGCGCCACCTGAGCCACCACGCGGGCCGTCTTGCGCCCCACGCCCGTCAGGGTCTCCAAATCGTCGATGGTGTCGGGGATGCGGCCGTCAAACTTCTCGACGACCTGCCGGGCCATCTTGGCGAGGTACCCTGCCTTGTTGTTGGGAAAGGTAATGGACTGAATGTAGGGATAGATGTCGTCGGGCGTCGCCTCAGCGAGGTCTTCGACCGTCGGGTACGCCTCGAAGAGGGCAGGTGTGGCCTCGTTGACACGATCGTCGGTGCACTGGGCCGAGAGGATGACGGCAACGAGCAACTGGTATGGCGTCTCGTATTCGAGTTCGGTCGTCGGGCGGTCGATGCGCTCGCGGAGCTTCTCGAGAACAAACTCGGCACGGTCAGCTCGGCCCACAGTTGCGACAGAACAGGTTCGAGAAAAACAGATCGTGCGTTGAACCCGCCTGGGAGCCGAACGTTCGAGGCGACAGCGATTTGCTCTATGCTTCACGCCGTCGCCGATGGTTGCCCTCACAGCATCCCGACGCCTCCTTGCGCTTCTTCTTTTTGTCGGCCTGATGGGAGGAGGCGTCGCTTCCAGCGCGGCCCAGCCGACGCGTCTCTCAGCGAAGTCGGAGGTGTCGATGGTCACGATCCTGCCGGGCGAGCCGATATACTCAATGTTCGGCCACAGCGCCCTGCGGGTGCACGATCCGGTTCTCGGCATCGACCGGCTCTACAATTACGGCACCTTCGACTTTAGCGACCCCCTCTTCATCCCCAAGTTCGCGTACGGCCACCTGCGCTATTTCCTGAGCGTGTCGCCCTACCGTGCCGCGCTGCGGGCCTACGAGCAGCAGCGGCGGCCCGTAATCGAGCAGAGACTCACCCTCTCCCGCTCGCAGCGAACGGAGCTCCTTCGGTTCCTTGAGATCAACGCCCGGCCCGAGAACCGCTATTATCAATACGTCTTTTTCTACGACAACTGCTCCACTCGGGTGCGAGACGCGCTGGAACAGGCTCTGGGCGATGCGGTCCAGTTTTCCGACCGTCCCAATCCCCAGAAAAGCTTCCGGCACCTCCTGGACCCGTACGCGGCCAGCCTGCCGCTCATCGACCTGAGCTTCGACCTCGGCCTCGGCATGCCGGCCGGTCGTCAACCCACTCCCCGGGAGGCACACTTTCTGCCGGAATATCTGTTCGAGGCCTTCAAGCACGCCACCATCAAGACTCGCGACACGACCCGCGCGCTGGTGGCCCAGACGGACACGACGCAGTGGATCGAGGGCTACGACGCGACCCCCACAGCGTTCGACTGGCCCCTCGCCACCGGGTGGATCTTTCTTGTCCTCACGCTCGGATGGACCGGCTGGCAGGCCACGACGGGCCGCCGGCCCGGGACGCGAGGCGACGCGCTCCTGCTCGCCGGAGTGGGCCTGACCGGGGTGCTCGTGTGCTTCCTCTGGTTTGTCGCCACCTACGAGGTGACGGAGCACAACTGGAACCTGCTCTGGGCGTGGCCCACGCACCTGATTGCAGCGGCCGTGCTGCTATGGCGGCCCTCCGCGACTGGGCTCCGGAGCTACTTGGGAGTGACAGCCGTCGGAGCAGCGGTGGTGGCGATCGGCTGGACGTGGTGGCCGCAGGACCTGCACGCAGCGGTCTTTCCGGTCGTGCTGGCGACGGGTATTCGGGCCGGGTGGCGGGCTGTGCTTCCGTCCGACGCACGCAACTCCGTTTCACCTCTCTCCCCAGATTCCGCGTATGGAAACGAAGGTTGATAATGACTATGAATTGTCCGAGCTCAGAGATCCCAGATGCTGCGACGAGTGAACGACGGTGAGCACTTCAACTTCTGCGCCCTCTAAATCTACGATGTAGATGATTCGGTAGTCGCGATAGATGACCTCACGGATGGCATCGTCCCCAATCTCTGGGACTATCCTGCCCATTCGAGGAAAGTTCTCCAACTTGTCAGCTTGCTCCAGAATTTCCTGAACGAGGAGCGAAGCGTAATTAGGAGCTACCTCTTCGTAATAGGCCTCGATCGCCTCGAGATCATTCAGTGCCTGGGGTCTCCACTTCAGAGTTGCCATTGCAACTGTAGCTACCGCCAGGTGCGCTGGTCAGGAGACTTTTCGAACTGCTGTTTCACCTTGTCGTGAGGGACTCCTTCGTCCGTCTGATCGAGGCCCGAACGCACCTTCTTCAGGAGAATGAGGCGCTCGATCACGTCTTCCAGAGCAATCTCCTCGTCGGGGAGATCTTCAAGAACACGGAGGATTTCAGATTTTGATAGGGTGGCAGGCATGGCGGAGAATGCCGTGGAAGGAGATCTACAGAGCTATCGACTGTACGAGCACCATCATTTCAAGTTCACAGATGGTGCCTGCAATCAGTTCTGACGAGCCTGAACGAGTTCATAGCTTCTCGGCGGGGACGGTGTACCCTCCACGGCATAGACGCGAAGCGAGCCGTCCTTATCGGCCATCACGACAATCGCCGATTCATTCGGATTGTACGACTGGAAGCGGGTGTCGAGCCACTGGGCCGGGAGGCGCTCTTCGTTGTGCTCCAGCCACCCGCCCCGGACGCCATCGGGACTGTAAAGCAGCTTGTGGGTGCCGATGCTCTCGTGGATGGGGCTGGCGGCAGGGTCGCGCTGCGTCACGACCACTGCTCCGATGCCGTGGCGCTTGAAGCCGAGGTACGACGCCGCGGCCACATCCATCCAGTGATCGGTCAGGAAGTCGTGGTGCGCATCTTCCTTCGGGTCATTGGTCGGCTGGTCCTCGGGCGCTTTGACGGTGACGAGGTGTCCGTTCTCGTCAATAAGGGTGGTGCGGTGCATGAGTCGCGGGGCGGAGTGGAAGGCTAGATGCGTAAACGCATGGATGTGAAGGCAGGGGGACACTGCAGGTTTCCGTCCGATTTCACCGAAACCGTGACGCCCTCTTGAAGCATCGTAGCAACACGCTGGCGGCGAGTCCCAACGAGGACGATCCTAAAAAATTGACCGTTGCTGCGTTCCACCCACAAGAGCAAACAAAACCCCTGACCGGGGCAACCCGGCCAGGGGCCTGTATCGACAACAACTCTCTTCCTTCCGGCAGGAATCGTAGCGGAAGGACGCGAGGTCGGTACGGTTACTGAATTTCGATCTGGCGCGGCTTTACTTTTTCGGTCTTCGGCACGGTCACGGTCAGCACGCCGTTGTCGTACGTGGCGTTGATGTTTTCAGCGTCCACCGTGCGGGGCAGGGTGAAGGCACGGCGGAACTGCCCGAAGGAGCGCTCCACACGCACGAACTCTTCGTCTTCGTCGGTGTGGGTGCTCTTCCGTTCGCCGCTCACGACCAACTCGTTGTCCTGATAGCTGATCTTCAGGTCGTCCTTGCTCATCCCCGGCATGTCGAGATGCAGGCGGTAGTCCTCGTCCGTCTCGAGGAGGTCCATCTGAGGGCGCCAGACGGTCCGGGACGACGAGCTCTCCTGGCTCTGCTCCCGGGAGGGGAAGAACCGGTCGAAGACGCGGTCGATTTCGTTCTGGAGGCTGCTCAGGTTTCGGTTTCGGGTGCGGGTCAAGCGAGTCATCGTTGGAGGGGGAGATTCGGTGAGAATGGGTTTGCGAAGAAGCGGGGTTCCGACTCCGTGGTCGGTTCCTCGCCTCTAAATGCCATTCATTTGTAGGAGCAACACCTGTACCACCTGCGACTTTCCTGCTCCCTCCTGTCAGTTCGACGGAGAGATCGGACGACGTGACAGCCGGACCGACGGGGTCCGCAATTGTGACAAACCAAAGATTCTTTGTTTTGCCACAGCGTTGACGATTTCGCAGGCCTCCTGCCAACTCGTCTTACCGAGCAACGTCCTCAGGTGCAAGTTGCCGGCAGAATCTGTCCCTCTGCGGTGCCAAAGCCGAGCCGGTACCCGTCCCCGTCCGCGTAGGCTCGCATGATCACCCGGTCGCCGTCCTCGAGGAACGAGCGCGTTTCATCGCCGGGCAGGGGCACCGGCTCCTTCCCCTGCCACGACAGCTCCAGCATGCTGCCGTAGCTGTCCTCTGTAGGTCCGCTGATGGTGCCCGAGGCCATGAGATCGCCGGGCCGCGCGTTGCACCCGTTGATTGTATGATGGGCAAGCTGCTGGCGCATCGTCCAGTACAGGTGCTTCGTGTTGCTGCGGCACACCGTGTGGGGGGCGGACATCGACGGTGTCTGGAGACCAACCTCCAGGGTAATGTCGTAGGCGGCGTCGCCGTCGGCCTGCAGGTAGTCGAGAGGCTCAGGGTCCTGCGCAGGGCCAGCGGTCCGGAAGGGCTCAAGGGCCGCCATGGGCACGACCCACGGAGAGACGGTGGTGGCGAAGCTCTTGCCCAGGAATGGCCCGAGGGGGTCGTACTCCCAGCCCTGGATATCGCGGGCGCTCCAGTCGTTGACCAGCACCATGCCGAAGATGTGCTCGTCTGCCTCGTCGACTGGGATGGGCGTGCCAAGCTCGTTGCCGTTGCCGACGAAAAAGCCAGTTTCGAGCTCAAAGTCGAGCAGCTTGGTGGGTCCAAAGACCGGCGGTTCGTCGGCGTCCGGGCGCGTCTGGCCGCAGGGGCGTCGCACATCGCGACCACTCAGGATGACGGAGCTGGCCCGGCCGTGGTACCCCACTGGCAGGTGCACCCAGTTGTCCTTCAGCGCGTTCTCGGCGCCCCGAAACATGGTCCCGACGTTGGTCGCGTGCTGCTTCGAGGAATAAAAGTCCGTGTAGTCGCCCACGTCGACGGGCAACTGGAGCGTGACGTCGGCTCGCGGGTGGAGCGCCCGCTCCTGAAGGGACGCGTCGTCGCGCAACTCGGCCGTGTCGTCGCGGAGGAGGGTTTGGAGCCGCTCGCGGACGGCCGTCCAGGCCGACGGGTCGAGCGCCATGAAGTCGTTCAGGGCGGATTGCGCAAAGGGACGGGCGTTCCGGAGTTCGGAGACGTCGAAGGCTCCCTCCTCATTGAGCACAGCGAGATCGAGCACGTGATCGCCGATGGCGACACCCACGCGCGGAACCGTTGAATTGGGGGGTGTAAAGACGCCGTACGGAAGATTCTGGATGGGGAATGGGTGCTCATCGTCCACGTCGAGAAACGATGAGAGAGAAGGATCGGTCATGTTGAGCAGTAAGTGTTGAGCGTTAGGTGTTGAGTGTTAGGCATTGCGAGTCATGAGCTTCCAATCATGAGTTTTGAATCATGAGTCGCGGGATGGGGTGGAGAGCGGATGAAGACGAATCGAAGTCGGTCGACGGAGCATCGGCGGCATTAGAGCAACTCGAGGTCACGGAGGTGATCGATGGGTTCCTCGAAACTGCAACTGCCGAACGAGAGGGCCAGCCTCTCCCGGGCGTGCTTCACTCCGTCGAGCGAGACGGTGAGGTCGCGCCAGGCGAAGGCGTCTTTGAGAAACCGGAAATTGTTCGCATTCTCTTCCCGGAGGATGGTCTGCACGTCGGGCGCGTTGAGGTCGTGCTCGGCGGCCAGCACCGCAGTGGCGAAGATGTTGAGGAAGCCGTGCATCTCGGTGTCCAGCCCGTCGTCGTAGTGACGCACCGGGTGGTGCAGCCCCGCCGTGGCCTTGAACGGAATGCTCGCGTCGCGGCACGCGACGATGAGAGCGGACACGTCGTCGACGGCGGGAACGTCGGTCGGCTCGTCCCCCCCACAGCGCACCTTCAGTCCAACGACCGTGCGGGCGGGCACGGCCTGCTGGCTGTTGTGCTCGGCCACTGCGGCACAGAGGTCCGAAAGACCCGCTACCGCATCGCTTCGCATGGGCACTTCCAGAAAGAGGTCGAGCTTTGCTGTGCCGGCTGCCACGAGCTTGCGATTCACGGCGTCGAGAAACGACGCGACCTCCTCTCGCGAGCCGCCCACGAGGGCCTCCGGGAGGGACACCTCCATGACGTCGACCTGTGCGCGCCCCCCATAATCTTCGTCGAAGGCCTCGATCACCTCCAGGTCCCGTTCAAACGCCTCCAGGAACGTGTCCGCCGTGCCGCCCCCGGTTCCGAGCACCGAAAAGACGTAGGGCTCGCCCTCCTTGAGAAGGTCCCGGTAGGCCGTCAGATCGGGCAGGCGTCGCACCGGAAGGACGAAGCGCGACAGCATCCACGCCTCTTCCTCCTGGCGATACGCCGCGTAGTTCTGGAGCGCCCGGAGCAGCGACAGGTCCGCTGGCGGGAACAGGCCGGCGTAGTCAACAATTTCGTGGAGTAGCGTCCGGAGACCCGGCGTAACGAGCGATTCGGAGGGATCGGGCGATTCCATTTTCGTGGGGAACGGGAAAAAGAATGAAGTGCACGAGCGGAGGGCGCACCTGGTTAGCGGAGGGGGCGCCCGGTTCGGGAAACCTTGCGCAGCGGTCTCCAAGAAAGCAAAGCGGGCGAGCAGTTACAACGCACGGGCGCCTCAATTCGATGGATCGGAAGTTCACGAATGAAAAACTGAAACGTATTGAATGCGCTCTTCATTCTCAGTATCATGATAACTGATTGGATCCCGTCGTTTAGCAGTTCGTCTCTTTGAATGGCTTGCACCAGCATTTCCCATTTGGCAGACGGGATGAGGACCTCGCATTCTCACCGACCTCTACTGACTTACGACCTCTCACCATGACGACGCGACAGTCAGCGCTCTTTGCACTCTTTTTGGGCACTCTCGGGCTCGTGGCCCTTTCGGGATGCTCGGCCGGAAACCCGAACATGAGCGCCGCCGAAAGCGCCATGGAGCAGGGCAACTACGACCGGGCCTTGGCCAACATCGACTCGGCGATTACCCAGGACTCGGCCAACGCGGAGGCCTACATGATGAAGGCGCGGATTCTGCGCCAAAAGGCCGACAGCACCACGCCTCCGAACGAGTACAAACAACTCTACCAGCAGGCCCGTGAGGCGGAGCAGAAGGCGATCGAGTACGATCCGGGACAGCGGAGCGCGCTCAAGAACCAGCGCGAGCTCGCGTACATCCAGGAGTATCAGAGGGGAGCCGATGCTTTCAACAGGGCCCGGCGAACGAACTCGAAGGAGGACTTTATGAGGGCCGCCGCTTACTTTGGCGCTGCAGGGGCAATCCGTCCCGATTCGACCGGTCCAATTCTAAATGAAGCCTATGCTCGCCTCCAGGCAGCTCGTCTTGAAGAAGGAAAGACAGCCACCGAGGAAATGAACAAGGTCATTCCCATCCTGGAGCGCTATATCGAGAAGGCAGATCAGCCCACAAAAAACGCGTACACCATTCTGGTGCAGCTCTACCGTCAGAGTAATCAGCCGGAAAAGGCCATCGAACTGGCGGAGACGGCTATCGATGATTTATCGAAGCGGCCGACCCAGTTTCGGGTATCCGGCACGCGCGATCTAAAGTATTCGGGGACCATAGAAGTCGGAGGATCATCTCGGAGCGTGGGGGGAACCGTCCCGGACCAAATTCAACTATCGACCAGTGAGGGCACGATTTCCGGTTCCTTCTGGAAACAAGAAGGTGGAAAGAGACAGACGAAGGGACGGTTACAGGTGGGCCTGTACAAGCAGGGCACCGAGGCGGCGAGCGACCAGACCACTGCATCGGATACCCTCAGGATCTCGGAGGATCTTACGGGGATGACGCCGCTCGCGGAGCTCCGGAACCAGCGTCTGAACGCGCTCAACAAGGCGGGACGAACCGAACAGGCCGTGCAGGCCTACAAGAAGCAGGTTGAGCAAAATCCGGAGAATGCCACCTACCGCTACAATTACGGCTCGCTCCTGCTCAACGCGGATCGGTTCGACGCAGCGGCCAAGCAGCTTGAGAAGGCCGTTGAACTCGATCCCAAGGACCCCAAGAAGCAGTACAACCTCGGCGCGGCGTACCTCAACAAGGGCGTGGCGCTTCAGGACAGCCTCGTGGCTCTTCGGGATTCTCTCGTTGCGAAGGACCGAAACCCAACCAAGGCGGAGCGGAAGATGGTGCAGGAACTCGACCAGAAGCGCCGCCAGCTCTTCAAGCAAGCCATTCCGCCCCTTGAGCGGGCCCGACAGCTCAGTGGACCCGGCGACCAGTACCGCCAGAACGCTTGCTCGGCGCTCTTCCAGGCGTACGTGCAGACCGAACAGACGGAAATGGCGAAAAAGGTCAAAGAGTGTGCCGGACAAGGAGTGGGGGAGGGTAATGTAGAAAGCAACGGAGAGGGCGGCGGAGGCGGAGGTTGACCCGCGCTCGACTCCTCTTGCAGTGCCTGCTTGGATGAACCGTATCATCATTCACACGCCCCGGGTCTCCCACTGGAGGCCTGGGGCGTTGTGCATGTTGGGGAGACAGCGGTCAGCTCCGTTGATTGGAACCGCCTCCGAGACCCCGGATTGTGGCCATGGGCCGTTGAGCCCTTCCTCTCCCGGGACTCCCCCGTCCCGAACAGTTGCCTACTGCTCCAAACTCAGTTCTCTCTATGTCAGACTCTCACTCTTCATCGGATGACTCGCGCGCTGAGGCCGGTCGAGGTTTTGGCACGCGGGCCGTGCATGCCGGGCAGCAGCCCGACCCCTCCACCGGCGCGGTCATGACGCCCATCTACCAGACCTCGACGTACGCGCAGGAGGCCCCTGGCCAGCACAAGGGGCACGAGTATTCGCGGGTATCCAACCCCACTCGCACGGCCCTTGAAGGCAACCTCGCCGACTTGGAGGGTGCTGAGCACGGCATTGCGTTCAGCTCGGGCGTGGCCGGGATCGACGCCCTCGTGAAGAGCCTGCGCCCCGGCGACCACATCGTGGCTACGGACGACCTGTACGGGGGAACCTACCGGCTGCTGCGAGAGGTCTTTGAGCCGCTCGGCATCGAGACCTCGTTCGTGGACATGAGCGATCCGGACGCTGTGACGGAGGCTTTCACCGACGCCACAACGCTCCTCTGGGTGGAGACCCCGACAAATCCCCTCATGCGCGTGGTGGACATTGAGGCGCTTAGCGAGCGGGCCCATGCTCACAACGTGACGGTGGCGGTGGACAACACCTTTGCCACTCCTTATCTCCAGCAACCTCTCTCCCTCGGCGCGGACCTCGTCCTCCACTCCGCAACGAAGTACCTGGGCGGGCACTCCGACCTCATCCTCGGAGCCGTGTGCACCAACTCGGACGCGTGGGCCGAGCGGCTGCGCTTCCAGATCAAAAGCACCGGCGCCGCCCCCGGTCCCATGGACTGCTTCCTTACCCTGCGTGGCACCAAGACGCTCCACCTGCGCATGGAGCAGCACTGTTCGAATGCCCGACAACTGGCACAGATGCTCAATGCCCACGAGAAGGTCGGACGTGTGCGATACCCCGGTCTTCCCTCCCATCCCGGCCACTCCCTCGCCCAGAAACAGATGTCGGACTACGGCGGCATGATCTCCTTTGAGCTGGCCGACGACGACATGGACAAGGCCCTCGCCATCCTGAAGGCCGTCGAGGTCTTTACTCTCGCCGAGAGCCTAGGAGGCGTCGAGAGTCTCATCGAGCACCCGGCCTCGATGACCCACGCGTCCATCCCGGCCGAGGAGCGACGCAAGATTGGCCTCACCGACTCCCTGATCCGCCTCAGCGTGGGCGTGGAGTCGTTCGACGACCTGCGGGACGACCTTGACCGAGCCCTCTCTCAAGTGTGACCGACAGGCTTCGCTCGAAGACCGTGCGTGTGCTCCTACGACGGACAAGGATCGATTATGCCCAACGACGTGCTATTCCCGTTCGAGGGTATCGATTAGGTCCTGCAGCTCGCCCCGGAAGCGCGCTGCAAGAGCCTGCGCGTCCTCGTCGGTCTCAGCTTCGGTGTAGACCCGAAGGATGGGTTCGGTGTTGGAGGGGCGCATGTGAACCCATGACGTCTCGAAGTCGATCTTGAGCCCGTCGAGGGTTGACTGATTTTCGCCATTGTACTGCTCTGCCAGCGCTGAGAGAAGACGGGCGGGGGCAATCTCAGGGAGCGGCAGATTCTCCTTCGCCATCGCATAGTGGGGCAGGTCGTCGTGGAGGTCGCCCAGGGAGCGGTCCGAGTCGGCCAAGTGCTGGAGGATGAGCGCCGTGCCAGCCAGGGCGTCCCGGCCATAGTGCAGATCGGGGAGGATGACGCCCCCGTTCCCTTCTCCACCCAGAACGGCGTCCACTGCTTTCATGCGCTCCACGACGTTGATTTCGCCAACGGCGGAGCGGTACACCGATTGGCCGTGTCGTGCGGCCACGTCCTCAATGGCCCGGGAGGAGGACAGATTGGTGACGAAGGGACCTTCGCGGTGCCGCCACACGAAATCGGCCGCCAGGACCTGCGTGAGCTCTTCGAGGATGAACCGACCGCCCTCGTCGACGAGGGCGAGGCGATCAGCGTCGGGATCCACAGCCAGCCCGAGGTCGGCGTCCCGCTCGGGCACGGCGGCCGTCAGATCGGTCAGGTGATCCGGACGTGGCTCGGCGGGATGGGCGAAGCGGCCGGTGGGTTCGCAGTGGAGGCAATGCACATTTTCTTCGGCCACGCCCAGGCGGTGGAGGAGGCGCGGAAGGGCAATGCCGCCCACTGAGTTGATGCCGTCGACGACCACCGTCAGGTTCTGCGCGGCGATCCGCTCCGGAGTAATGAGATCAAGGGCAAGAATCTCGTCGATGTGATCCGGGAGGGCGTTGTAGCTCCGATAGTCGCCCATGTCAGCGTATGTAACAGGCGCCGCCTCTGCAGCGTCTGCCCGCTCGATAATCGTCTCTCCTTGGGCAGGACTCAGGAACTCCCCCTTCTCATTGAGGAGCTTGAGGGCGTTCCATTCCTCCGAATTGTGGGAGGCGCTCAAGACAATGCCGCCTGCTGCCTCTTCGCGGAGGACGGCCATTTCGACGGTGGGCGTCGAGGCCAGCCCTACGTCGATCACGTCGCAGCCCATCCCACGTAGCGTCCCAATCACGACCTGCGCGTAGGCCTCTCCGGAGGGCCGGGCGTCGCGCCCCACCACGATGCGAGGAGCGCGTCCGGCGGTCGTCGCCCGTTCGCGGCACCATGTACCGAAGGCCCCGGCGTACCGCACGAGGACGGACGGGTCTAATCCCTGTCCAACGATGCCGCGAATGCCAGAGATCGACGCGATGAGGGTGTCGTCTGAAGCCATGGGAGGAGAGAAAAGCGTACCAAAAAATGAGTGTGGAGAACGACGTGCCACGCAAGGAATGGACGGCTGACAAGGCGTAGGAAAACCCCCGACGATGGTTCCGTTTGCGCCCTCTTTACGGAACTGAGCGCGCCCCCTTCCGTGGGAGAATCAGATTCCTTCCCGAGGTATGAGGAGGGCATAGGAACGCTCGTCTGCTTACGTTCAACCCCGTGTCTCCCTCCCGCTCCCGCCATTCGGACTGGACCTGGCGCCGCCGATTTTCGGGGGCCACCGTGGTCGCGACCGTCCTTTTGCTGTCGTGGGGCGGCGTGGTGACGAGCATCGGCGCCGGCATGGCCTTTCCGGACTGGCCGACCTCGCTGGGGTCCTACAACCTGCTCAATCCGGTCGAGGGCTGGTGGCAGGTGCCGGCGTATCTGGCGGAGCACGGGCATCGCCTCATCGCCAGCCTCGTGGGCCTGCTCACGGTCGTGCTGGCCGCGTGGACGTGGTGGGAAGATCCGAGGGCCTGGATGCGGAAGCTGGGCCTCGGGGCCGTCGTGCTCGTTGTGGCACAGGGCATTCTCGGCGGACTGCGCGTCCTCTGGGTGTCGCTCGATCTCGCGATGGTTCACGCCTGCGTGGCGCAGCTCTTCTTTGCGGTTCTCGTGGCGATGACCCTGTTCGTAACCGACACGTGGCGCGATCAGAACGGCGTGTTGCCGAACACCGATGCAGCTCGCCGCCTGCGCTGGTGGGCCTATGGTGCCGCCGCCGTCATCTACCTGCAGATTGTGCTCGGGGCGCTGCTGCGGCATCCCGGCGCGGGCATGTCCGGCGGCTACACAGCGCTGCACGTGACCGGGGCGTTTCTGGTGGTCGGGGCCGTCCTCGGCGTCTTCGTGGTCGCGGAAAAGCACTTCGACGCCCTGCCGGCGATCCGCCGCACAGCCTGGGTGCTTCTGGGAACGATGGGGCTTCAGTTTGTACTCGGGCTCGCGTCCCTACTTCTTACGCTTTACGAACCGGGCGGGCAGGGCGGCGTGATCGCGTACGTCGTGCTCACGGTGGCCCATCTAGTCGTGGGCGCTCTGCTGTTCGGCACGTCGATCGTGATGGCCCTGCTCGTCTCGCGGCGTCGGTCGAAGGGGAAGGAACCGCAGACCCCGCCGGACGTGCCGGAACCGAAACTCGCTGGGACGGAACCATGACTCGCCCGCTGCTCAGTCCCCTGCTTTCCTGCTCTTCACGTTTGTTGGTTGTTGCTCATGAATTCTCCGCCTGACGGGTCATCGGATTCGCCCGTGGCCGTCTCGGCCGCTCCCGCCGCGGCCGATGCACGTGCCTCCACGCGGTCCCTGGGGGCGGTGCTCCGGGACTATCTCGTACTGGCCAAGCCGGAGATCTCGTCCGTCGTTACGCTCTCGGCCTTTGCGGGCTTCTTGGTCGGCTCACCGGCGGGTCTGGACGGCGGCGTGCTCCTCTGGGCCATGCTGGGGACAGCCCTCTGCGCAGGGGGCGTCGGCATGCTCAACCACGTGATCGAGCGCCGCTACGACGCGCAAATGAAACGAACGGCCGCCCGGCCGCTGCCCGCCGGGCGGGTGGATCCTGACACGGCCCGTCGGGTCGGCATTCTTCTGGTGTGCCTCGCCGTCGGGATCCTGTGTCCCCTCGTCAACGCCCTGACGGCGATCCTTGCGATACTGACCGCCGTGCTGTACCTGTTCGTCTACACGCCCCTCAAGCGGGTGACGAAGTGGAATACGCTCATCGGGACGGTGCCCGGCGCGCTGCCGGCGCTCGGCGGCTACACGGCGGCCACGGGGCACCTCGGGACGGGCGGATGGGCCATGTTCGGCATCCTCGCGTGCTGGCAGATGCCCCACTTTCTGTCCCTCGCCTGGATGTACCGCAAGGACTACGAGCGCGGTGACTACGCCATGCTGCCAGTGGTGGAACCAGACGGCGACTCCACGGCGGCGCAGATGATCGGCTTCGCCGCGCTGCTCGTGCCCGTGAGCGTGCTGCCCGTCCTCACCGGTGCCGCGGGCTGGATCTACGGCGTCGGCGTGGTGCCGCTCGGGCTGTGGTTCCTGTGGACGACGATCACTTTCAACGGGGAGCGGACGGGGCAGAAGGCGAAACGCGTCCTCAAGGCGTCGGTGCTCTACATCCCGGTCCTTGCGGCACTCCTGCTGGTGGATTGGTTCGTTTGAGGAACTGCGGTCGGCCGTCGGCAGACGGCAGCTCGTTGCCAACACACCCACACTCCCCTCCCACACGCACATGGCCGCTCCTGCCGTTGACATTCGAGGGGTGACCCACCGCTACGGAGAGCACCGCGCGCTGCGGGAGGTTACGCTCCAGGTGGCGTCCGGCACGCTCTATGGCCTGCTCGGACCCAACGGCAGCGGCAAGACCACGCTTTTCCGAATCCTGTCCACCCTCATGCCGCCATCGGAGGGCCGGGCGCAGGTCTTCGGTCTCGACACGGCGCAGGACGCTGATTCGGTGCGGCGACGCCTCGGGGTGGTGTTCCAGGACGAGGCACTCGATGAGACCCTGACGGTCCGCGAGAACCTGCGCTTCCAGGCAGCGCTCTACGGGTTGCACGGCGCGGCTCGCCGCGACCGCATCGATGCGCTGCTGAAGCGCCTCGACGTGGCCGACCGGACCGACGACGCGGTCGGGGAGCTGTCGGGCGGACTGCGTCGCCGGGTGGACCTTGCCCGGGGGCTCCTGCATCAGCCGGACCTTTTGCTGCTCGACGAACCGACCTCGGGCCTCGACCCCGCCGCCCGCCGCACGTTCTGGACGGCCGTTCAGGAACTGCGCGAGGCGGAGGGTACAACGCTGCTCGTGGCGACTCACCTGATGGACGAGGCGGAACGCTGCGAGCGCGTGGGGATCCTGTCGGACGGTGTCCTCGTGGCCGACGGCGCACCCAATGCGCTGAAGGCCGACCTGGGCGACGAGACGATCTGGCTGGAGACCGAGTCCCCCACCCTGCTCCGCGATCGCATCGAAGCCCAGTTCGGGGTCCCCGCGCGCATTGTCGGCTCCACCCTACAGGTCGCCCCCTCCGATCCCCCCGCGCTCCTGTCGTCGCTGTACGAGGCGATGGGCAATCGCATCCGGAGCGCCACCCTCCGCACACCGACGCTCGAGGACGTGTTTATGGTTCACGCCGGCGTGTCGCCGGATGACGGCAGAGAGCGCGTGCTCACTCGAACGAGCGAGGCGGAGGAATAGAGACTGTCAGCATATTGCGTATCCCCTCGAGAGCCCCCCGGACCTCCCCGCCCATACTTCCACCCCTCCATACTTCCAACCTCCCATCCCTAATGAACGCGCTGCGAACGGTCGGGGCCCTCACCACCCGCGAGATCCTTAAGTTTGTCCGAGATCGGAGTCGTATTCTCGGAGCCCTAGCGCAGCCGCTGGCCCTCTGGCTTCTCCTGGGACTGGGTTTCCAGAACACCTTCCAGCCTCCACAGGGCGGCGTCGCGGGAAGCTATGTGGCGTTTCTGTTTCCGGGAATTCTCGCGCTCGTGCTGCTCTTCACCGCGATCTTCTCCACGATCTCGATCGTCGAGGAGCGGACCTCCGGCTTCCTGCAGGCGGTCCTGGTGGCCCCAACGCCCCGCTCGGCTCTCGTCTTCGGGACGACGCTCGGCGGCACCCTGCTGGCCACCGTGCAGGCCCTCTTGTTTCTCGGGGCCCTGCCGCTCATCGATCTGTCGCCCGGAGGGCTGGGCGTAGGGATGATCGTGGCGATCTGTCTGCTCACGGGCCTGGCGTTTACCGCTCTCGGCTTCGCCATCGCGTGGGAGATGGACACCACGCGCGGCTTCCACGCCATCATGAATCTGTTTCTGCTCCCGCTCTGGTTTCTATCGGGAGCCATGTTTCCGGTGGAGGGGGCGGCGCCGGTGCTGCGAGTGTTCGTGTGGGCGAATCCCGTCTCCTACGCCGTGAGCGGCCTGCGGCACGGCCTCCACGGCTTTGCCGAGGCGCCCACTGCGCTGGCGGGACCGGGCGTGTGCCTCGCGGTGACCGGCGGGTTTGCACTGCTCATGATGGCGGTGGCCGTCTGGCAGGTGCGACGCCCCTTCTTTCAGACCTGAATCAGCCTCGATTCGGAAACGGGGTCAGTCCCGAAAGAGGGTGAACGACTGCCGGTGGTAGGGGGTCGCGCCATACTCGTGGAGCGCATCGTAGTGTTCTTGCGTTGGGTACCCGACGTTCGAGTCCCAGCCGTATTCGGGGTGTTCCTCGTGAAGACGGCGCATCCAGGCGTCCCGCTCGGTCTTTGCGAGAATGGATGCGGCGGCGATGGACTGGCTCTTCGTGTCCCCTTTCACGACCGTCTCGTGGGGCCACGGCGCGTCCACCAGATCCCGATCCCACTGGTTGCCATCGACGAGCACGAAATCGGGCGGAGGCTCGCAGTCCGATGCCGCTCGCCGCATGGCTTTGAGAGCAGCCTGAAGGATGTTGAGGTCGTCAATCTCCGTCGGCGAGCATCGGGCGATGGCCGCGGCAATGGCCTGGGCTTCAATCTTCTTTCTGGCGTCGAGGCGCTTTTCTTCAGAGATGGATTTGCTGTCCTGGATCGCTTCAATCTCGACGGTCGGAGGCAGGATGACAGCGGCGGCCACTACCGGTCCGGCCAGGCAACCGCGCCCGGCCTCGTCGAGCCCCGCGATGCGCTCGTAACCGTCCGTCCAGAGGCGGCGTTCGTGGGTGAGCATGTTGGAGGTGAGAGAAGAGCCGTCGGCGATGCTGAGTCCAC
>CAZBIB010000014.1:6900-24193 GCA_964491575.1 uncultured Salinivenus sp. | reverse complement strand
AACGTCTCGTTTTCGAGGTCGACGCGCAGCTTGATGTCGGTCACCTCGCCGATGGGTACGCCCTTGAATTTGACGGGGGCCCCCACGTCGAGCCCATTGACCGACTCGTCGAAGTAGCTGATGAACGTCGTCCGTTGCCCGAAAAAGTGCCCAGAGCCGAGGGCCGCCACACCGACGATGGCCAGCGCAATGGCACCGACGACGAACAGGCCGATGAGGGTGGGATTGGCGCGTTGGCTCATGAGACGAAACGTTGGGATGAAACGAGGACCCGGAACTACGTGGCGTCGAGAGAGCGGGTCAGGAATTGATACACGCGCTCGTTGGGCGGGTTGCGCCGCAGTTCCTTAGGCGGGCCGAGGGCCGTCATGGTTTTGGTCGTGATGTCGAGGTAAAGCGCGCGGTCGGCAATCGTAAAGATGCTTTCGAGGTCGTGGCTCACTACCACGATCGTCGTGTTGAGGCTGTCGCGCAGCTGCAGGATGAGGTCGTCGAGCCGCCGCGAACTGATGGGGTCGAGGCCCGAGGTGGGCTCGTCAAAGAACAACACGTCCGGGTCGAGCGCAATGGTGCGGGCGAGGGCGGCGCGCTTTTGCATGCCCCCGCTGATCTCGTGGGGGGAGAACGACTCGAACCCGCGAAGGCCCACGAGTGCGAGCTTGAGGGACACGATGCGGTCGATGTCCGGTGTGGACAGTTGCGTGTGTTCTTCGAGCGGGAGGGCCACGTTTTCGGCGAGCGTCATGGTGCTCCAGAGAGCATTCTCCTGGTAGAGCACGCCCGTCTCGCGGAGCATGGCCGAGCGCTCTTCCTCGTTCATCGCCCAGAGGTCCCGTCCCTGCAGCCGAACGGTCCCCGCCGAGGGCCGCAGCAGCCCAATCATATGCTTGAGCAGGGTGCTCTTGCCCGATCCACTTCCTCCCATGATGACGAAAATCTCTCCCTGCTGAACCTCGAAGGTGAGGTCCCGCATGACGACGAAGGCCCCGAAGGCGAGCACGAGATCCTCCACCGAAATAGCGGGAGCGTTTTGTGGTTGTGGAGACGACACGGTGGCTAAGGTTGGAGGTGTGGACGTATGGAAGTGTGGAAGGGGGGAGGGTGGAAGTATGGAAGGGGGGTTAGGAGGCTGGGCGTTATTGCTTCCACACCTCCACACATCCAGCCCTCCATCCCTGTTCAGACCTGGAGAACGGCGGCGGCCCAGTCGATGACGGCGTTGGAGAGGACGATGAGGATGATGCCGGTGACGACGGCAGAGGTCGTGGCCTGTCCCACCGCCGAGGCGTCGTCGCCCGTCTGCATCCCTCGCATACACCCGGCGAGGCCAATGATAGCGCCGTACACGACGGCCTTGAAGAGGCCGACGAGGGCGTCGGAGAGCACGACCGGCTCCAGGAGCCCCGTGAGAAACTGGGTAACCGTTAGGTCCAGCATGGCCACGGCCACGGTCATTCCCCCGAGAATGCCCAACACGTCGGCGTAGATTGTGAGCATCGGCAGGGCGACCACGACTGCCAGGAGGCGCGGCGTCACGAGGAAGTCGATCGGGGAGATGCCGAAGGTTTCCAGCGCGTCGATTTCCTCCCCCACCTTCATGCTGCCCAGCTCGGCAGCAAAGGCCGCCCCCGTTCGGCCCGTCATAATGATGGCCGTCATGAGCGCCCCAAGCTCCCGCAGCATGCCGTAGCTGACGAGGTAGGACACGAAGTACTCTGCCCCGAATCGGCGAAGGACCACGGCGCCCAAAAACGCAACGATGAGGCCCACGAGGAGGCTGATGACCGTGACGATGGGCAGCGCCGAGGCAGTGCTCGACTGCAGGGCCCCCCCGAAGGAGCGCCAGCGCATCTGCACCTGATTCGTGAGAAGGCCCACTAGGCTGCGGACGACCCGGCCCGTGAACGTGACAAAATCGAGCACCTCGTCGTACGCGCCCAGGCCCCAGTGGCCGATTCGAGCCAGGAGGGAGGGGACCTCCGTCTCTCCCTTCGTTTTCTGCTCCGGCACGGCCTGCGAGAGCGACACGAGCCGGGCGAGCGAGGGAGGAAGCGTGTCGGTCTGCACGTCCAGGTCGTGGCCCCGGCCGTACTCGGCCGTCTCGTACAGGAACGTGACGAGGCTGCTGTCCCACGTTCCAAGCCGAGATGTGTCGAATGCCACGGTCGTCACGGAGTCCGCTGGGGCGGCGTCGGCCATCACCTTGCGGACCTCGGGCAGCGGACGTTCGAGCGTCCAGTCGCCGATAGGCTGCACGACCAGGGTGCCGTCGGTATGGCGGGTGTCGACCTGCATTGGAGAGAAGCACTGAGGGAACGACGCAGAGGCTGTTGGGGACAGCCGAGTATCTGCAAGATAGTCGGGCGCAGAGCATGAAGGCAACCTACTTGCATTCCTGAGTACAATAGAAAATCTTTAGAAACGGGCGAGTCCTGGTCCGCTCCGGAGACGCTGTCCCTGTCTTCTCCCACCAAATCGCGATCGTTTCCTTATGATTTCTCGTATCCTCCGTCGCTGCGTTCTGTTGCTCCTCGTCGCCGCTCTGGTTCGTCCCGCGCTGGCACAGGAGCCGACCCGACTGCTCCGGCAGCCCACCGTGAGCGCCAACCACATCGTGTTCGTGTACGCCGGGGAACTGTGGCGGGTGGGGCACAACGGGGGCGACGCCGAGCGGCTCACCAGCTTCCGCGGCGTGGCCTCGCACCCTCGTCTCTCCCCCGATGGAGAGCGGGTCGCCTTTTCCGGACAGTACAAGGGGCAGACCGATGTCTACGTGGTGCCGATTGATGGAGGAACCCCGGAGCGCCTGACGTGGCATCCCAGCAGCGATGAGGTGCAGGGCTGGGCGCCCGACGGCTCGCACATTCTCTTTGCCTCGGGCCGCGACAGTGCCCCGGCCGCCTACGACCGCTTCTGGACCGTCTCGCCGGACGGCGGCAAGCCCACGGCGCTCCAGATTCCCCGCGCTAATGTGGGCCGCTACGGCCCGGACGGCGAACAGATGGTCTACCAGCCCATCGAGCGCTGGCAGTCGCACTGGCGCGGCTACCGCGGCGGCCAGACGCACCCGCTCTGGATCATCAGTCTCGACGACTACGGCGTGACGGAGGTCCCCTTCGCAGGCGGCATCGACACGCGCCCTGTCTGGGTCGGCGACACCGTCTACTTCATCTCCGACCGCACGGACATGGTGCGCAACGTGCACGCCTACACCGTGGACGGCGACTCGGTGCGAGCCCTCACCGATCACACCCAGTTCGACGTGAAAACAATGGGCGCCACGGAGAGCACCCTCGTCTACGAGCAGGCCGGGCGCCTCCACCGGCTCGATCTGGCCTCCGGCGAAACCTCCCCGCTCGACATCACCGTGCAGGGCGACTTCCACTGGACGCAGACCCAGTGGAAAGAGGTGGGCGACGACATCATGAACGCTGGATTGTCGCCCTCTGGCGTGCGGGCCGTCTTCGGCGCTCGTGGCGAGATCTTTACCGTGCCCGCCGAGAAGGGAGACTGGCGCAACATCTCCGAGACGCCGGGCCACGCGGATCGCTTCCCCGCGTGGTCGCCCGACGGCCAGCAGGTGGCCTGGTTCTCGGACCGCAACGGCGAGTACGAACTCTTCATCGGCTCGCAGGACGGGCAGGAGGAGCCGCGCATGATTGACCTACCGTCCTCCTTCTACTACCGCCCGCAGTGGTCGCCGGACGGCTCGCACCTGCTCTTCACGGACGCCGACCGCAACCTCTGGCTCCTGGAGGTTGAGTCCGGCACTCTGGAGAAGATCGACTATGACCTGTACGCCCACCCGGCGCGCACGCTCAATCCCGAATGGTCGCCCGACGGCGACTGGGTCGCCTACTCGAAACGCATGGACAACCAGTTCCGCGTGGTCCACGCCTACTCGCTGGAGCGGGACACGAGCTTCGCCCTCACCGACGGCCTGGCCGACGCGGTGCATCCCACGTGGGACAAGAACGGCGAGTACCTCTACTTCATGGCGAGCACCGACTACGGCCTCGATACGGGCTGGCTCGACATGAGCTCCTACGGCCGCCCCGTGGAGCGTGGGCTCTACCTGGCCGTGCTCGACGCCGACCAGCCCTCGCCCCTGCTCCCCGAGAGCGACGAGGAGCCGGTCGAGGAGGACGAGAACGAGGACGAAGAATCGGCCGCGGAGGAGGATGGATCCGACGTGCAGATCGACCTCGACGGCCTCGATCAGCGCATCCTGTCACTCGACGTGCCGGTGGAGACCTACAATCAGCTGTACGCCGCCACCGAGGGCACCCTCTTCTTCGGCGAAACGGGGGACGATGCGCCCGGCATGCAGATTCACCGCTACCAGCTCTCGGAACGGGAGGCCGAGCCGTACCTCGACGGCGTCATGCAGTTTGCGGTGTCGCACGACGGCAAGAAGGCCCTCTACCAGGCGCGAGGGCAGTGGGGCATCGTCAAGACCGGCGGAAGTCCCTCCGCGGGCGACGGCTCGATCGACGTGTCTGGCCTCGAAATGGAGGTCGATCCAGAGGCGGAGTGGCAGCAGATCTTCGACGACGCCTGGCGCTTCTATCGCGACTACCTCTACGTCGACAACTCCCACGGGCTCAACTGGAGCAATGTCCGTGACCTCTACGAGCCGTGGCTCGACGACGTGCGCCACCGGGCCGACCTCAACTACCTGATCGCCAACATGATCGGCGAGTTCTCGCTCGGCCACACCTACGTCGGCGGCGGCGACCTGCCGGAGGTGGAGGGGCCGGGGACGGGCCTGCTGGGCGTCGACTTCGAGGCCGAAAACGGGCGCTGGCGCTTTGCCCGCATCTACGACGGTGGCAGCTGGAACCCGGACCTGCGCGCCCCGCTCCGCGCTCCGGGGCTCAATGTGAGCGAGGGCGACTACCTGATCGCCGTGGACGGCGAGGACCTCACTGCCGACATGAACCCGTACCGCCTCTTCGAGGGCACCGTGGACCGGCAGACCATGCTCCTCATCAACGACGAGCCGACGCGGGAGGGCGCCCGCGAGGTCACCGTCGTGCCGGTCGACAGCGAGACGGAGCTGCGCACCCGCGCTTGGGTGGAGACCAACCGCCGCCGCGTGACGGAAGCCTCCGACGGGCAGCTCGGCTACGTGTGGGTGCCCAACACCGCCCAGGCTGGCTACACCTACTTCAACCGGTACTACTTCTCGCAGCAGGATCGCGCCGGCATTATCATCGACGAGCGGTTCAACGGCGGCGGCTCGGCGGCTGACTACATGATCGACGTGATGGACCGCGAGCTCTTCGGCTTCTTCAACAACCCAATTGGCGACAACGCCCCCTTCAGCTTGCCGGGCGCCGGCATCTGGGGGCCCAAGGTGATGGTGACCAATGAGGCGGCCGGCTCCGGCGGCGACCTGCTGCCGTACATGTTCAAGAAGGCCGATCTCGGCCCCACCGTAGGGCGTCGCACGTGGGGCGGCCTCGTGGGGATCTGGGACACGCCGCCTCTCATCGACGGCGGCTTTCTGACCGTGCCGCGTGGCGGCTTCTACAACCTCGACGGCGAGTGGGACGTGGAGAATGAGGGCGTGGCGCCCGACATCCGGGTCATTCAGCGGCCCCGCGCGGTCATCAACGGGGCCGACCCGCAGCTCGATCGGGCCGTGCAGGAGGCCCTCCAGCGCCTGCCCGAGGAGGATCCCATCCAGCCCCAGCCGGCGCCGCCCACACCCGCCCCGCGCGGACAGCAGCAATAACACGGGGGCGTGCCCGTGAAAGTCGATCGGGGTGCGCACAGCGAGGGCCCCGAACCGGCACGAGTCAGGCGCGGCTACTCGGCGGGAACTTCGCCCGATTCCACCCAGATGGCCGCGTATCGCCGAAGGCCCGCGTTGGTCTCAAGGGAGAGCTTCTTTTTGAGGTTGTCCTTGTAGGTGTCGATGGTTTTTGGGCTCAGGGCGAGCGACTCGGCAATATCGCGCCGTTCGGTCCCTTTTCCCAGGAGCATGAGGACCTCCAGCTCGCGGTCGCTGAGATCGTCAATGGGAGAGGTGGCCCCAGACTGGGATGCTCCAACGCGGCTGGACAGAATCGCGGAAGTCATCTCCGGGCTGAGGTAGACGTTCCCGTCGAGCACGTGGTGAATGGCCTCTATAATTTTCGACGGGGCTTTGCTCTTCATTAGGTACCCCTTGGCCCCCGCGTCCAGGGCTCGCCGGGCGTACAGGATCTCGTCGTGCATCGAAATGACCAGGACCGGGAGGTCCGGCTGGGTGGTGTGCAGATGTTCGAGGAGGGAGAGGCCCGTGCCTTCTCCGAGGGAGATGTCGAGCGTTACGAGGTCAACGTCGAGGTCGGGGAGGCAGTCGCGCGCGTCCTGCACCGATACGGCGTTCCCGACGATCGTCAGGTCCGGCTCCGGCTCGATGAGAGAGGCGAGTCCCTGCCGCACTACCGGGTGGTCGTCGACGATAAAGATCCGGTGGCTCATGGTCTGTATCGAATTGAGGTGGAAAAGGTGGGTGGTGTGCCGAAAGGGCGAGTCCGGCTGCTGCGATCCGGAAAGAAACGTCAACGCCGTCGGGCATCCTACGGGCCGGTGTGCGCTGCTCGAGCCAGCCCGGGAGCTTTCGAGTCGTATGGGAACGCGCTAGATGCGGACGACATTGCCCCTGAGAAGATTTCGTTAACCCTTTTACGAAACGGGGACCAGTTGGTTCACCGACCGGCTCGGACTACCCCCGCACATATCTTGCACCATAGCACAGGACGTTTTCAGGGGAATTTTCCTACCTGTAACTCCAGGCTTTGCGGACGAGGGAATGCGAAGTTCACGGCTTTCGGAGCGACTGCGAAAGGACTATTCTGTGATTGAAGCGTTGGGGCCGTTCGCGGCCTCGCCGTTCCTTCTGTACGGAGCAACTTCGAGAAGGTCCCTAGGTGGGGGACCTCGGGCTCCGGACGGAAGGAGAAGAAACGGCGAACACGCGAGGCCCTACGCGCTGAGTCTCACATTTCTCTTTCCGGTGTTTCACTTCTGCCGGATGCCCGGTTTCTTGGTGGGACCGGGCATTTTTTTATCTCAGGCAGGTTTTTGTTCCGGGAGCGAGGACCCGTGCCGCCGGAGGCCTTGAGGTCCCGCTCTCGGCGGGCACATTTGGCGTCGCACGATGACGCTTTCTGACGAGCAGATCCTTGCGTTTTGGTCCCAAAAGACGAAGGCGAAAAGGGACCGCCCGTCATTGGCCTGTATCGATTGACGGAGAGGATGGATCTGGAGGTAGTCGTGGCATGGATGGCGAAGAGGGGGCTTCCTGAGGTTGGTCCTCCGAACGAGGTGCTCACGACACGCTCGTCTCCTGCGGATACGTCACGCCCCACTCGTCCCGAAGGGCGTCCATCATTCGGAGCAGGGCGTGGCTCTCGTCGAGCGGCATCACCGGGCTCTCCGTCCGTCCCTCGCGGAGGCAGTCCATGACGTGCGCCACCTCGAACTGGTAGCCGTTGCCCTCGAACGGACGGGCCCAGGTTTCGGTCGTGCCGTCGGCTTGGGTAAGCGTGAACGGAGCGCCTTTCCACCAGGCGCGGCTGCCGAAGAGGCGGCCATTGGGACCGGCGAGCACACAGGTGCGCCCGGCGTCGGCTCGGAGGGAGGCGTGCCACACCGCTTGCGTACCATCGTCGTAGCGGAAGACGGCGGCACACTGCTCGTCGACCCCGGTTTCCCCGAGCACCGCTGAGGAGGTGACCGCGTCCGGCGGCCCAAACAGGTCAAATGCAAACGCGATGGGGTACACGCCGAGATCGAGCAGGGCCCCGCCGCCAAGGGCCGGGTCGAAGAGGCGGTGGGTGGGGTCGAAGGCTTGGGACATGCCGATGTCGGCCTGGAGGAGGTGCGTGTCGCCCAGCACCTGTTCGTCGTCGACGAGCCGGTGCACGTCGGTCATCACGGGGAGGAAGCGGGTCCACATCGCCTCCATCAGAAACTGGTCGTGGCGCCGGGCCGTCGCAATGAGCCGCTCGGCCTGATCGGCGTTCAGCGCGAGGGGCTTCTCGCAGAGCACGGCGAGGCCTGCCTCCAGCGCCATCGTCGCGTGCTCGACATGGGCCGAGTGGGGCGTGGCTACGTGGATGACGTCGAGGTCTGAATCCGACACGAGCGCCTCGTAGGAGCTGTGCCGATGAGGCACGTCGAACGTGTCGCCGAACGCATTGGCGCGCTCCTGAGATCGGGAGCCCACGGCGGTCAATTCGGCATCGGGAAGCAGGGCCAGGTCCGCCGCGACGAGGTGCGCAATGGTTCCGGTGCCGAGGATTCCCCAGCGGATGGTCATGGTTTTTGGGGGGTGAGAAGGTTGAAAAATGAGGAGGGACAACGCTGGATCAGCGCATTCTTATCTCGCCGCTCACACGCTCCCACTCGTCCCCATGCAAACTCCTTACCGTGGGAGGCGGCCCGTAAAGGTAGTTCCCACACCCTTTTCGCTTTCCATCTCAATGGTGCCACCCATGAGTTCCGTCAGTCGCTTCGTGAGGGGCACGTCGAGGACGTTGTGCTATTCGAGCGTGCGGGGCCGGGTTGCCTCCGGATTTTCGAGGGCGGACTCAGATTCTCTGGGCAGAGGGACCTGCGGGCATCGTCCTGCAGTGCCCTGTCGGAGGCGACAACGAGGAACTCAGGGGGCCTCCACAGCCATCTGCTGATCCAGGGCATCACGGGTCTCGTTGAGCCGTTTCTCCAGCCCGTCGCTGAGGACGACCTCGTGGGGGGGCATCTCTGGATCGAGGGCGCGGAGCCGTTCCGGCAGTTCCGACAGGCGGGCCGAGGCGTGCTCGCGAATCGCCGTCAGCGGCCGGGAGGCGCCTGTCTCCGTCCGCTTGCCTCCGGCCATGACCCGCTCCAGCAACGGCGCACCGTTGATCTGCTCCACTTCAGTCGCAATGACGTCTCGCACGGCCTGTCCCTCCTCGTATTGCCGCACCACCTGCTTTCGGCCCGGCAGGTTCGACTTCTCCGTGGAGAGCTTCATTCGCGGCTCGCCCGCGTAGCCGCACAGCTTGTATGCGCTGTCGAGGGCCGGCTGATCGGCCGAGGTGCCCATCTGGGTACCCACCCCGAAGCCGTCGATGGGCGCTCCGCGATCGAGCAGGTCCGCAATCTTGTGCTCGTCGAGCCCGCCGCTGGCAAAGATCATGACGTCCTGCAGGCCGGCCCCGTCGAGCAGGCGGCGGGACTCGTGGGCCAGTTCCGCCAGGTCGCCGGAATCGAGCCGGATGCCGCGAATTTGCACGTCGTCGTCCGTCTCGTCCATGAGGTCGATGACCTTGCGCACCCCATCGAGCGTGTCGTAGGTGTCGACCAGCAGGATCGTCTCCGGGTACAAGTCCGAGAAGGCGCGGAAGGCCTCCATCTCCGAATCGTGCGCCTCGATGTAGCTGTGGGCCATGGTGCCCGTGATGGGGAGGTCGTAGGCCTGCCCGGCGGCCACGTTGGAGGTCGCGTCGACTCCTGCAATGAAGCCGGCGCGGGCACCCTTCATCGCCGCGTCGGTGCCCTGCGTGCGGCGCATGCCAAAGTCGGCCACGAGACGGTCTGGGTCGCCCTGCTGGGCCGCCTCCACGACGCGACGTGCTTTCGAGGCAATCGTCGTCTGGAACGTGATCTGGTTCAGCAGGAACGTCTCCGCCAGCTGAGCCTCGCCGATGGGAGCGACGACCTCGATGATGGGCTCGTCCGGAAACACCGGGGTGCCCTCCGCCACGGCGTAGACGTCGCCGGTAAATTCGAAGTCGGCCAGCCAGTCGAGGAAGGCATCCTCGAACTGCTCCTGCTCGGCGAGGTAATCGAGTGCCGCCTCCGAGAAGGAGAGGGTTTCCAGGTATTCGAGCGCCTGCTCCAGCCCACAGGCGAGCAGATAGTTGCGGTTTCCCAGGCGGCGCACGAAGAGATCGAACACCGCCGGCTCGTCCATGCCTTCGTGCCAGTAGGCCTGGAGCATGGTGAGCTGATAGAGGTCCGTGTAGAGCGCAGACGTATCGGTGCGGAGATGGTCGTCAAAAGGCATGAGATGTGACGCGTGATGCATGAGAAGTGAAACGTGATACGTAATGCGTGATCGTGGATTGTGGTATTAATCACGTTTCACGCATCACGTTTGCAGGACGGAGCTGAGATCGAGGGGGGCGGTCCATGCTCGGCAGGGAGGACCCGCTTACGGGCTGACGTCCAGCGATGCGTTGAGCGCCCGGTCGATGCGGGCCTGGGTCTCGGTCAGGTGGGCCCGCATGTCCTGGTTGAGGTCGGGCGCGTCGAGGGCCCGGTCGATCTGCGTGGACAGCTCGTTCAGTTCAAGCCGGGCCATCGAGCGCACATCTCCGGGCGCCTCGATCTGGTCGGCACCGGCCATGGTGATGGTGATCCAGTTGGTTCGGCCCATCATGAGCTCAATGAGGACATCGGTGTAGGTGCGCTGCAGGTTGCGCCGGAACGAATTGATGGAGGCGGGGCGCGGGCCGTTCGTGTCGAGCTCGCTCCAGATGGCGCCGGTCAGGTCCTGGAAGAGGGCGCCGGGGCGGTAGGTGGAGCCTTCGGTGCGCACCTTGGTGTCGATCATGCGCTGCAGGCGGGCCGGGTGGAGCAGCTCGCGGAGCAGGTTGGACTGCACCGTATGCACGTAACGGTGCACGGGGTAGTCGACTGGAAGGCTCGGCGAGGTGCCCCAGTGGGAGTGCCGGTTCGGAGCGAGCTTGTTCAGCCGTTCAGCGTCGAACTGGAAGGCGTCGGGGGCGAAGGCGCCGTCGATGAGAAGCTGCACGGCCTCGCGCTGCTCCTGTGCCGAGACAGGTCGGAGCGGCGTGCGGGCGTCGGGCGTGCCTTTGTGATCGCGGGCCACGTAACTCCCGCCCACCATCTTGGTGACGGGGAGGAGCGAGCGGTAGCGCTCCCCGATGAGCGACGTGGTGGCTTGGCGCAGCGGATAGTAGCGCTCGCCCTCGGTCACGAGCCGATCCTCAAGCTTTGGCATCACCTTCTGCACCAGATCTGTGCGGGTCTGGGCAAACGCCTTCGGGTCGCTGCCGAGCTCCCAAGCGTTCGTCAGCGGATCGACGGCGTACCCGCCCAGCCAGTTGTCCTCGTCGGTGCCGTAGCGGTGCATGGGATCGCTCGACGTAGCGGCAATCTTGTTGAGGCCCGCCTCTGCGGCCGCCGCCGTGTCGGCGAGGGAGCTGTTTCGTGTGAGCGGTCCCTCCTCAGACTGCTTGGTGATCGGCATGTAGCCGTACTTGATGGCCCACGCGTCATAGGTCCCCACGGTCGGGTTCCAGTAGTGGCCCTGGTTCTCCTCATTGAGGGCGAGATTGACTGGCGCGTAGTCCATCACCGACAGGCTGACGCCGTGCTCGCTCGTGTAGCTCTCGTCGTGGAGCTCGTCGGTAGGGATGCCCGAGGAGGCCTTGAAGTTGTGGCGCAGGCCGAGCGTGTGCCCCACCTCGTGCATAACGAGGTCCTTGATAGCGGCGCCCAGGTACTTGTCCGGCATTGGCTTTCCGGGAGATATCACGCCGCGGGCGAGGAGCATCGTACGCTGCAGGCCCAGCTGTTGCGCTTTGCCTCGCTCCGCCCAGCAGGCCCGCCGGGCGAGGTCGGGCGAGAGCACCTTGCGGAGCGCCTCGGGGGTGCGCGGCTGTACCGGAAGGTGCGCGTCGATTTCGCCGTTTTGGGAGCTCCCAGGCGTGAGCTGGCTGTAGGTCTCCTGCCACCCGCTCACGAACGAGGAAGAGATGAGAATGTCGGCGTTCAGGATCTCCCCCGTCCGCGGATCCGTCTGCGAGGGCCCGATGGCGTAACCCATCTGGTGGGCCGCCGTCCACTGCACCGTCGAGTAGCGGATGTCCTCGGCGCTCCACGAGGAGTCGTCCGGCGCGATCTTGGCCACCACTGCGTTCTTGTAGCCGGCGGCCCGGAAGGCCTCATTCCAGGCCTCGATGCCCTGCTTCACGTACTCGCGATATTCCTTGGGCACGGTGCGGTCCACGTAGTACACGATCGGATCGGCCGGCTCTACGAGCTCGCCGCGCTTGTAGGCGGCCGTGTCGCTGGGGGCCAGCCGCCAGCGCTGCACGTACCGCACGTACGGAGTGGTCGATCGGTCACGCGAAAAGTCCTTGATCGCATTGGTAAAGTAGCCCACCCGGTCGTCAGCGGGACGGCGCTGCATTTTCGTTTCCGGAAGCTCGAACAGCGAGTACCGCACCCCCACCGGCACGGCCCGGTAGTCGGGCACGGCCTCGCCTCCAATCAGCGGCGCGCTCGACCCCTGGTAGGTCAGCGACACGTCGATCTCCGTGTTTTCGGGGAAGCCCATCGCCTGCTCCACGTAGCTCTTGTCCTGCTGGAAGGTGGCCGGCGCTCCGCCGAAGTACGATTGCAGCCGGTCTCCAATTTGGGGATAGTCCGACACGATGAAGTCGGAGAACTCGACGAGCAGATGGCCGGTCGAGTCGTTTTTACTCACGATGTCGAAGGCGTGCACGGTGGAGTGGGCCGTGTTGTCCTTCAGGGAGGTTCGCATCGGTCCCTCGTCGGCTCGGAACCGAACGTTGCGGTGGACGAGGTGCACCTTCTGGTTTACGTGGCGGAACTGCATGAGGCGCGTGTTGCTGAGCCGCAGCCCGTCGTGCAGGTTGAACACGCCGGCACCCTGGCTGATGTGCAGGATCAGCCCAAACGGGTCGCCGAGCCGTTCCTTGGGAATTTCGGCGTAGAACGTGCCGTCGTCTTTCCGGTGCAGCGGCAGGAAGCCGTCGATCTTCTCGGTGTCCTCGAGGGTCTTGTCCCAGGGCTTAAAGGGATCGTCCTCTTCATCGTCCTCATCGTCTTCCGTGTCAGTCTCTGCCGTGGTCGTCTCCGTCGAAGGTGTTGCCGACTCATCGTCGGTCGACTCACCGGGACGAACGTTAACGGTGGTGCAGGCGGCAAGCAGGAGGGTGCTGAGGGTGAGCAGGCAGAGGGTGCGCATGGAGTGCCGAGGGAAGATGGGTACAGAGAAGAAACTGGGTTCCGTCCCCTTTGTGCTCACCCTCTACGATTAACCGGCAATCGGGATTCAACCGTCGGCACCGACGGACTCTCGGGACGGCGCGGCAGCGTGACGGCGATTCGGGTGCCTTTTCCCTTCTCGCTCTCCACCTCGATGGAGCCGTCCATGAGACGGACGAGGCGGTGCACCACTGTAAGTCCCAGTCCAGCGCCTTCGTGGGTGCGGTCCTGCCCCACCGACGCCTGCTCGAAGGGGCGGAACAGCTCGTCGAGGTGTTCCTCATTCATCCCCACGCCGGTATCCTCAACCGTGATCGTCGCGTGCTCGGGATGGCCCTGCACGCGGACCCGGGCCCGGTCCTCGGCCTCGGAGAACTCGATGGCGTTGCGCACCAACTCGTCGACGATGCGCTCCGTCGCGTCGACGTCCACCTGTGCCTCCACGGTCGCGCCGTCCCGTTGAAAATCAAGCTGCACGTCCTTTTGCTCAGCCGTCGGTGCGAGGGCTTCCACCCGATCCGCCACTACCTCCACGAGGTCGAGGGGTTCGGGGTCCAGGTCGACGGTCCCCGACTCAAGGTGCGAGACCTGGAGGACCGAATCCAGCGTATTAAGGAGCCGGCGCCCACTCCGCCGGATGCTGGTGGCAAGGGCTTCCGGGTTGTCCGGGTCGGCGTCGGCGATCAGCTCCGCAAAGCCGAGGATGGAGGTGAGGGGCGTTCGCACCTCGTGGCTCATGTTGGCGAGGAGAGCCGACTTCAATTGGCTCGCCGTCTGGGCTTTCTTGCGGGCCGCCTGGAGCTGCTCCCGCATCGACAGCCGTGCCTGAAAGACGACGTAGAGAATGATGGACAGGGCCGCACTGCAGCCGACGAGCGCGACCGAGTTGGTCTTGGGGGCCGACACGAGAAGGTAGACACTCGCAAGTACGAGCAGCCCGTACCCCAGGAACCAGACCAATGTCCCGATGCGCTGGATGCCGATGCCAATGCAGACGCCCACGACGCAGAAGACGAACAGGAGCGCGACGGCGTAGTCGCCACTCACCTGATTGAGTGCCGTCAGCGCGCTGATCCACGCCATGAGTACATACAAGCAGCCCCGCATTAGGAGCGTGTAGTGCCGCCTCACCCAGTCCGAAACGTACGACAACCCGAGCAGGCTGCCGAACAGTCCCGACATCGCGAAGCGAGCCCACCAGGGGTCTACGTACGCAGGCGGAAGGGCCCGATACAGCACGCCGAACACGGGAATAAGAACGACGGCGACGATCGACAAGAAGCGATACAACTGTACAAGCCAGGCCTCTCGCTCGGAGAATTCGGCGTCATCGGGTTGCAGAAACCAGAGAATGTCGAAGAGCGAGGAAGCCATGGGTGATGCAGATGGCCGGCAGCAAGACAACCGGGTCGGGGTGCTCCGGTCCGAACGAGCTAAGGGGACGAGTTGCCGAAGGGAGAGGCGGAGGTATGGAGGAGGGATCTTTGGGGGTTCCGGAGTGGACAGAAATGCGCCTGCTCCGGGGGTGGGGCTGATGAGATCGTGCAAAGCTCACGCCAAGTCGTCGGCGGTGCCGAGGCCCGGCCCAAAGCATACCAGGGACTAGATTAAAAGGCCTCCCCAATCGACAGGTAGACTTCGATCCCCGTTTGGCTGTAGGCCACGTCAAGTCGTCCGTGGAGGCCACTGTCCGTGAGCCGGAGGCGGCCGCCGAGTCCGGCGGCGATCCCTACCTCTTCAAACAGGCCCATTCCGATTTGAGGAGCCACCTCGCCCGCAGACATAAACGCGGTGCCTTTGAATCGCCAGAAGAGAGGAAACCGGTACTCGGTCTGAGTCGACCAGAGCACATTGTCCCGGAAGCGGCCACTGCGGTAGCCGCGCATCCGGTCAGCGCCGCCCACTTGGGGCAGAAGCAGGAACGGAGCCTGCCCCACGACGCTCGACGTGTAGATTTGACCGGCCAGGACCCCAGGTCCTATGGACCGGTACCCGCGAAGATCGGTCGCCAGAGATCCATACGTGTAGTCGCTCCCCCATGCCGACGAGTACCAGGTGAGCACGGCCTCGGCGTAGGTGCCCGTCGTAGGAAAATAGTGGTTGTCGCGGGTGTCCCGAAGGATCGTTCCCCCGAGGCCGGCGGTCGTTCCACCGTTCGCGCCTGCCACCCGATCGTTTCCAATGAGGCCGTCTTCCTCAGAGTCCATAATGTCTCCTACCCGCACGAACACGCGAGGACCGACGTGCAGGTTCGGACGGATTCGGTGCTGCAGGATGAAATCGAGGACGCCGTAGCGGGAGGTGTACGACTCCTTGGCGGATTCGGGAGTGTCCCCGCCGATGCCGTGGAATGAGCCCGGGTACTTGCTGACACGCAGTTCCCCTTTTATGTGTAGCTGTCCCTCGTTCAGGTACAGCTCCGGCTCAATTTCGGCGCTGATTTGTCGTTGCTGCGTGACCTTGAGCGACAGTTCTACCTGCGAAGGGGACCGGCCGGGGGGAGCAGTCCGATAGTAGCCGACGGCACCGCCCAGCGCAATTTTCGTGGACGGCGTATAGGACACATAGGGGAGGATTAGCCAGTTGGCCCCGGTGGCCGCCGTGTCTGGCGACGGGGACGACGTGGCGGAGGAGTCCTGCGACTGGGCCTGGATGGGGCCAGCCGCTCCGCCGGCAAGGAGGAGCGTGAGCAGGAGTTGTCTCATGAGGGGGGCGTTTCAGGACCCGAGGACGGGAGGGAGAGGGGAAGTCAAAAACCGGACCCCGCGCCCCTCAGTTCCGACACCGTAACAGGCACATCAAACACGTTGACGGCAGTTGCGGTGCCGGCGTTGCCCACAACTCCCGTCTTCGCCGGCCCTTCGCTGCTGAGGGCCCCGAACCAATCTGCCCCGTTCTGGAGGCCAGTCCGGGCTTGCGTCGCGGAGCATTCGGGGTGGTGCAGGCCGACGACGAGCGGGACCTGTTCCCCTGCGCCCGCAGACACCCTGATCGTTACTTTGAATCAGAGTGCAGCGGCTCACAGTGCGTGCCCCTGCCCGATGCTCTCCAGCAGTCCTGCGAGATTCTTCGGACAGTGCCCGAGGGCGCCTCGGGGCGGCTCCAACAAGATGGCACCGCGCTGCTGGAGGGGCCGGAACGCACCGGCATGGTCCCTGTCCGGCGCCGGATTGAACTGGGCCGTGAAGAGGGGCCTGCGGCATCGGGGGAGACCCGGCCCTGGTTTGTCGAAAATCCATAGATGAAGGTACAGCTTCTCGGGGCAGGCTGCTATTCTATAAGTTATCCGACCCCGACAGCGGTCTGCCGCCCACCCAGAGACCGGGTCGGGCGATGCCTGTCCACACTTTCACTGCGAGCGTTCCGACACCATTATGCTATTTGACGTTCTGTCTCCGGAATTCGCGCCCTGGGTGAGCGGCGGCCTCGCGTTTCTGGTGGCGGTAGGACTGACTCCGATTGTCCGGTGGGTCGCGCGCCAGGGCGGATGGGTCGCCATCCCCGTGGCCGAGAAGTGGCACGACACCCCGACGACGCTCCTGGGCGGCGTCGCCATCTTCATTGGAGGAGCGACAGCTCTGGCGATCAGTGGCGGCCTTTCTGCCTTTCCGGTGCGGGTGTGGGGAGGCGCAGTGCTTCTCTTCGGGGCCGGCCTAGCCGACGACCTGTGGGGGCTCCGTCCGGCGACGAAGCTTGTGACCCAGATAGGAAGCGCCGCGCTCGTCCTCTCCGCGGGCCTCCTCTTCGCCCCAAGCGCGCCCGTCTGGATCTCGGGGCCGCTAACGCTCATCTGGCTTCTTGGGTTGCCCAACGCCCTCAACCTGCTCGACGCGATGGACGGGGTGGCCGCGAGTGTGGCGATCCTCGCCGCAGTCTTTCTCGGCCTCGTGGCCGGGTTCCAGGGCCTCGGGGCATTGGTCGTTGCAGCTGCCGCACTCGCCGGGGCGACTGCGGGCTTTCTCGTCTACAACGTGGCCCCGGCCCGCATCTTCATGGGCGACTGTGGGAGCCTCTTCCTCGGCTACGTGCTGGCGGTGCTGGGATTGGGCGTGCAAGGGGCAGGTGGGGGCGTGGGTTCGGTCCTCATCCCGGTACTCGTTCTCGTCGTCCCGATCTTCGACACCACCTTCGTGAGCATCACGCGAATCCGCAGAGGGCAACCCGTCACGCATGGAGGGACCGACCACACCATGCACCGGCTCGTGCGCCTCGGATGGTCGGAGCGACACGCCCCGCTGTTGTTGTGCAGCGGCGGCCTCCTGGGCGGGGG
>CAZBIB010000014.1:0-6800 GCA_964491575.1 uncultured Salinivenus sp. | reverse complement strand
GCGACACGCCCCGCTGTTGTTGTGCAGCGGCGGCCTCCTGGGCGGGGGAATTGGGGTGGTGGGACAGGTTGGTCCGGCACTGCTCTTTTACGTGCTCGTGCTGGGGACCGTGGGGATGGCTCTGGGAATTGGGCATCTCCTGGCCCACCGGACCGCTCCCGAGCTGGCTGCGTCCTCGCCTCCCGAACCGGTTGAAACGACAAGGTCCGTGTCCTCCAGCACAACCTCGCCACGGGCTGAACTTAAATCCAGCGAACCGGCGTCGAAAGGTTCCCCCCGGGCATGAGTCCCCGATCGAGGGGCCGAGCCGGTCACACGATCGTTTCGAAGATCTTCTGCATCTCCTTCCGCATCTGATCGGGGATCTGGGTCGTCTTGCCCCCGATGTGGAGGCGAACTCCCGTCCGATCGGCAAGCATGAGGAAGGTCTTCTGCGACAGATACACCCGGGTCGGTCCGATCTCGTCCTCGGCGGGTCGGCTGATCTCCTCGATGGGAAGCGTCTCGCCATCCAGCGTCAGCCCAATGGAGTCCTTCGGGGTGACGCCGATGAGGGTGAGGGCAAAGCGGGTGTCGTTCGGACTCTTCACGCCGATGGCCCGGGCCGATACGTCCTCGGTGAGAGAGTGGGGCGAGATCGTGAGGGTCGTCTCCTCCCCAGCGCTGGGTCCCTCGACAGTGTCGAGGTTCGAATATTGGGCCGCTGCGGCGGGGGCGAGAAGGACTGCGCAGCATCCGACGAGCAGGAAGGGAAGCAATCGACGGAGCATGGTTGATCGGGGAATTGTTTGGAAGCCGAACTGAAAACTTAGACGTGCGGACGACGAAAATGTGGCTTCCTTCAAGGGATCTTTGCGGATGCGCTCCCGCGATGCTTTGTGTTTCGTGTTGCGCATTTCGTATTGCGTATTGCGCAGTCCTCTTACGAAATACGCAATACACAGGCGCAACCGGCGGTCGGCAGTTCTCATCCTGATCTCCACTTCGTCTCGGCATTTATGAACGGCAATGACCGCTCCATCGTCGCGCTCGTGATGACGGCCCACGGGCTGGTCCACACGTACGAACTGTCCATTCCCATCTTCATGACGGCCTGGCTTGCGGAGATGGGGGTGTCGGAAGCGTTGCTCGGCGGACTCGTAGGAGCGGGCTATTTCCTGTTCGGCGCCGGGGCGCTGCCGGGGGGCATCCTCGTGGATCGCTTCGGGTCGCGGCGTCTCATTGCGGGCTGCTTTGTGGGGATGGGAGGCGCGTTCGTGCTGCTGGGACTCCTTCCGGGCCTCTGGGGCATCGGGGTAGCGCTCGTGGCGTGGGGCGCGGCGGCCAGCGTGTACCACCCAGCCGGGCTTGCGCTCATCAGCACGGGTGTGCGGGAGCGAGGACGCGCTCTCGCCTATCACGGCATCGCGGGCAACGTGGGCATCGCGGGCGGTCCGCTCGCCACGGCTCTTCTTCTGCTCGTGTTCGACTGGACCACGGTAGCGATCCTGCTCGGCCTGCCCGCCCTCGCTGCGGCCGCTGGGGCGCTCCGGGCCTCGTTCGACGAAACGGCGGCCGTGGGCCTCCACGAGGCGAGCGACAGCGCCGACGCGGCCACTCCCTCGGAGACGGCGGATCTGTCGGTCCTATGGCGACGGACGCGGCACCTTTTTGCCTCCGGCTTTGCGGCAGTCTTCGCGCTCGTGGCCCTGTCGGGGCTCTACTACCGCGGCGTGCTCACCTTTCTCCCAGACCTGCTCACGCCGCTGGTGACGGTCGATCTGCCGATCGACGTGGCGGCGGGGCGCTACGTCTACGCCGGGCTGCTCGCGGTAGGCATTGGGGGACAGTACGTGGGCGGTCGGCTCTCGGATCGCGAGGGGACCGAGCGTGCGCTGGCCGTGGCCCTGGCGGTGCTGGCCGGGGTGGCCGTCGTATTTTTGCCGGTGGCGGAGCTCGGGACCGGAGCGTTGCTCGCTGTGAGTGCGGTGCTCGGGTTCTTTCTCTTCGTTGTGCAGCCCCTCTACCAGGCCACAGTGGCCGAGTATACGCCGCCCGACGCCCGGGGCCTCTCTTACGGCTACACCTATCTCGCCATCTTCGGGGTAGGGGCGCTGGGGGCCGCTCTGGCAGGTACGCTCCTGCACGTGGCCGGGCCGCCGGTCCTCTTTGGGGTGCTGGCAGGCATTGCTCTGCTCGGGACGGGCTTGGGCGGATGGCTCACTGTACGTCGTTCGAAATCAGCGGTCGGGCACTCGGAATGAAAGCGCGGCCCTGTCTGACTCCGACCTGGAGGGTGCATCGACCTGGAACCGGTTTCAAATCTAGGATGGAAGCGGTCCCAAAGCTTAACTGTTCCTTGATGGGGCGAGGAAGCCAGAGTTATAATAGAAGGTACGCCTGAAGCGAAGGAAGGGCTGCACGTCGCGAGCGGTCTGCCCGACGGTGGCCCGGCGGAAACCTGTCCGTTGCTCTTCGCTCAGCAGCGATCTCCCGCGAACCGTTCACGACCGATAGGAACCGTTATGTTGACTCGTTACGACGTACCGTGGTCCCGCTTCTTCCGGATCGGAGCTCTCGTGGCTTCGGTCCTTTTCTTTATGGGGCTTCAGGGAGCGAGTGCTCAACAATTCACAGTGGAAGGGACCGTGCTCGATGCCGAGACGGGGGATCCACTGCCGGGGGTGAACGTGCTTGCGGTGGGCACGCAGCAAGGCGCGGTGACCAATGAGAGCGGTCAGTTCGAGCTCGAAGTGTCCCAGGAGACCGATTCCCTTCGGTTCTCCTTTGTCGGCTTTCGGACCAAGGTGGTCCCCATCGACGACCGGACCGAACTGACCGTTCGTCTGCAGCCGCGCGCCGAGGAGCTTGATGAAGTCGTCGTGACGGCGCTGGGCATCTCGCGCGAGGAGCGCTCGCTGGGCTACGCTACGACCGAAGTGGGCGAGGCGGAACTCGTTGAGGCCACGGAGCCGAATCCTGCTGAGCTGTTGCGCGGCCAAGTTCCGGGCGTGGTCGTGAACACGAATGCTGGCGGCGTGGCCTCCTCGTCCAACATCAAGATTCGTGGGGCGTCCAACCTCTCAGGAGACAACGAACCGCTCTACGTGGTGGACGGCACCCCGATCATCAGTTCGACGATTGGCGGAGGCGCGGGAGCCTCGGGAGCCTCAGCCGGGCGGTTCGGGGGCTTCGACGGGGGCACTATGCTCTCCATCGTCAACCCCTCCGACATTCAAAGCGTCTCGGTGCTGAAAGGCGCCGGGGCCGCGGCACTCTACGGCAGCCGGGCGCGCGACGGGGTCGTCCTCATCAACACGAAGAGCGGTCAGGGCGCGACGCAAGACGAATCCAGCGTTCATTTCAGCAGCACGCTGACCGCGCGAGACCCGCTGACGGGGTTTACCGATTACCAGACCCAATACGGACAGGGATCGGTCGGCCTTGCTCCGGAAGACCAGGCCAGTGCGCAGGACGTGAGCCTATCGAGCTGGGGGGCCCCGTTCAGTTCGGTGGACGAATCCGTTCAGTTCGACGGTGCCACGCGCCCTTACCGGCACGTGGTCAATCGGCAGGGATTTTATGAGACCGGGCTTTCGTCCAAAAGCTCGATGGCGTTCAATAGGGGCTATCAGAATCTCTCCTTTCGCTTCTCCGGTTCGTACCTCAACTCTGATGCAATTGTGCCCAGTTCCGGGTACGAGCAGTTGAACTCCACGCTGCGCGGGAGCGGCACGTTCGGCGACCTCGCGGTAGATGCAAACGTCACCTATCAGAATGAGGACACCAACGACCGGACCTACCTAAACGACGCGTCTCGCAACCCGAACTTCCTCATTTCCTTCCTGCCGGGCAACGTGCCTAAGAGTGCCTTGAAGCCGGGCTACACCGAGGACGGAACCGAGCTGCAGTTCGGTGGGCCCTTCCAGACGAACCCGTACTTCGCAGTCAACAAATTCGATGCGGACGACAACCGGGATCGCATCCTGGGCGGCGTGCAATTGACGTATGACCTTCTGGACTGGCTTTCGGTGCAGGGGCGCCAGGGGCTGGACTGGTCGAACCTCCGGCGCACGTGGGTGGACCCCTACGGCACGGCCTTCAAACCGCAAGGCAGCATGGAAGAGCGGGAGTACCAGCGCTGGGAGAGCAACACGAAGCTGCTGCTTATGGGCACGCCCCAGCTCACCGACAATCTGTCGGTGCGTTTGGATCTGGGAGGCAACCTGCGCATGAGCCAGTCCGAGCTGGTGGGCCTGCGCGGGCAGGGCTTCGAAGTGCCGGGGCTTCAGACGATCTCCAACACCGGCAGCCCGGAGCGCATCTACGACTTTTCAGAGCAAGAGGTACGCTCGTTGTTCGGCTCGGCGGCCTTCTCCTACAGCGACTTCGCGTTCCTGACGGTAACGGGACGCAACGACTGGTCCTCGACGCTGCCGCAGCAGAACAACTCCTACTTCTACCCCTCCGTCAGCGGCAGCCTCGTCTTTTCGGATGTGCTGCCGGTGCCGGACTGGATGAGCTTCGGCAAGCTGCGTGCCTCCTGGGCGGAAATCGGAGGCGACACCAATCCCTATTCGCTCTTTCTCACCTACAGCCTCATCGGGGAACACCAGGGCACGTCGCTGGGCACCATCTCGCAGGTGTCCGTGCCCAACCGCAATCTGGTGCCAACCCAGACCCGCGAGACGGAACTGGGCCTCGAGGTGCGGTTCTTGGAGGGGCGCCTCGGGGTCGACTTCACCGTGTACCGGCGCAACACGAGCAACCAGATCACCAGCGTGTCCACGCCGCCGGCCTCCGGCTATCTGAGCCGTACCCTCAACAGCGGCACGGTGCAAAACCAGGGCATCGAGGTGCTGGTCACCTCCACGCCGGTGCAGACGCAAAACATACGGTGGGACGCCGATTTCAACTTCTCGGCCCGCCGCAGCGAAATCGTATCCTTGGCCCAGGACCTCCGCACCGACGCCATAAGCAGCGGGGGCACCGTCAGCATCGTGCAGAAGGTCGGCGAGCCAGTCAGCACCATCTACGGCACCCCCTACGTGCGCGACGACCAGGGCCGCATCGTCCACGGCCCTGACGGTCTCCCCCTGCAGGGCGAGCAGGAAGTGCTGGGCAAGGGTGCCCCGAACTGGTCGACGGGCCTCTCGAACCGCTTCTCCTACAAAAACGTCTCCCTCAGTGTCCTGCTCGACGTCAAGTGGGGCGGAGAGCTCTTTTCGGGCACCAACTCGCAGGCCTACGCCTACGGTCTGCACAAAAATACACTCGAAGGGCGCGCCGCCTGCGAAGAAGTGAAAGATCCGGAGACGGGTTACCCCACGGACGGCTGCTTCAGGCCGGACGGCGTCACCGGACACTTCCAGACCGATGACCAGGGAGACTTTGTGCGGGACGAGGACGGCAACCGGGTCGTGGCAGTGGACAGCACCACCACCGCGCAGGTGCTGCCCTCCCAGTACTACGGCTCCCTCCCTGCCGAGGAGTTCATGTACGACGCAAATTACGTGAGCCTGCGCCAGGTGCGCATCGGGTATAGCCTGCCCAGCAGCTGGATGGCCCGTATGCCGATCGAGGGCGCGTCGCTGTCGGTGGTGGGGCGGAACCTGTTCTATCTCTACGACTCGGTGCCCAACGTCAATCCGGGCGCGGAATACAACAGCGCAGCCACGCCGGGAATCGAGTTTGCAAGTGTCCCCCAGACGCGCAACGTCGGTTTCGACCTCCGCTTGACGTTTTAGAGCAGCTTCAACAGGTCCTTCGGACGAATTTGTGCAAGGCGCCCGCTCTTCTGAGGAGGCGACGGCGCTGAAAAACGATCCGTTGTTATCCACCATCTACCATCGCTCCTTCCATGCGCCGCTTCACGCCCGTTTTCTTCCTCACGCTCGTCGCGCTTTTGTTCTTCTCCGCCTGCGACGGCCTCGGGGATTTCGGCAACACGAACCGCGATCCCACGGTGGCCAACACCATTAGTCCGAGCCTCGAGTTCACCACCGTCCAGGTCGGCACGGCGGGGAGCCGGTGGGAGGTTTGGCGCACCAACCTCATTTACAACGAGCTGATCGTCCAGCACCTGGGGACAAACCTGGGATACTGGGCGGGAGACGATTACGGGCTGACCTCAGGCTACGCCTCGTCCTTCTTTCGAGCTGCCTACAACGGCGGGGTCAACGCCGCCGGGTGGCTGGCGGCGGTGAAGAACGTGGAGAACCTCGTCGCCCGGTTAGAGGGGGAGGAGGGTGTGGCGGAGGAAGACGTGAACCGGCTGGCGGCGGCGCGCATCTGGCGCGTGCTGATCTACCAGCGCCTGACCGACACCTTCGGCGACATTCCCTACTTTCAGGCCGCCGAAGGGTATCGCAGCGGCGAATTCACGCCCCGGTACACGCCGCAGGACAGCATTTACTACGACATGCACAGCGAGCTGCAATCAGCTATTGACCAGTTCGATTCTTCCCAGCCCACCTACGGTAGCGCTGATGTCGTCTACGGCGGGGACATTGGGCAGTGGAGGAAGTTCGCGAACTCGCTTCAGCTCCGCCTGGCACTGCGCATCGTGAAGGTCAACCCCGACCGCGCGCGACAGTGGGCGGAGGAGGCCGTCAACAGCGAGGCCGGCGTCATGGAAAGCAACGACGACATGGCCTACATCCCGCACCAGGAGGGGCCATCCACCGGCCCGCGTGGTTTCAACTCGAACGCCAACAGCGAGGTCTACGGGTTCGGCGTGCCGCGCATCAGCCAGCGGATGGTGGACTTCATGAAAGAGCGCAACGACCCCCGGCTGCTCACCTACGGCGCGCGGGAGGTCG
>CAZBIB010000013.1:15602-25352 GCA_964491575.1 uncultured Salinivenus sp. | reverse complement strand
CTTAGAGGACCTCACCCAGACTCGGATCCGGGCGCTGCGCCCGCCCTACGGCCATCCCACCGCGGCCCTCCGACGATGGTGTGCCGAACACAGGCAGCGCATGGTAATGTGGGACGTGATGCCGGGGGATTACCTCAAGACGGCGACGGCGGACCGGGTGGCCCGGTTCGTGATTCGGCACGTGCGGCCCGGTTCCATCATCGTCCTGCACGACAATCCGATCTGCAAGGACGTGACGCTCCCGGCGCTGGAGACCATTCTGGAGACGCTAATGGCGGACGGGTGGTCGTTCGACGCGCTTTGATTCGAGCCTCTTCCCTCACCGAGGCATCGGTTCTCTACTGCTCAGACTCATCGCGAACCTCCAGTTGGTCCCGGAGTTCGACGAGGAACGAACGGAGCGTTTTCAGGTCGTCCTCGATTTCTTCTTGCACCTCTGCTCCTCTCTCGTCCCGTGCGATGGCCTGCCGCGCCCCCTCGATCGTGTACTTCTCGTCCTTCAGCAAATAGCGGATCCGCTCGACGGTCTCGATGTCGTCTTTCGTGTACACCCGGCGGCCCGCTCGATTCTTTCGCGGACTCAGGACGTTGAACTCCTGCTCCCAGTAGCGCAGGACGTGGGCCTCCTGTCCCACCTTGTCACTGACCTCGCCAATGGAGTAGTAGAGCTTCTCAATTTCGTCTTCGGGCATGGGCTCAAGCGCAACGTGGAAAAAGGTTGAGCGAGAAGAGCATTTCTGCCATACGCCCCAACGCCGATCCCGTTCAATCGTCTGACGAACTCCCGCCCCTCTTTCTCCCATTCCCCCCACGCTCCCTCTCTCCAATTATGCCCCGACGAGTTCGAAGGTGGAGCCCACGGACGGATCTTTCTCCACCTCGATGCGCACAGGAAAGGCCCGCTTGAGGCGTTCGAGGTGGGTGATGACGAGGATCTTGGCGAAGTCCTCCCGGATGGACTGGATGGCTTCGACCAGTCGCTCGATGCCCGCCTCGTCCTGCGTTCCGAAGCCCTCGTCGATCACGAGGGTGCGCACCCGCACGCCGCTGCGTTCGGCCAACAGCTGTGCGAGGGCGACGCGGAGGGCAAAGTTGACCCGGAAGCTCTCGCCGCCCGAGTACGTCTCGTAGGGGCGCGGGACGCCGTGCTCGTCGGTGATGATGATTTCGAGGGTTTCCTTCGTCCCCCCGCTCTTCTTTTCCTTCAGGGTGTCCAGGCGCACGTGCATCCGACCGTCCGTGAGCCGGTCCAGGATGCGGTTGGCGCGCTCCTCAATGTCCGGGAGCGTCTCCTCAATGATGAGGGACGGGATGCCGTGCTTGCCGAAGGCGGCGCGGAGGTGCTTGTATCGCTGCCGCTCCGCAGCAGCTTCCTCTCGCTCGTCCCTGGCGTCCGCCAAGGCCTGCTGGTCGGCTTCCGCCTGCTCCAGCTTTGCATTCAACTTGCCGAGGCGTTGTTGCAGCTCATTGAGGGTCTGCTCTTCCTCCTGCACGCGTTCGGAGACGGCCTCCTGCCGCTCGACTACCTCCGGCTTCTTTTCTAAGGCCGACTCGTACTCGGCCAGTTGCTCTTTGAGATCTGTTTTTTCCTGCTTCGCCTTGTCGATCCGATCCTGAATGCGCGTCCGCTGCTCTCTCCAGTCGTCGCGGTTTTGCTGGGCATTGGTGAGGGCATTGTGGCGGTCGGGCACGTCACTCAGGGCCTGAAGCCGCTCTCGCACCTCTTGAAAGCGCTCCGGATCAAATTCCACCGCGTCGATCTGTTCGCGGAGATCCTCGATGTCCGCCTGGAGGTCTTCGGCCACGGTTTCCTCCTCAAGCGCCGTGCGCAGTGCTTCGATCTCCTCGTCGTGCTCCTCGATCTTGCGGAGCAAGTCCTCGCGTCGGGCTGCCGCCTCGTCGATCTCCTGCAGGCGGTCTGCATACCGGTCGAACTGCGCCGCCCGATTCTGTAGCGCCTCGTACTCGTCGGGGTCGAACGCCAAATCTGCGAGGCGTTGCTTGCAGGCCTGCCACCGGCGCCGCGCAGATTTGGCGTACATTCCCTGCTTGATACGATGAGTGAGCTGATCGACTTTTTCTCGTTGTGTCGCAAGGGATTCTGTCGACTCTTCCAAGGCTCGGAATTGCTCCCGGGCTGCAGCGAGGGCCTCGTCGACGCCATTCAGCGCCTCGTGCTTTTCGTGCAATTGTCGGTACCTCTGTCGCAGCTTCGCCCGCTCGGACTTCTTTTCGGCCAATCGGTCCTGCTCTTCTTCGATAGCTGAATCCAGTTCCTCGATGTGCGACTGGATCGTGGAAACAACTTCCTGGCGATGCTTCTCCGTCAGCTCTGTCCCGCAGGTCGGACACACGTCGCCGTCGACTTCCTGGAAGCGTCGAAGCTCCTCGACCTCCTCCGCCCGCTCGTCCTGCCAGGCCTCAAGCTGGCCCGTCCGCTCCTGGAGGGCCCGGGCGAGCGTCGTGCCCTTCTGTTCGATCTCTTCCATCCGGTCCGTCAGGATCTCCTGCCTCTCTTGCTTCGCCTGTAGGGCCTCGATCCGTTCCTCAAGCTCCTCCTTCTGTTCGAGCGCCTCCTCTTCCTCCTCGATCTGCGTCTTTAGCGTCTCAATTTCCCCACGGAGCTGCTGTCGCGCCCCCACGATGGCCTCGCGCGCTTCGGCCATGTGCTCTTCCAGTTGCTCTCGTTGCAGGCGAACGCGCTTCAGTTCCTGCACACGCTGGCGTGCGGCCTGGGCCCGCCGCAGTTGGGTCTCCACCTCCGCTCGCTTCGCCAGGGTCTCCTCGCACTCCTCTACCGATTCCTCGAGCCCCGACCGCTCAACGGTACGCCGATCGAGACGCCGCTCCACCTCATTGCGCCGCTCCTGAAGCGCAGCGGTTTTCTCGTCGAGCTTTTGTTCGAGGGCCCGATGCCGCTCGCGGTTCTCCTCCAGCTCGTCCCGCTCCTCCGCCAGGGACTGATAGTCCTCATAGGCCGCCTCAATGGCCTCCTGCTCCTCCAACAACGCCTCCGCATCGGCAATGCGCTCGCTCAACGCTTCCTTCTCCTCGGTCTGCTCCTCGATCCGCTCGTCGAGGGCCTCAATCGACTCGCGAATCGATTCCGCCTCCCGGGCCTTGGCCTCAAGATCGGCGCGTTTCTGGGTTAGTTCTTTCTCCCGGTTTCGCAGGTCCGACAAGGTCTCTCGTTGCGCCTCGATCTCCGCCTGCACCGCTTCGCGCTCGTCCTCCCAGTCCGGCACGTCCTCCAGATCCCCTTCGAGACGCTCCACCTCCGCCTCGGCGCGCTTCTGGCGCTCCTTCGCCGCTCGCCAATGATCCCGCGCCTTGTCTTCGAGGGCTTCGTACTTGCTGAGGTTGAGGATCCGCGTGAGGATCTCCTTGCGCTGGCTGGGACTCTTCTGGGTAAACTCGTCCGAGCGGCCCTGGAGCAGAAAGGCGGAGTTGATGAACGTGTCGTAATCGAGGCCCAGCGTGTCGTCGATGCGGGCCTGCGTCTCGCGCTGGGTCGATCCCGTGAGGGGGCGGTAGCTGTCGCCCTCGGCGTCCTTGAGTTGAAATTCGAGGTCGGAAGAGGTAGTCTTGCCGGTCTCTGAGCGCGAGAAGGAGCGGACGACCCGGTAGCGTGTGCCCTCCAGGTCGAAGGTGAACGACACCTTCATGTGCCGCGTCCCGATCCGGATCAGCTCCTCGTCGGGCTTGCGCCGGCCGCTCGACTTGCGAGCCTCACCCCAGACGGCCCACGTCATGGCGTCGAGCAGCGCTGACTTTCCCTCTCCATTTCCGCCGGAGAGACAGGCCACCTCGAAGTGGTCGAATTGGAGGGGTGGAGCCTCCGTGCCGTAGCTCAGGAAGTTTTGCAGTTCGAGACGAACCGGAATCATTCGCGGGGAAATGCTGCGTTCATCGGTATTGGGAGTCAGGATCGAGCACGACGGCCCCCGAATCAATCGGCACTTCCGGCACCGCTTCGACCTCGGAGCGAACCCATTGGCCCAGTTTGTCGGCGGCGTTACTGGCGGCGGGGACCCACTCTTCCGTGGCTTCGATGGTCTCTGGGAGAAGCTGAGCAATGGGCGTGTAGAACGCCGACTCGCGTCTCGTCTCCTGGGCGGGCATCTCCACGCCCCCGAGGACCAGGAACAGGAGGCTCAAAAGAAGTGCGGCCTTGAATCCGCCCACTGCGCCGCCGGCCGCCCGATTCAGCACCGACAGGGACAGGGACTCGAACACCTGCTCCACGAGCCGAGACACGGCTAGAACGAGGAGGTACACCCCCAGAAATACCACCGTAAATCCGGCAAGCGGGGCCAGCGACTCGGAGAGGCCGAGACTGGAAACGACCAGGGCCCCCACCGATCCCATAAACTCCACGGAGATGAGCAGGGCAACCACGAGTCCGATGAGGCTCCCCACCTGGCGAACCGCGCCGACCGAATAGCCGCGAATGAGTCCCCCGATCAGAACAACGAGGATAAACCAGTCGAGAGCGATGAGCATGATGGGCCCCTAACAGCGCGAACGAAACGGGGAGGTGGAAGGAAAGAACCGGACGTACACACACATGGTTCGCAGATACAGGTGATGAAACGTGATGCGGGGGACGGAAGGCATCACGTTCACTCCTCCCGCACCGCTGCGCGCGTTCCGGACAGCCCCAATGCCCCTGCCCGTTCACCGCTCCCAATCCGTCAGTCCGAGAGTGCGTCTTGCACCATCTCCCGCACGCGGTTCCCGTCCACCCGTCCGCGCAGCTCGTCCATGGCCCGCCCCATGACCGGCCCCATGTCAGCCATTGACGTGGCCCCCACCTCGTCAATGATGGCATCCAGCCGCTCGGCTAGTTCCTCGTCGCTCATCCGGTCCGGCAGGTACTTCTCCAGAACCTCGATCTCCTCTCGCTCTTTCTGAGCGAGGTCGTCGCGTCCGGCCTCTTCGTATTGCTCGATCGAGTCCCGTCGCTGCTTCACCTGCTTCTGGACGACGGTGAGCTCTTCCTGCTCGCTGAGCGTGGTTTCGGTCCCCTCCTCCCGCTGTCCGATTTCTTTGTTGGCGAGGGCGGCGCGCAGGGAGCGCAATGCCCGTCGGCGCACGTCGTCCTGCTCCTTCATGGCCTGCGTGAGATCCTTCTTGACGCGGTCGAGGATGTTGTTAGACATGAGTTTGCGAGGGTTGATCGAAGTGAAAGGATAGTTGTAATCGTGTAGATGCCTCCGTGGGACACCTTTACATAGGCCATTTCAAGTCCTTGAGGCGTTTCCTGTGGATGTGCGGTTGGAGGACGACACGTGTGTATCGACCCATTCGCGCGCTCGGCGTCGGACCGTTTTGGCGTCGGTCGCCTGGAGACATTCGCGGGCGAGGGCCTTGGTGTCTTCGTAGCTGACCGCGTGGACGATCCGCTGCACGGCCGACAGGTACTGCGGCGAGACGCTCAGGGTGTCCATGCCCAGGCCGAGGAGCACCGGCACGGCCTGTACCTCACTGGCAATCTCGCCGCAGAGCTCCACGGGACAGCCTGCCATGCGCCCCGCCTCGACGACGCGCAGAATGAGTCCGAGAACGGCCGGATGCAGGGCGTCGTGCCGGGCCGCCACCCGATCGTTGCCACGGTCGACGGCCAGGACGTATTGCGTGAGGTCGTTCGTGCCAATCGAGAAGAAGTCGACGTGCTCGGCAAAGGCATGCACCTGAAGAGCGGCGGCGGGAACCTCCACCACGATGCCGAGCGGCAGGTCTGGATCGTGGGGAATCCCCTCCTCCGAGAGACGATCGGTCTCCTCCTGCATCACTGTCTGCACGCGATGCACTTCCTCCAGGTCGGTCACCATGGGCAGCAGCATCCGAAGCGGGCCGTGCCGATTGGCCCGCAGCAGCGCTCGCAGCTGGGGCCGCAGCAGCTCGTTGGGGCGGTCGAGAAGCATCCGAAGGCCCCGCCACCCCAAAAACGGATTGTCCTCGCGGGGTCCTGCGTGCATCCGGGGGAACCGCTCGTCCCCCCCAAGGTCCAGGAGCCGGATCGTGGCCCCTGCCTCGCCTGCGGTCTCGGCAACGGTGCGATACACCTCGGCCTGGCGGTCCTCCGCAAGCGTTTTGCCTTCGGCCAGAAAAAAGAGCTCGGTCCGAAGGAGCCCAATGCCCTTGGCCCCATACGGCTCCAGCAGGTCAAGTTCTGTTTCCAATCCGATGTTGGCCCGGAGGGTGATGGCCCGACCGTCGGTCGTGACCACGGGCTGATCGGCCTGGGTGTCGCTCTCCCAAAGGTGTGCGTCGCGCTCGTCCTGCCGCTGTTGGTACTGTTCGAGGGTCGACGAGTCGGGATTGAGGATAAGCCGCCCTTCTTCCCCGTCGAGAATGACAAGATCGCCCGAGGTGATGGCCGTCGCGGCCTCGTCGACCCCAACCAGCAGGGGCAGGTGAAGCGCCTTGGCGACAATGGCGAGGTGGGACGTGGTCCCGCCTTGGGCGATCACACAGCCCAGCAGATTGTGCCGACTGAAGCGAAGAAGATCAGTCGCGGTCAGGTCCTGCGCCACCAGAACCGAGTGCGTCTCCATATTTGCTGCGACTTTCCCCCGCCGCAACGACCGAAGGAGCCGTTTCTCGAGATCCTCGAGATCCCCGACTCGGTCGGACAGGTACTCGTCGTCGCTCGCCTCAAGCCGCTCACGATGCGCCCTCAGCACGGTTTTCACCGCCGTTCCCGCCGACTCTTTTTGCTCCCGAACGCGCCCTCGAACGGCCTTGAGAAACTCCTCGTCGCGTAGCATCAGGACCTGCGCCTCGATGATGGCGTCGGTGTCGGCCTCCAGGGAGTCAGGAGCCAAAGCCCGAACGGTTTCCAGCTCTTGCTCTGCCCGCTGGAGGGCGTTGGCAAAAAGCTCGAGCTCCGCCTCCACCTCCTCTTCGTCGATGGTGGCGCGCCGCACCTCGGGCGCGGAGGCGTCGTACCCGTAGGCCGTCCCAATCGCGATGCCCGGTGCCGCCCCTCTGCCCTCGATGACGCGTTCGTCGGCAGACGAACTCGCCCCACTCAATTCGGCCTCCAGGGAATTCCCCATGGGTATGAATGCGGTTTGACAGGGACAGCACGATCGTCAGAGCTCTTCCCCAAACCCATCCTCGAAGAGTTCAGTGAGGGCCTCCGCCGCGGCCTCCTCGTCGTCGCCGTCCACCACGAGGGTGAGGCTGGCGCCCTGCTCGGCGGCCAGGGTCATCACCCCAATGACGCTCTTCCCGTTGATTTCGTAGTGGTCTCGACGCAGGTACACCTCCGAGTCGAACTGAGACGCCGTCTTCACCAGCCTCGACGCCGGACGGGTGTGGAGCCCGGCGCGGTTGCGAATGGTAACTTCGCGCTCGATCATGCGGGTCCGAGAACCGAGTGAGGGAGCGTAGTGTAGTCGAGTCCCGCCGAAATGTTCGGGGTGTGCGGGGAGGGAGAAGGACGTCTGTCCCCGATGTTCTCAACTGTTTTGACCGAATAACGGCGAACCGCGGATCAATAATCGCGGGCCTCCATGCGGTCGAGCAACCAGTGGAGCGTCTCGGCTGCCGGCGCGTCGGGAAGGTGACGGAGTTGCTCGTGGGCCTGTTCGGTGTAGGAGCTGACGAATTCGCGAGCCTCGTCAAAGACCCCGAGCGCTGCCATCCGCTCCCGAGCTTCCGACACGTCGCCCCGGGGAAGCCCCCCACGGGTCACCAGGCGCGCAAACCAGTCGTACTCTGCTCCGTCGGCCCGTTCGAGGGCGCGCAGCGTCAGAAACGTCTTCTTCCCCCTTACGAGGTCGCCGCCAATCCCCCGGCCCCACGCCTCATCGTTCGCGGTCAAATCCAGCAGATCGTCCTGAATCTGGAAGGCCCGCCCCACCAGTTGCCCCGCCGTGCGCAGGTGTTCTCGCTCAGACGGCGAGGCCCCGCCAATCACGCCTCCCAGTTCGAAGGCGGCGGAGAGGAGCGCCCCCGTCTTCCGGTCAATCATGTCCAGATAAGCCTCCACCGACACCGTCTCTTCGTCCTCGAACGAGGCATCCAGGGCCTGCCCGGCACAGAGGTGTTCGACCATCGGATGATACACCGAATAGAGGGCTTCATCGTCCGCCCCCTCCACCTGTCCGAGGAGGTCGTAGGAGCGCCCCATCATCAAGTCTCCTGCAAGCACTGCCGTGCCTGCATCCCACTGCACGTGCACCGTGGGCCGCCCGCGGCGCTCCTTGTCGTCGTCCATGAGATCGTCGTGGACGAGGGTAAAGTTGTGAAACAGCTCGACGGCCAGTGCCGCCGGAAGCGCCCGGTCCACGGAGGTCCCGTACGACTCGGCCACCAGCAGGAGCAGGACGGGACGAATGCGCTTCCCCCCGGCGCGCAGGACGTGCTCCACCGCGTCGTAAAGTGAAGCGGGTGTCCGCCCCTCCACCAGCGCGGGGAGAGCATCGTCGATGCGCGTTTGCAGGGCCGACACACGGTCTTCGTGGGATACCCTCTCCGCGGAGGGACTCATCGGGGAATCTCTGTCAACCACGTTCCTCAGAACACAGGTTCTCCAGGAAGACGACTATGCAGGGTGCTCGTGCATCTCAAGCACCTGCACGATCCGCTGAAAGACCTCTTCGATGTCCCCGACGCCATCGACTGAGACGAGTGCATCTCGTTCCTCGTAGTACGAGGCCAATGGCGCCGTCTCCTCGCGGTAGACCGCAAGCCGGTTCCGCACGGTCTCCGGCTCGTCATCGGAGCGCTGGACGACGAGGTCGGGATCGAGGTCGTCGGGGGGAGGACTGTGGTCCAGATGATAAGTCTCACCCGTCTCCGCGTGCACGCGGCGGCGACTGAGACGGCGGACGAGCACCTCGTCGGGCACCTCAAGACTGAGGACGGCATGGAGCGGCGCGTCGTGCTCCTCCAAAAATTCGGTCAGCCACTCGGCCTGTTGCAGGGTGCGGGGATAGCCATCCAGTACAAAATCGTCAAAGTTCTCGTCGGCAATGGCCTGTTCCGCGAGCTTTCGGACCAGTTTGTCCGGGACGAGCTCCCCCGCCTCGATGTAGGATTTCGCCTTTTGCCCAAGCGCGGTCTCCTGATCCATCGCCTCCCGGAGGATGTCTCCCGTCGAGATTTGCGCGATCCCGCGTCGTTGCTCCAGGAGAGCGGCCTGGGTGCCTTTCCCGGCACCCGGGGGCCCAAAGATAATTAGTCGCATCGGTGCGTCTCAGTCGTACAAAGGAATTCTAAACAGTGCCCCTGTTCAGATGTCTACTCGATATTCTCGCCAACCGCCATGTCGTCCACGTCCACATCTTCGAGCAGGGAAAGCAGCAGGTTCCGAATCACCTCACGGACAGCAAGGCGAGCGACAAAGCCAAGGCTGCTTCCCAAAAAGCTTCCGCTGGAACTCGCCTTGTCCTGACTCGCCCCTCCTTCTCGATACACGACGAGAGGTGCGCGGCCCCGAAGGGCCTTTTCGACGGCCCGGCCGGGCGTATCGCCCGAGGCGATGGCGTCGTCCACGTCTGCGCGAAGGGCCTGGATGTACTGTTCCAATAGCTCCGCGTGCTCTGGTCGCCGTCGCGACCCTCGGCCGCCGAAGAGAGCACCGACCGCCACGCCCGCCGCCAGCATGCCCCCCACGCTCTTCCAGGGATTGCGAACCACCCAGTCTCGAATCGTCGTGCCGGTGGTCGACACCTCTCCCTGCAACGAATCGAAGCGGTCGGACATGGCCTCTGCGGTCTCCCGAAGACGAGCCTC
>CAZBIB010000013.1:8217-15502 GCA_964491575.1 uncultured Salinivenus sp. | reverse complement strand
AGGCGGAGGACGACGACCACCAGGATGAGGGCGACCGTCACCGCGAGAAATCCCCAAAACGGATGCCCGAGGAGCCATCCCACACCCAGCGCAACGGTCGTGAGGGTAAAGAGCGCGGCGAAGAAGCCGAACACAGCAAGGGTAATTCCGAGCGCAGCCTGGTTTTTGGCCTCGTCGATCCGCTCTTCGACCTCGAGAATCGCAAGGTCGATGCGCAGATCAATCCACTCTCGGAGATCCTCGAAGAGCCCCTGCGTGTGGGCCGCTATCCGCTGCATCTTTCCATCCTGAGGAGCATCTTTCAGGGGACGCTCGGCACTCGGGGCCGACGGTCGATCGTCGCGGGACTCCATAGTCGACTAAGGGGATCTGGCGTAAAGGAATTGAGTATCCAAGATAGGACAACTACGGCTGAGAATGCAAGTGAATACACCGTAGAACCCCGATGTTCGTTCCAGTGCGAACTCGCCCGAACGGCCCCCGTTTTCCATTCGAGCACATTCTCGCCCCCGAACGTCCTTCAGCATCCCTTCGCCCCCGAGACGAGCACGTTCTATGGCCACGACCCAGGCGGAGTCCACCCCCAATCCGAACAGCCTCAAGTTCACGACGGAAGACGGTCCCTTCATCCAGGAAGGCGTGGCGGCGTTCTCGTCGGAAGAAGAAGCCGAGGAGAACCCCCTCGCCCAACGTCTCTTCTCAATCTCCGGCGTCGAGGACGTCTTCATCACCCCCCAGTTCGTCACCGTGTCAAAGGCTCCAACCATCGACTGGAGCACCGTCAAGCCGGACGTCGAGATGATTCTGACCGAGTACCTGGAGGCGACATAGGGGTCAGTTCTCGCCCAATCCCTGCACGAACGACGCAATCGCTACTCCCTCCTCGTCGTCGAGCGGCGGGATGTGCAATCCGCCCGGTGTTCGAAGGGGCCACGAGCCGGGCAGCTGGTCGTGGAGCGCCCCCCGGGCGACGACCGCGTACAGCGACTCTCGATGATCCTGAATCCACTCGTCCACCGCGTCGAGGTCCTCATACTCGGTCCAGCGAATGTGGCCATCGGGCTGCGGGATCTCCGGGGCGCCCCGACTCACGAGAAACTCCAGCCCCTCCGCGTAGGCCCGGGGCTCGTCGTGCGCTTCGAGGAATGCCTTCTGCATCTGAAGGGCACCGGGCGTGTCCTCATGCACCGGAAAGACGCCGCGGAATCGAGCCATTGCCTCCAGGTAGGAATCCGGCGACAGATCGGAAGGCGCCCACACGAGCGCGAGCCGGCGGTGGCCACCGCCTTCGTACAACAGCAGGTCCTCTGCGATTCCGCCACGGACATCGTCATTTTCGTGGCCGTCTAGCACTGCAATGGCGAGGCGCGACGGGCGCACGAGGCGACGCGCTTCCGGAATGCCGCGATCGTCACACCGCTCGTGGAGGGCCTTCGCCTCCTCTCGATCGGGCTGGGCCATGATTGCCGTAGCCCGCTCAAACAGCGTGCTTTCCTCCACAAACTCGGCTTTCAGGGAGCCGTGCTGCTCCCCCACCTCACGGGCAAAGGCCGGAAGCAGGGCCGGGGAGGCCTCCGGCGTATGCCCAAGATACGTGTGTCCGCTCGCCCAGACCGCCACCGCATCCCGAAGCCCGGCCATCGGATCCGACGACCCATGCAGGACGCCCACTGTGGTCGGCGCGTCGGCCTCCGCATCCCCGAGCCAGTCGGACAGCGCTTCGAGGGTGAGTTGCTGCATCCACCGGTTGAGGGCGTAGTCGAGCGCCTCCTTGGTCCAGCGGTTCGGCGCCTCCACAGTCTCAGCGACCGCCTCTTCTCGCGGCGGATGGTCCGGCTCTCGCCAGTTCGCAGCAACGTCAACGAGAGCCTCGTGGCGTGATTGAGTTGCTTCCACGTCTTTCTTGCAATAACAGAAACAGATTGTACAATCCGCCGCGCGGTGCCCCTTCGGCTCGTTCCGAACAGCCACCGCACTCACCCCTCAAGCGAACACTCAAAGCCGCTTGTTCCTCTTTCATCGTTGATTGCAGAACCCCGCAAATCCACCTCCACCCGTCCACACTTCCATACATCCAGCCCTCCCTCTTCTCCCCCGCCCGAACCACCCGAATCACCGCCGCGCCCCTCGCGTACGAGCCCGCGAAGTGCCGCCGCTCTTCCCGAGAGTCCCGACGATCCATGCGCCAGTTCGACGTCCCGACCTTCTACCAGAGTCCCATCATCTCGACGGTTCAGGACGCGCGCCAAGCCACCGATCCGCGCAAAAAGGACCTCTCGCCATCGGTCATCGACTTTGGCCCGGTCCGCTTCAAGATCGCGCGCCACTTCGGCTTCTGTTTCGGCGTCGAGCAGGCCATTGAAATCGCCTACGAGGCGCTGGAGGAGAACCCGAACAAGCGGATCTTCCTCCTCTCGGAGATGATCCACAACCCGCACGTGAACGAGGACCTGCGCGAGCGCGGCATCCAGTTCCTTCGCACCACGAAGGGCGAACAGCTCATCCCGTTCGACGAGCTGACGCCCGACGACGTGGTCATCATTCCTGCCTTCGGCACCACGCTGGAGGTGCGGCAGGAACTCGAAGAACGCGGCGTGGACACCGAGACGTACGACACGACGTGTCCGTTTGTGGAGAAGGTGTGGCGCAAGAGCTCCCAGATTGGGGACGACGACTACTCGATCGTCGTGCACGGTAAGCGCTACCACGAGGAAACCCGCGCCACGTTCTCCCACGCGAAGGAGGAAGGGCCGGTGGTCGTCGTGCGCGACATGGAGGAGGCGCAAGAACTGGCGAAGGTGATTCGCGGCCAGAAGGACGCCGACTTTTTCTATGATTACTTCGACGACAAGTACTCTGAGGGCTTCGATCCGGAGACGGACCTGCGGCGTCTCGGCGTAGTGAACCAGACGACCATGCTGGCGGAGGAGACGGCCGCCATTGCCGACCTGATGCGCGAGGCGCTCATCGACCGGTACGGAGAGGCGGAAGTGAAAGAGCACTTCGCCGACACGAGCGATACGCTCTGCTACGCCACCAACGAAAACCAGAATGCCACGCAGGCCCTCATCGAAGACGGGGCCGACGTGGGCATCATCGTGGGCGGCTACAACTCGTCGAACACCGGTCACCTCGTGGAGCTCTGCGAGGAGCACATGCCCACCTACTTTATCCGCGACGCCAGTGCGTTCGACGCCCCCACGGAAATCCAGCACTTTGACGTTCACGCCCAGGAGGAAGGGACCACCGAGCACTGGTTCCCGGCCGACGACACGCCGGTCGACGTGCTTCTCACTTCGGGCGCGTCCTGCCCCGACGCCCTGCTCGACGAGGTCGTCCGAAAAATCATCAGCTGGTACCCCGACGCCCGACCCGTCGAAGAGGCCCTCGCCCCCTTCGAGGAGTCCCTCGACGACGAGTAGAGAGGCCCCCAAACCGTCGTCCGCCGACCGCCGTCGCCCCCTCTCCCCCATTCCCCCGTTCCCGAGAATGTCCTGGTACGAAGAGTGGTTTTGGAGCGACGCCTACACACGCGTCTACGACCACCGGGACGAGGAGGAGGCTGAGCGGTTGGTCGACCTCATCGAACGCGAGATGGCTCCCGCCCCCGATGCCCACATCCTGGACGTCGGCTGCGGACGAGGCCGGCATGCCCGCACCATGGCGCGGCGCGGCTATCGAGTTACGGGAATCGATCTCTCGGAGGAAGCCATCGAGGAGGCTCGCACGCAGGCGGCGGCCGAGGGACTCGATGCGATCACTTCGTTTCAGGTGGGCGATATGCGCGAGCCAGCCTGTGACGCCTGCGCGGACGGAGTCGTCAACCTGTTCACGTCGTTCGGCTACTTTGAGACGGACGCCGAGAACGAACGGGCCCTCGCCGCCATGACCACCGCCCTCCCCCCCGGCGGATGGTTCCTGCAGGACTTCCTCAACGCCCCGGTGGTCACCGACTCGCTCGGGACCTCCGAGCGGGAGACCGAGAACGGCCTGACCATCCGACAGAACCGATGGGTCGAGGACGGCCGCGTCAATAAGAAGATCACGGTCCACCACGACGGCCAGACCGACACCTTCCAGGAAAGCGTGCGTCTCTTCACCCTGCACGACCTAAAAGAGATGTACGCGAGGGTTGGGCTGGACCTGGTTGCGTTGTTCGGAGATTACGATGGCGGCGACTATGAGCCCGACGAAAGCCCCCGCCTTCTCCTCCACGCCCAAAAGCGAGACTCTTGAAGAACGGCCTGCTTCGTACACGTGGGACGTCATGAACGACTCCGCGCCTCTCTCTGAACCGGCGTATTGCGTATTTTGTATTTCATAATCCGACATCAGGTTGAGAAGTACGGCGTCGTGATTGTATCCTTTTCTGCTCCGCTCCTCTTTCCGTCTGGCGAACGGTTCCCCACGTTCAAAAACATCTTCCTCATGACTCACCACTCCTAATTCATTCCTCACCCTCCACACTCAGAACTTCAAATTCCAAACTCCGAATGAACACCGCCCTCTCCTACGCCGAAAATCATGCAGACCGATTCGTCGGCGAACTCAAAGAGTTGCTGCGCATCCCGTCGGTCAGCACCGACTCCGCCTACGCCGACGAGGTGCAACGGGCCGCCGAGTGGCTCACCGACCACTTCGACGACATCGGGATGGAGCACAGCGAGATCATCGCGACCGACGGCCATCCCATCGTGTACGCCGAGCACATCACCGACCCGGCCAAGCCCACAGTGGTGGTCTACGGCCACTACGACGTGCAGCCGCCCGATCCGCTGGAGGAGTGGGAGACCGCACCGTTTGAGCCCACCCAGCGGGGCGAGCGCCTGTACGCCCGCGGGGCGTGCGACGACAAAGGCCAGATGTTCATGCACGCCAAGGCCGCCGAGGCCTACCTGTCGGCAGAGGGCGACCTTCCGGTCAACCTCAAGTATGTGATCGAGGGCGAGGAGGAGACCGGCTCGATGGCCATCGAGTCGTACATCAAATCGAACGGCCAACGGCTCGACGGGGATGTCGTCCTCATTTCCGATACGGCCCTGTTTTCGACAGAGACGCCCTCCATCACCTACGGCCTGCGCGGGCTGGCCTATGCCGAGATCACGCTCCAGGGCCCCAACCGCGACCTCCACTCCGGCAACTACGGCGGGGCCGTGGACAATCCCGCCAACGCGCTGAGCCGCATTATCGCCGGCCTGCACGACGAGAATCACCACATCGCCATTCCGGGCTTCTACGACGACGTGCGCGACCTGAGTGAGGAGGAGCGCGAGACCTACGCCCAACTTCCATTCGACGAGGAGGCGTGGATGGATGCCATCGGCATCGACGACGTGCGGACCGAAGGCGGCTATACGACGCTCGAGTGCCTCTCCGCTCGTCCCACGCTCGACGTAAACGGAATCTGGGGCGGCTACACCGGCGAGGGCGCCAAAACCGTCCTCCCCGCCAAAGCCCAGGCGAAGCTCTCGACGCGCCTCGTGCCCGATCAGCAGGTGGAGGACATCTACGACAAGCTGGAGGCCCACCTCGACGCCGTGGTGCCCGCCACCATGTCCTTCACGATGCGACGCCTGCACGGCGGCGATCCGGTTCTCGTCGATCCCACCGCGCCGTCCATGCAGGCCGCAAAGACGGCGATGGGCGAGGTGCTGGGCACCGAGCCGGTCTTCGTGCGCAACGGTGGCAGCATCCCGGTGGTGGCCGACTTTCAGCAGCACCTGGGACTCGACAGTGTGCTCATGGGCTTCGGGCTCGACTCCGACGCCATCCACTCGCCCAACGAGTCCTTTGGCCTCGACCGCTTCCACCAGGGCATCCAGGCCATCATCCGCTTCCACGACCACTACGCAGAGTCGGCCTAAAGCTGCACGGAGTCCCTGACAATTCTCTCCTGCTTCCAGCAAACGGGTGATGCCCTCGGGAACAAACGTGCAAATCCGCGTGCTCCCTCGACACAAGAGCTCCCCAACTGAGCCCTCCTTTGCCGCACCTTAGAGGGCACCGTCTTTTTCCTCTACTGCCTTCCTGCCATGCATAGACCGTCTCTCTCCCCTTCCGTCCTCGTGAGCCTCTCCGTCATCGCCCTCCTCGGTCTCGTCGCCTGTGGCCCGACCGATGCGGAATCCCCGAACGCGGAAAAGAAGGAGTGGGTGTCTCTCTTCAATGGAAAAAACCTGGATGGCTGGACCCCCAAAATTACCGGTCAGCCGTCCAGCGACAACATGGGCAACACGTTTCGCGTGGAGGACGGAATGCTCACCGTTCGCTACGATGAGTATGACCAGTTTGACAACCAGTTTGGCCATCTCGTCTCCGATACGACCTTCTCACACTACGTGGTGGCGGCCGAGTACCGGTTCGTGGGTGAGCAGGCTCCCGGCGGCGAGGACTGGGCCACGGAAAACAGTGGCATCATGATTCACTCGCAGTCCGCCGAAACGATGACGCGCGACCAGGATTTCCCGGTCTCCATCGAGGTGCAGCTCCTTGGGAGTGCCGGACAAGAGGAGCGCCCCACAGCCAATCTCTGTACGCCCGGGACGCACGTGGTCATGGACGATACGCTCACCACCACGCATTGCATCAATTCAAGCTCCGAAACCTACCCGGGCAGCGAGTGGGTACGGGTCGAAGCGCACGTCCTCGGCGATTCGCTGGTACAGCACGTCGCGAACGGCACGCAGGTGCTCGAATACACCCAGCCTCAGATCGGAGGCGGCATGGTGGCCCACGCGGATACGTCGGTCAAGAAGGACGGAACGATGCTCACGTCGGGTCACATCGCCCTTCAGAGCGAGAGCCACCCCATTCAATTTCGCTCTGTGGAGGTGCTGAACCTGCGGGGATGCACAGACCCGGAGGCGTCCAACTACAAGTCCTACTACGTAGCATCCGCTCCCGACCGGTGCACGTACCACTGACATCGCCTCGGCCTTCTGAGTCACTCCTGTTCGATCACAGTTTTCTCAGTAGCCGTGTAGACGTCGTCCCCAAACTCGGACGCATCGTCATTGGCGGCGTTGGCCGCCACGTGCACAAGCACCGAGTCCCCTTTGCCCTTCGGGGCCGTCCAACGGATCGACCACCGTGCGCGGTTCTCCGCCGACGGTTCTGTCCCCGGCAGCGTGTGGTGAGCGTACTGGATGCTCGATGTGTCGGGCGATCCAACCGCTACGCGGACTGTATCGAGCGAAGCGAGGGTACCCGCCAGCCGTCCATTCGCATACCGAACGGACAGCATGAATCCGCTTCGTTTCATCTCGGCAGCAAGCGTCACCGCAAG
>CAZBIB010000013.1:0-8117 GCA_964491575.1 uncultured Salinivenus sp. | reverse complement strand
CCGAACCAGATGGCCTGCGCGTCCTGCTCGTAGTACATGTGCCGCACCGTGCCGCCTCCGCTTTCGATGGGCGTCGGTTCCGTAAATTCCTCAGCCCCAGGCCGGAAGCCGACGAAGCGGTTGGGGCTCTCGCCCGTCTCCACAAACCAGACGTGTCCCTGGTCATCGATCATCATGCCGTACGGCTGAGCGCCAACCCCGCCTGGCACGCGCCACTCCTTGAAGCCCTCTGTGGCCGGATCGTAGCGGCCCACGTAGCCCTGCGAGTAGTCGACGTACCAGATCTTGTCGTCCGGCGTCTGGGAGAGGCGACGGGGATTGGCGTCCTCACGGGGCAGTTCGATTTCGGTGAGCTCCATCGTCGCCGGATCGACCGTGCCGAGCTTGTTGGTGCCAAACTCCGTGAACCACGGCGCGCCGTCGTCCGCCACGATGATGCCGTACGGGCGGGCCCGCGCCGTGGGCACTTCGATCAGGTCGACCGTGCCATCGGTTGGCGTGAAGTGACCGACGAAGTTGCCGCCCTGCACCGTGAACCAGATGGTGCTGTCGGGCGCAAACGCGAGGGTATGCGGATCGCGGGCTTGCGGATTGGGCATCTCGAAGCGTTCGATACCCCCGGTGTCCGGATTGAGGCGGCCGATGTAGGCGTCGCGATTGCCCGCAAACCAAACGGTGCCGCTCTTCTCGACGATCAGGTTGTGCGGCCCGGTGCCCTCCGGCAGGTCGTACCGCTCGAAGGACCCGTCCTCGTGATTCAGAGACGCGAGATAGTTGCCGCGCTGCCCCACGAACCAGACTCGTCCTTGCGGGCCGATGTAGGGGTCGCGGGGCCGCGTGTTTTCCCACGGCACGGTCCACTCGGTGATGGAGACCGCCGCAGTCGCGGGCGGCTCAGGGTCAACGGGAGACGACAGAAGGAGACCACCAGCAACCAGGGCAACGAGAAGTCCAGTCATGGCACATTGGGACCTGAATTTTGAACAAAAGGTGAAATGGAATCTATTTCATTTGCGACAATCGTCTCGGTTCCCATCCGCACAGCCTGGAACCTGAACGCCCGCCTGCGAATTGAGCCTTGACCGAGATGGGGCGCCACTGCTCCACATCACACGTCCCATCGCGCCCCACCATTTTTCTTGCCCGAGTGGCGGAATTTGGCAGACGCGACGGATTCAAAATCCGTTGTCCGAGAGGACGTGAGGGTTCGAGTCCCTCCTCGGGCACTGTCTGTGCAACCTCCGAGCGATTTTACATCCCGCTCGGAGGCTTTTCTGTTTCTGTCTTGGAGCTCTCGGCCGCGGAAATGACAGCAGAAATTGCGCGCGAGTGAGCCGCCGAACAATCACAAGCGCGAGAGACCGGCCGATTAATTCCTGAAAAGCGTACTGAACCACCGCTCCCGGATCCGAGACGATCGCATCGTTTCTGCGTCCCAGCGGAATCTGCAAAAGAGGCCTAACACGTGCCTGGCGCCCGAACTAGGGAACCATTAGTGTCGACTCTGTGCAGGTCTCCTCTAGGGTGAATTTGTATCTAAGATATCGTTAAACCCCTAATGCTGACGTTATGATTGCATCCCAGTGTGTGTTTTCAATCGTGAAGGCCTTATCAAGGAAAATATCTGCGGGCAGAGGACCCGCTCCAGATCCCCGCTCGATGGCAGCTACACGGACTAAAGTCAGATGTGATCAGGCGAGTCATGCTCGTCTTCGCGTCTTTTTGCGTCCACTCGCTCTTTCTGACAGTACGTTCCTTAACGATCGTCTCATTGCAAGGTCTACGTTAAGCTATGACTGAATCACATAAATCACGGCGTGAACACCGCGTATTTCTCGTAAACGAAACAAACAAGTCTCCCTTCGCAACTCCAGAAATTCTGGCAGTAGAGCCTGGGGACGAGGTGCTCTTCGTGGTCGTCGGGGAGAAGGACACCTTCATGGTTTCTCCAGAGACCGACGTGTTTCGGTCGATCGATGCCAGCGAAGAGGTGCCGGTGAGATTTGGGAGTTCGCCAAAGGTTACGGTCCGACGAGATGTGGAACTGAATAGCGTTCACCGCTACGAAGTGTACTCTCAAACCGCTGGGAGTATTGACCCGATACTGATCGTTCACGAGTAGACGGAGACGTGTTCTTCCGCTCGGAATGGTTCCCATCTCGCAATTTCCGAATGAAGGACGAGGAGATCCCTACTTCCTCCCTTTCAGTATCGCCCCGATTGGGATCAGCAATGAAAGAAGGGGACCGGCTCAGGGCCAGTCCCCTTCAAGCGCATCTCTACAACAGTGGACAGGTCGAATGGAATTCGTGCCCAGAGCAGGCGCGAGCGTAGAGGAATTAGTTTTTCTCTTTGCCCCCGTAGTAGTCCATCAGGACATCGGCGGCTCCCCGTCGGACGTTGTCTGAGGAAATCTCATGCGCGATTCGATAGAGCTTCTCCATGGCCCGACGGTAGCGAGATGCCATAGAGTGCTCGGTCCCAATAAGGTGAATGGCCTGCAGCGCCAAGAGGCGATGTTCACTGCTGGCGCCATTTTTAACGATCTCCAAAAGCGGAGAGAGGGTCGCGGAGAGATCGGTCCTTCCATTATCGTTGCGGGCCACAACGATCAAATCTAGCATTACCTCCCGTTTTGCATCCGGACCGGCTCCCCGGAGCACATCGGCGGCATAGTCACCGAAATGAACCCGCCAGAGCGCGCTCGTGACCTCAAAGGCATTGTTGACTGGCGTTGTGGCGTTCTCATCGACGACCTTCGGCATGTTGGACTCGGTATCAGGTTGGGCCTGCGCCGTCTCCACGGCTCCTAGGGTGAGCCCTGCGAGGAGGCTGTACGCCAGAACCGGAAGAAGGAGCGCTCTCAAGTGGTTCGTGAAGTCTCGAATGTGGACGTGAGCACTGACTAGCGTGAACATATCGTTCATGTAAGATTTAAATTGACAGGCGTAGCGAAAGGGAAAGGGCTTCTCTGAAACAGGATGGTTGCCTCGATCGGCGTTCCCCCATCGACCCTTCATCTACTAGCCACGAGAGATCCGGCTCGATTTTATCACCGGGAGCCGGGCCCTCCGCTCTCTTCACCATTTCCTCACAAATCGGGTAACCGTCATGACGGAAAGATCCCCTCGAGAGGCACCGTCTGCGAGAGAGCCTGCCCAAGCGGACGTCACAGAGCTTCTCGTCCAAATGCGCGAGGGAGAGTCGGAGGCAGCAAACGACCTTTTTCAGCGGGCCTACGGAGAGCTACGGAAGCGGGCCCACAGGCAACGAAAGCGCTGGAAGGGAAGCCCTACGCTCCGAACTACGGCTCTTGTAAATGAAGCCTACCTCAAGCTCGTCGATCAGGAGGACCGGTCCTGGGAAAACCGGTCACACTTTTTTGCGGTGTCGGCGACGGCGATGCGACAGATTCTAATCGACCGCGCCCGACGGAAGCGAGCGGAGAAGCGGGGCGGAGAGGCCCCCCGCCTTTCGCTGGAGAAACTGCGGGAGAAGCTGGGCCGAGAGGCGGCGATGACCGAAGAGGACGCCGAGGCCTTCCTTATCCTTGAAGACGCCCTGGAGCAGCTTGAGGAGGCGCATCCGCGAGCAGCCCAAGGGGTGGAGTGCCGGTTTTTCGGGGGGATGACGATTGAGGAGACCGCCGAGGCGCTGGGCGTCTCGACGGCGACAGTGAGCCGAGACTGGAAGCAGGCGAAGGCGTGGCTCTATCGAGAAATGAAACGAATTCGAGGAGACGGAAACCTCCCTGAAGAGGAAGCCCAAAGCGAGGTGAGTAACGACCAAGAGGCACCGGGCAGCGAGGGGGAAAACTAGTGGGACTGCATCCTTCAAAATACTTTTGCCCGCCCTCACTCCGAACTGCTCCTTCCGAACGCCCTATGGGCTCCACATCAAGTATGAAGCGACGAGGGGGCGAGAAAATACCAGAAGGAGTGCTTCAAGAATCTACCAGAGTACGCGAGCAAGCTCACTAGGGGGAGACGAGGCCTGAACACATTAACGAACGACATCCACCGCAGGCCATGACCGAGAATCGCTGGGACAAGATTGGGAAGCTCTTTGAGGAGACCCGGGAGATGCCTCCGGACGAGCGGGTCGCGTTTCTGGAGGAGGCCTGCGGAGATCCGTCGGTTCGGAAGGAGGTCCTCTCTCTTTTGGAGTCGGAGGAAGAGGCTAGAGACTTTTTTGAGGGCCTCGCCTCGGCGATGCCCACTGCGTCCGGAGATGAATTCGGGGAAGAACGTGGTGTCCTGCAGGAGCTGCGCATCTCGGATCCGCTGGACCTGGAAGGCACGACGGTGGGCCGATACTCTGTAGAAGAGCATCTAGGCGGCGGGGGCATGGGCGTGGTGTACAAGGCTCGCGACCCGGAGCTCGACCGACCGGTCGCCCTGAAGTTCTTGCCGCCACACCTCGCCACCAGCGACGAGGCTGAACGTCGGTTCGTCCGGGAGGCGCGGGCGGCCTCGGCCCTGGACCACCCTCATATTGCGACAATCTATGAAGTTGGCAAGTCTGAAGAGGGCCTTCGGTTTATCGCGATGGCCTTCTACGAGGGGGAAACCCTCAAGGAGAAGCTGGCCCGGAAGGAGCGGCTTCCGGTGGAGGAGGCGGTCCGCTACGCCGAGCAGATTGCCACAGCCCTGGCCCGAGCCCACGACACCGGCATTGTACACCGGGACGTGAAGCCCGCGAACGTGATGGTGACGAAGAACGGGGACGTGAAGCTTCTGGACTTTGGCCTCGCGATGGCGGCTGCCGATACGCGCCTCACCAAGCCAGGCCAGCAACTGGGCACCGCCGCCTACATGAGCCCGGAGCAGGCCGAGGGAGAACAGGTGGGTCCCGCAACGGATCTGTGGGCGCTGGGAATTGTCCTCTACAAGATGCTCACCGGCACCCGGCCTTTCCAGGGAGTACGCAATACGGCCATTCTCCGCGCGATTCTCCACGACGACCCAACGCCGCTCCATGAGCAGCGGGACGACGTGCCCCCGGTCCTCATTCGGATCGTGGACCGATGCCTACAAAAGAATCCTGATGACCGATACTCCTCGGCCGAGGTGCTGTTGGAGGATCTCCGGATTCTGCGATCCGAATCGGCTCCGGCACCGGAATCAACGCCACAGGAGGAGCGGCGTCTCAGACGCTCAGGGGAGGAATCTACGCCCGACCTCCTGGTGCGGACGCAGCAGTTCATCAATGAGATACGTTGGGGACGCGGACGGCTGCTGACCTCCAACGTGGTGAGTCTCACTCTTCTAATCGTCGGGGTGGTGGGGCTCGGCTGGGTTGTCTGGGAGACATGGCTTGGCCCAGCTCCTGGACGGCTCCTTCCAAGCGGAAGGGGCGGCGAATCCGGCCTACAAGAAATCGCTCAGACGGAAGGCGCGGGCGAGCAAGTACCGGACCTCGATCCCACAAAGATCGCTGTGCTCTACTTCGAGGACAATAGTCCCGGAGATACACTCACTGCCTTTGTCGACGGCTTCACCGAGCACCTGATTCACCGCCTGACCCAAGTGGAAGGTCTTGAGGTTGTCTCTCGGCGGGGAGTTGAACCCTACCGCGAGGCATCGCCGCAAATGGATAGCACTGCGCAAAGTCTACAGGCAGGGAGCTTGATCTCGGGCAGCGTAAGGCCTGTTGCAGACTCCCTTGTCGTCCTTGTGCGGCTCATTGACGGGGAGACCCAGGAGCATTTGATGAGCGAGATAGTCCGCCGACCGGTGCAGGAAGTTTTTGCACTCAAAAAAGATCTCGCTCGGGAGGTTTCTCTACTGCTTCGTAAGCACCTGGGCCGAGAAGTGCAACTGGCGTCCTGGCAGGCTGAAACGCAGAGTGCAGAGGCCTGGCGTCTTGTCGAACGAGCCGATCGACTCCGTAAACACGCCAAACATTTCGATCGAAAAGACCAGTCGGGAACAGCCCTCGAACTTATTGCTCAGGCGGACTCGCTACTGGCCAAGGCCGGGACGATCGACCCGAAGTGGAGTGCCCCGCCCGCGCTCCGAGCGCGGCTCGCCACTGTGCAGGTCGACCCGTATGCGCCAAGCTGGGGAGAGAAGGAACGAGACATCGTGCGCCGGCGGATTGGATATGCCAACGAGGCGCTACAGCGGGACCCAAGCGACACACAGGCTCGGACGATCCGCGGCCAGCTCCGCTTCTGGCTCTCCCGGCGAGTGGACGATCCGAATCGAACCCGAAAGCTCGTGGACCAAGCGGAGCGGGATCTGCGCAGGGCCATCCGTGAAGCGTCGGGATCGGCACTCGCGATGTCCACCCTAAGCAGACTCCTCCTTGAGAGTCGTGGAGACTTCGAACAGGCCCAACACTACGCAAAGCGCGCCCGCGAGGCCGACGCCTACCTCCGAATCCCGTCCGATACGCACTACCGTTTGTTCTACACGGCCCTCAATGCGGGAAACTTCGAAGATGCAGTCCGCTGGTGCCACACCGGACAGCAACAGTATCCCGACCTAGTTCAATTCCAAAATTGTGAGCTCGCGCTTCTAGCGACAGAGGATGCGATGGAGCCCGACGTAGACCGTGCATGGGAACTTGTAAAAGCCATTCGGACCCGCACCGGCCCGGAAAAACAAGCGTTCTACGAGGCGGTCTCCCGTGCCAAGGTCGCCGCCGTGCTTGCCCGTGCAGGACATCCCGACAGCGCAAGGGCCGTGCTCCAGCAGTCGCGCAACTACACGATTGAAACCAACCCCGACTTGCCCTACCAACAGGCCCACGCGTACCTGCTCCTCGGCCAGGAAGAGCGGGCCCTGGAACTCCTCTCAAGGGCCGTCAAGCGAAACCCGCAGTACGCAGCGGGGGCAGCCAACGATCCCTGGTTCAGATCGCTTCGCGACCACGCCGGGTTTAAGAAACTAGTCGATCACTAGCTACTCTCCTCAGATGCGTTTCTCCGATAGAGGCGCGTACTGAGCAGTATTCAGAGAGGCTGGGTGTTCTTCGGAATGGCTACCGGTCCTCCATGTCTGTCCCAATCCTCTCCAGCGCCCTCAGTGCCTCGGCCGGGACGGCAAAAATGACGGTGTTGGAGTCGTCGCTGCTGAGGCTGTTGAGCGTCTGCAGCGTGCGCAGGTGCAGCGCCCCCTCCTCGTCGTTGAGGATGCTCGCTGCGTCGGCCATGTTCTGGGCCGCCTCCAGCTCCCCCTCCGCCTGAATCGTCACGGCTCGCCGCTCCCGCTCCGCCTCGGCCTGCCGCGCGATGACGCGCTTCATGTTCTCGGCCAGGATAATGTCCTTCAGCTCCACGGACTGCACCTCGATGCCCCACGGATCGGAGGCGTCGTCGATGATGTCGCGAATCTGCTTCGAGATGCGCTCCCGCTCGGCCAGCAGGGCGTCGAGGTCTACCTCCCCCACAATGTTGCGCATCGTGGTCTGAGCCAGTTGCTGCACGGCGTACATGTACTGCTCCACCTCCAGAATGGCTTTCTTCGCGTCGCGCACCCGGTAGTAGATCACCGCGTCAATCTCGACAGTGACGTTGTCGCGAGTGATGCTCTCCTGACGGGGCACGTCCACTGCCTTCACGCGCATGTCGACCCGCTCCCACGACTGAATCAGCGGGATGACAGTCCGGAGCCCCGGCTCCATGACAGTCTCGAACTGGCCGAGCGTAAATTTGACGCCGCGCTCGTACTCCTTCACAACTTTGAACGTGCGAACGACGAGCAGCGCCACAGCGAAAACGAGGGCGCCGAGGGCGTAGACGGTCAGCACGGGACTGGGGCAGAACGTCGGGGAAAAGAGGATCGGCCTTCTGCAGCATGCTACGCGCTCGGTGGATTGCAGTTGTGGGATGGACGAGGGCTGTCGTCCCTGCGTTCACGTCTGGACCGCGGGGGGAGAATGACAGAAATCTGTTATTCCTCGAAAACAGCGGGCCAACGCGGACATCGTCCTCGAACAACCCGTTCCTTTGGTAAGTCTCTACATCGTGACCGATTGTCCCGTCAGAAGCTGTTTGGTGGATGGATGAGAAGCCGAGACATAGTGGTCGACGCCGCAAAACGGCGCCCAAACGAGTCCTGTAGTGGAGCTACCGGGCGAGTGCAGAAACCGTTTTGCACGAGATCCACGAA
>CAZBIB010000012.1:0-26714 GCA_964491575.1 uncultured Salinivenus sp. | reverse complement strand
TGGGACCTATGCGTCATTTTCGGTGAGACGGCGGACGGCCGACCGCCACACGGGATGACCTCCGGCCCCAGACCGCGGAAAGTGGTGCTCTGTGGCGGTCCGTCGTCTGCGGTCCGCAGCCCTTACATTTCCCGAAATCTCGTATTCGGTATCAGGACGAGGCGGTGGGCGACCCGTCGCCCCGAGCAAGCTGCTCGACGGCCGTCTGATCGGCGAGCGTTTCCGCCTCTTCAATCAGCGCCTCGATGTGCGAGAGGCCGTTCTGCCAGAAGTTCTCGTCCTCCAGGTCCACCCCCATTCGCGCCACGAGTTTGTGGGGCCAGTCGGACCCGCCCGCCCGGAGCAGGTCGAGGTACCGGTCGGCAAAATCGCCGTCGCCGTCCTCATATCGGGCGTACAGGGCCAGGACGAGCAGTTCGCCGAAGGCATAGGCGTACACGTAGCCCGGCGCATGGAGGAAGTGGGGGACGTAGCTCCACCAGTGCCGGTAGTGGTCGCCGAGGGTCACGCTGTCCTCGAACATGGCCCGCTGCGTCGCCATCCAGTGCTCAGCAAAGCGATCCGGCTGCAGCTCGCCGTTCTCGCGCCGGTCGGTGTGGATCCGGTCCTCAAAGCGGTTCATGGCTACCTGTCGGAAGACCGTGGCGAGGGTGTCGTCGATCTTAGCGACGAGCAGGGCCAGCCGGTTGGCAGGATTCTCCTCCCGACGCATGAGCCGCTGGAAGACGAGCATCTCGCCGAAAACAGACGCCATCTCGGCCGTCGTGAGGGGCGTGCCGTGGTGGAAGAGAGTCTGCTCGCGGGCGAGGAACTGGTGCACGCCGTGGCCGAGTTCGTGCGCGAGGGTCTGCACGTCGCGGGCCTTGCCCGTGTAGTTGAGGAGGACGTACGGATGCGCGCTTGGCACCGTGCGGTGACTGAACGCCCCGCTGCGCTTGCCAGGCACCAGGGCGGCGTCGATCCAGTCGTCCTCGAAAAAGCGACCGGCGGCTTGCGCCATCTCGGGATGAAAATCCTCGTAGGCGTCCAGCACCAGGGATCGGGCCTCGCTCCACTCGTAGGTTGTGTCGGCCTCCCGGATCGGCGCGTATCGGTCGTAGTCGTACATCTCGTCGACGCCCAGGAGCCGCTTCTTGAGCCGATAGAAGCGTGCCACGAGGTCGTAGCGACCAGTGACGGCGTCGATCAGCGTGTCGACTGTCTCGTCGTCGAGCTCGTTGGCGAGGTTGCGCTGCTCCAGCCAGTGGTCGTAGTCGCGCAACCGGTCGGTGGAGGCCTTGTCCGCGAGAAGTGTATTGAAGATGAACGTGAGGGTGCGGAGGTGATCTTTCAGGCCATCGGTGAACGACAGGGCCGCCTCCCGCCGGAGCGTGCGGTTCGGCTCGTAGAGCTTCGAGAGGATCTCCTCCTGCGTGAGCGATTCACCGTCGAGCTCAAACCGGGCGGCGCCGAGGGTTTCGTCGAAGAAGCGGGTCCAGGCGCTCTTTCCGGTGATGTTTTTCTCGGAGAGCACTTTCTCCTCCGACTCGCTCAACACGTGATCCTTCCGCAGGTACTCGGTTTCCAGGTAGTGCCGGTAGTCCGTGAGGGCATCGTGCGAGAGGAGTGTCTCGACCCGCTCCTCGGAAAGGTCTACCCACTCGGTCTCCACAAACACGAGCCGCTGCTGAATGCGATCAACCGTCTCCTGCACCCACTGGCGAAGCGCCCCGCGCTCCCCGTCGTTCGTGTCGGCCGTCCAGTGCAGATAGGCGTAGGCCTGCGCCCGCCCGAGACGGTCCTGAATGGAGGCGAGCGTGTCGAGGGCCTCGGCCAGCGCCTCGGGGCCGAGATCGCTTATGCGGCCGCGGTAGCGCTCCGCAAAGGCCTCGGCATCGGCGTCGACCTCGTTCAGGTCCTCCTTCAGCGCGTTAGGATCGTCGTACAGATCATCGAGGGCCCAGCGAACGTCGTCGGCCCCGGTGTCCGGCGTTGCCATGCATGTAGAGGAATTGATTCAACGGTAGAGAGGCGGCCTGACGGAAGGGAAATACAATTCTTGTCAACCGCAAATCCGAGACGTCCGTTCGGTATTGACCGATTGTTCACCCCCACCCTGTATCACGGGCTCCGCCTCGCGGTACGGAAAAACAGTTGTTGTTCTTGCGACGAACCCCTCGATCCCGATGTCCGACGCCCCCTTCCGACCTCTCGCCAGCGAAGCCGACTGGACCAAGGCACAATCACGCTCCAAGGAGGAGCCGGTCCTTCTGTTCAAGCATAGCGCGGCGTGCCCGGTGAGCGGCAGCGCCGACCAGGAAATGCGACAGTTGGCCGAGGACGAGGACCTGCCCATCTACAAGCTCGTGGTGCAGGAGAGCCGGACGTTGTCTGACGAGATTGCCGACGCGCTCGGCGTTCGGCACGAGACGCCCCAGGCCATCGTTCTCGATGAGACAGACCCGGTCTTCAATACGTCCCACTTCGACGTCACCGCCGACACGCTGCGCGAGGCCGTCCGCTCCGCAACCCGTTCTGTCGAATAGCCCCGTTCCTATCCATGCGTCGTCTTTTCGCTCCCCTCGGTTGCTTCAGTCTGATCCTCCTGCTCGTCGCGTGTGGGGGAAACGACCAGAATCAAACGCCTTCATCCTCGTCCGCGACATCCGGTCCAGTAGCCGGGCAGGTGCGGGATGTGGAGCCCGAGCCAGTGCCGGACATCACGCTCGAAGCAATGGACAGCGGATCGATCAATCTCCGCGAGCAGAAGGGACGAGTGCTCCTCATCAACTTCTGGGCCACCTGGTGCGCGCCCTGCCGGGAGGAAATCCCCGACCTCAAGGCCCTTCATTCAAACCTCAAGTCGGAGGGACTGACGGTGATCGGGGTCGCCCTGGATCGGAAGGGCCGCGAAGTGGTAGCCCCCTTCGCCAAGAAATTGGAGATCAACTACCCGATCGTAGTTGACAACGAGGGCACAGCCGAGTCGGCGTTCGGTCCCATCCCCGGCCTTCCAACCACAATCATCGTCACTCCGGAGGGACAGATCACGAAGCGGGTTCTCGGCGTTTTCCCCACCGAGAAGATGAAACCGGCCCTCCAAAAGATGCTCGACGAGAGCGGGTCGGCCACCGGCACGACCTGAACGCCGGGCTGCTATTCGTCGTCCTCGTCCTCCCCTTCCTTCTCTTCGCGCTCCCGCTCCATCAGGTAGTCTTCCAGGCTTCCCACAACGACGCGGGTCTCTTCATCAACCTCGACATCCTCCACGTCGCCCGCCCGAATCAGCTTCTTGATTTTCTTCCGGTCGATTTGCTTGAGGATCCGCCGCGCTTCTGTCCGGCTCACGACATCATCCCGATAATCGGCGGCAAAGTCTTCGAGAAAGTCGAGCGTCTCGTCTGTGAGATCGATCATGCGGATCTCCTCGTTCGAGTCGGAGAGGGACCAGTAAAGATCCGCGTCGATCAAGTGTCGGTCGATCCAGCGAACGAGGGTTTGCCTCGAAATCTGCAGGTGCTCCGAAAGCTCATCCAGCGGCATCGTCTTCGGCTGCCGCGAAGTGGTGGGTCGATCAGGCACAATGGGTATTCGGAGAGATTGGGAAAGTATTGAGCTACTTTTGCATGGAAATGGCCTGCTTTTGTTCCCTCTCTTTTGCTCAAGCCTCGTCGCCGTTTCTTTCGTTTGCGTTCCGTCTCCCATGCCTCCCTCCCGCTCCAAAGAGGACTGGAAAGCTCGCATCGAGCCGCATCTGTCGACCTCGCTCCGCGACGTGAGCGATGCCATCACCCGCACCGATGAGGTGCAGAAGTGGCTGCACGATGCCTCGATGGAGGCGGCCGAGGGACTGGGAGACGTGTCGGGGGTGCAGGGCGAGATGCAGGGATACCTGCGCATGATGACCGCCCTCGAAGATCGCTTTCCTGAACTCCTCGCCGCAGTGGACGAGCTCACGTGCGGCTGCGGAACGGTGGACCTGCACTGGCGGCCCATGAATCCCAACTTCAGCCGGGTGCAGGTGACGGTCGATCGCGACTTCACGGCGAAGCTGTTTGTGCGGCTGGGCGAGCCGACCCCCGAGGCAGCCCGATCCGCGATCGACAAGGTGACGGACGCTCTCCCCAAAGGCGATCCCTTCCCCAACCGTCCTAACACCGTGACAGGCCTCGTGGCCCACGACGACTCATGCCTGGGCGTCCGGATCCGCGAGCATCTGGCCGAGGAGGGACAGGGCCGATACCACACCGTGACCCTTCTGCCGGACGACCGAGACGCCATTGAGAAGCTCTCTTTGGAGGACGCCGCGCGTCGCCTTCATCAACTGCTCGCTCCCTCCGACGCCTCGTCGGAGACCTGATCGTACGTGGTCTCTGACGCTGCCGGCAGCGGCTCGATCTCCCCAACGCCGCGAACCGCCCATCCCTCCTCTCCCTCCTCGTCGGCAAACCACAGGCGGGCGCCCGGCTGGAGGAACTCGCTCAGAAACTGGACGAAGGGCTCGGGATCGACGTTGGCGGGCACCTCGTCGCTCACCAGCTGGAGCGTGCCGTCGCGGACCTGGAAGTAGCCGAGCGCAAACGGGAGCGGCCCCTCGGTCTCCGTGCTAAGCTCCTCCCGGTACACCCGACTTTCTTCCCGGAGCGACTGCACGAGCTCGACGGTGAGCCAGTCCTTCTCGCGCCCCCCAATGAGGCGGTGATGGCGCCGCTCGAACAGTTTGTGTACGAGGTCTTCGAGCGTGTCGCGCCGCTCGGGACGGACGGTTGCATTCTCGACGCGACAACGATAGCGGTCGGGCATCGGAGCATCGTAACAGGTTCGCAATCACCGGACGCCCCAGCTCAACGGGCGCAGTGCGCCGTACAGAAGGGGATCTGATGCGTTCCTCTCTGAGCTTTCTCACGCATTGGTAATTTCGCATGGACACCGTCACCCAAATCACGCTGGGCGCCGCGGTGGGCGAGGCCACGGCGGGCCGAAAGGCCGGTGGCAAGGCTCCGCTGTGGGGCGCCTTTTTCGGCCTGCTGCCGGACCTCGACGTGATCGGGAGTCTGTTTCTGAGCGAGGCACAGGCCCTCACCTTCCACCGCAGCCTCACCCACTCTCTCGTCTTCATCGTCGTGGTGACCGTGGGGGCGGGAATCGGACTCCAACGGCTCCACGCCGACGAAGGGGCCTCGCCCCGACGATGGGCCGCCCTCGTCGCTGCGTCTCTCCTCACCCACGTGGGACTCGATTGTCTCACGACGTACGGCACGCAGGTCTTCTGGCCATTCAGCAACTACCCGGTGATCTACGGGACGATTTTCATCATCGATCCACTGTACACGATCCCGCTGGCGGCCGGGCTACTGTTGTCGCTGCGGTGGTCCCCCACCGCCCGGGCGCGCCGATGGGCCAACTACGCGGGCCTGGCGCTGAGTTCAGCGTACCTCCTCCTCACCGTTGTCAACAAGCATCACGTCAACCAGGTCTTCGCGCAGAATCTCGCCCAGAAGCAGCCTCCGTCCGCCCGATTCCTCACCACCCCCACGCCCTTCAACAACCTCCTCTGGCGGGGCATCGCCGAGACTGACGACGGCTTTTACGTGGGCTATTACTCGCTGCTCGATCCCGACCGCTTCATCGACTTTCGCTACGTGCCGAAACGACACGACCTGCTGGGTGACGCCCGCGACCATCCCATCGTGCAGCGGCTGCGTCGTTTCTCGCGGGGCTACTACATCGTCCGACGCGGAGCCGACGGAGCCCTTCTGATCCACGACCTCCGGTTCGGGCGCAACAATCTGGGGCTGACTGCGGAAGGCGAATACCTCTTCACGTTTCGTCTGCTGGAGGACGCGGACGGCCAGATCGTCGGTCTCCGGCAGAAGGAGCCGCCTCTTCGCCTCAACGGTCCCCTCCTCCGCCAATTCGTGGCTCGGATCCGGGGCCGGACCGAGGTTGACGTCACCTCCGCAGTCGCAAAATCCGAGCAACTGATTCCTGTTTTTCTCACAACCCCATTCTAGATTGAAACTGCCCCCTCCGCCGTGGTACTTTCAGTGCACTTTCGATGCCTAATGCTGCCGAACTTCCCCTTTCCCCATGAATGACCTCCTTTCTCAAACCGGCCTGAACGCTGATACGATCCAGCTGATCGGCACCTACGTGCTGAGCGCGATTGCCTTTATCGCCATCCTTCTCGTGGGGCGGTACGTGGCCAAGTGGGTCCGCAACATGATTCGGGGTGGGCTCGACCGGCCGCAGTTCGACGCGACCCTGACGAAGTTCGTCGGCAACTTCGCGTACTACACCATCTTTCTGCTGGCCATCTTTGCCGGCCTGGAAACCGTGGGCGTCGAGACCGCTAGCTTTGTCGCGGTGCTCGCTGCGACGGGGTTCGCGATAGGGCTCGCCCTGCAGGGCACCCTCGCCAACTTCGCCGCCGGGGTGATGCTCCTCATCTTTCGGCCCTTTAAGGTGAACGATTACGTCGAAGTGGCCGACGAGACGGGCTTTGTGCGGGACATCTCCCTCTTTTTCACCCGCATCACCACGCGAGACAACCGCCTCGTCATCGTCCCGAACGGCGACATCTTCGGTTCGACCATCGAAAACATCTTCGCCCACGACGTCATCCGCGTGGACTGCGAGGTGGGGACCGACTATCCCGCGGACATCGATGCCACCCGCAAAGTGCTCCTGGAGGCGGCCCGCAGCGTGGAGGGCCGCGTGGAGGAACGAGGTGAGCAGGCTGCACTGAAAGCTCTGGGCGGCTCGTCCATCAACTGGGAGGTGCGCGTCTGGGCCACGCCCGACGACTACTTCCGCCTCAAGCAAGAGCTGGTCCGGCAGGTCAAGTACAAGCTGGACAACGCTGAGATCGGCATTCCATACCCACAGATGGACGTGCACCTCGACGAGCTGAACGGCGAGGCCGACGCGTAACCTCGTTTCCCGACGCTCGGCCGTGTGTCCTTTTCGGAAAGCACCGGCCTGAGGGGAACGTGCATCGGGTCGTGTTCTACGACTACCCCAACTCCCTCATCTCCCTTCTCACTACACAAACTCTAATACTATGCCTACCCGTTCTGGCGAAGCAACGTGGAATGGAAACCTGCCCGACGGCAACGGGACCATGTCGGTCGAAAGTGGCGCCTACGAAGGTGCGTACTCGTTTCGCTCTCGCTTCGAGGACGGCGACGGCTCGAATCCCGACGAGCTGATTGCCGCCGCACACGCCGGCTGCTTTTCGATGGCTCTCGCCAACGTGCTGGACGATGCGGGGTACGATCCCGAATCGGTCCACACCACCGCGGACGTCACGCTCCGCACCCTGGATGACGGGCCGGCCATCACGCAGGCCCACCTGACCACGGAGGCCACCGTCGCCGACATTGACGACGACACGTTCCAGGAGCACGCCGAGACGGCCAAGAACAATTGCCCGGTCTCAAAGGCGCTTGCTGGGGTCGAAATCACCCTCGATGCGAGTCTCGCGTAGCCGCCCTGTTGTTGGGTGAACCAACCTTCTGCCCCGGGTCCTCCCTTGAGGACTCGGGGCATTGGTACGCAAGGCTACGAGATGATTTTCAGGACGATCTTTCCGGCATTTTCGTTGTTTTCCATGCGGCGGTGCGCGTCGGCCACTTCGGTCCAGTCGTAGGTCGAGTCAATGACCGGCCGGAACTGCCCGTCCACAAACTTCGGCACCACATCGCTGGCAAACTCCTGGGTGAGTTGGATTTTGTAGTCCAGGCTGCGGTTGCGCAGGGTGGAGGTGAGGAGCTGGATCCGTTTGGCCATCAGGTCGCGCAGGCTCATCTGCTCCACGGTGCTGCCCCCCAGGGTGGCGAGCTGGATCACGCGGCCGTCCATGGCCAGGGACGCGACGTTCTGGTGAAAGTAGGGCGCCCCGATGAAGTCGATGATGATGTGGACTCCGTTTCCATCCGTGAGAGCGTCAATGCGATCGGCGAAGTCCTCCGACTCGTAGTCGATGGTCGCCTCCGCCCCGAGCTCGCGGCACACGTCGTGCTTCGGGGCCGATGCGGTGACGTACGGAATCGCGCCGGCGTCCGCCGCGAGCTGGATCGCTGCGGTGCCTACGCCGCTGGCCCCGGCGTGGATGAGCACCTTATGGCCGCTCTGCACCCCGCCCAGCCAGTGCAGGGCCTGATACGCTGTCAGGAACACCTCGGGGATGGCGGCGGCCTCCTGCATCGAGAGGCCCGGAGGGATGGCCATGAGCAGGTCTTTGTGAACGACCACCTGCTCGGCGTAGCCGCCCCCGGTGAGCAGACTGAACACCCGATCGCCCTCGTGCCAGTCGATGACGCCGTCGCCGACCTCCTCAACGACCCCGGCCATTTCGAGGCCGAGAATGGGGGACGCGCCCTCGGGCGGCGGATAGTGGCCGCGACGCTGGAACGTGTCGGCGCGGTTGAGGGCCGTGGCGTGCACTTTGATGCGGACCTCGTCGGGGCCGGGTGCCGGGGTAGGCACCTCGCCGATGGTCATGTGCTCGGGATCGCCTTCTTTGAGGACGCGAACAGCTCGCATATGCGAAATGAAAGCAGTGGAAGAGAATGAAAGACATGGGCTTGCCTCCTCCTCCCAAACCATGCTACAGCTACGCGTTCATACGGGGGCGGCTACCGACGGGGTTTCACTCCCTCGACTCGACGAATACAGCGGGCGGGGCACTCAGAAAAAGCCCCTCTGGAGCAATGGAGTGCAACGCAACCGCTGCTAGGAGTCTTCACTGGCGAATTTGCTGAAAGAAATAGACAATCGCGCTACGAAAGACTCAGGTTCATGAACGCTGACGTCTAAGCTCAGTCGTCTTCTTCCCCCTCGTCACTCAACCCGCAGAGCCGATACGCGATCCAATCAATTAGCCCGTCGGTGAACCGAATTCGCCGTTCCAGTTCGGAAGCCTCCGGTGCCTCGATCGCTCACGCCCTATTCCACGAAGTCCTCCAGCAGGACGGCCGTGCCAGGGAAGTGCTCCACGACCGGCCGGTCGCCCGTGACGAGTGTGACGTCGAGCCGCTGGGCAAGAGCGACGTATTCGCAATCGTAGGCCGAGTGCTCCGTGTCGTCGACGAGCTGCAAAATTGCTTCAGTGGGCACTTCGTACGTCCGCTCCTCCAGATCGGCCTCCGCGTGTGAAGCAATCCGAAGTGCATCGGAGAGGGCCAGGCCGCGATGCTCCATGTGCTGATAGAGCACATTCTGAAACTCCGACCGCCAGAGTCTGGGAGCAACCCATTCTTCGTCTCGGCGCCGGGCCGCCCGAGCCGCATCGGTCCGCTCCATGTCGAGCCAGAAATAGCTGATGACGTCCGCGTCAGCAACGATCATTTTAGACCTTCCCGTCGCTTGTCTTTTTCGACCAGGGAAGGATCAAACTCTTCGCCAATGTCCCGATTGAGCGCCTCCGCCTCGGCAATAACGGCGTCGGCGTTGCGGCGGGTGGGGCAAAGGGCCTGCTCCAAGATCCAGATCGCCTCGCTGTTCATGCTGCGGCGGTGCCGCTCGGCCTGCTCCTTGAGGCGACGATGCACCTTCTCGGGAACGTTTTTAAGCGTAATATTTGGCATGGGAGACCGCCCGGTTGTGATCTGGTGCCAAAGTGGAACTGATTACACGACTGCATTCGGAGAGCAGTTTCGTTCACCCGTCCTGAACAGCTCACGCCTGAAGAGCCGCCATTCCTTACGGAAGTCCGCGGAGGATCGCCCACATTCGATGCAACTGCGCCTCCAAACCTCCACACTTCCACTCCCTTCATTCCCGTCCTCTCCCTCCTTCCCCTATTCCCCCACGCTCCCGCACTCTCAAGCCCCCTCTCCCGGTTACACCATGTAGTCGTCGGTCGGTACCTCCAGGAAGTCCATCAGCCAGTCGAGCGCCCAGGTCTGGTTGTCCTTTCCGCTCCACTCGTAGTCGTGCTGCACCTCGTCGGCCACCGCGGCCCAGTCGACGGTCCAGTCCTTGTAGACGTGAAAAGAAAACTGGCTCACGTCGGTCTCGAAGTAGACGCACCCCTCCTTGGGATCGTAGATGGAGGTGGCGGTGTCGTCCGTACGGGCCTGTTCAGCGGCCAGCACCACGAGGGGCACCTTGAAGCGGTAGTCCATCTCGTGAACCCGCTTGGCCTCGCTGTTGAGGAAGTTGGCCAGGACGACACATCCGTCGCCGTGCTCCAGTGCCGCCTGCGCCGCGTCGCGGGTCGAGGATTCGGCGCCAATCGTGTCGAGGGCCGCTTCCACCAGCGGCCACACCGCCACGGGCTCTGGCTCGTCGGTAGCATCTTCTTCACGGGGAATGGTTACGGTGCGATTCTCGATGTCCACAGAATTCGATTGGATCGGTGATTGAAAGAACGTCGAACGAATGAAGTACCGCCAAGTGACGGCGCTCGGCTGTGATATGCACGCGTCCACCAGAAGATCATTCTCGCCCACGCCCCGACCTGATCCGTCACTCGATCGACCGCACTTCCCCACTCCCGAACGCGTTCGTCTCGATCGTCGGCTGCCCCCGGTACTGCACATCGCCGGAGCCGAAGATCTGCGCCGAAAGGTGATCGATGGCGTTGATCTCGACGTCTCCCGAGCCCGCGATGCGAACTTCTGCCCGCTGGATCTCCAGATCTCTCGCCCGGAGGTCCCCAGAGCCCGCAATGTTCGCGTCCAGCGTGTTGGCCTGCCCCCGGAGGGTGCACGTCCCCGAGCCGGCCAGGCGGACACTGAGCTCCTTCGCGTTGAGGTCGAGGTCCATGCTTCCCGACCCGGCCACGGTGAGCGAGAGCGACTCGCTTTCAATCTGGCTCTCTCCCACCATCCGGCCCGATCCGGCCAGGGTGAGATTGTTGACCGCAGGAGTGGTGACGTAGACATCAATCTGGTCGGCGTCAAGGCCGTCGCCCCCGAACAAGAGGTCGAACAGGTCCGATTCGTTCCCATCGGAAAGTTCGAGGATCGTCCCGTTTACCGTGGTCTCCAATTTGTCGAGCACCTTTTGCGGGGCCTCAATTTCGACGGATGGGGTCTCTCCCTGCCGGAGGTGGAGCGTGCCGGGAATTGCATACTCGACCCCCGTAAAGGAGGCGACGGAACGCGTCTCTCGAACCCGGTCCTGTGCCGGGACAAGGTGAGTGGGAAGGGCGAGAAGGCCTGTGAGCAGGGCCACACGAAGGACAACGGAAACGGACGACATGGTGGACAGCGGGATTGTGAGGAATACGCGCAATGGCAGCGCCACAACTCCACCACGTCCTGCAACATCCCAATGTTACGCCCCAAACGTCCAACGACTGAGGACCGCTTCAAATGCCCCCTTCCAACCCTCCAACCATCCTCCCTTCCCTCCTTACTTCCGCACCTCCGCTGGCACGTCGCACTTCCGTCGCCGCGTGTCCGTGAGCTGCAAAATCTTCCACCCATCGCTTCGCCGAACGAGTTGCATCGCGTTGACGCCGCAGTGCGACCGCTCGTCGCCGTGGTAGAAGACATACGGCACCCAGGCGCTCGCGAGCGGCCCATCCACCCGAATCTCTACGTCCCAGACGCGCTCGTCCCACACCTTCTCGTGGGGTTGCCCCACCGCCTCGACAAACGCGTCGATCGGCGTCGTGCGCACGGCAGTCGTGTCACTCGGGCCGAGGGCCGTCTGCAACCGGGCGCCGTCGGTAAACACCGCCCGGACCGCCGTGCTATCCCCCGCCCGCATGCCGTCGAAGAGGGCGTCGATGGTGGCGCGGACCGCTGCCTCGGGGCTCGACGCAGGGGCGTCGTCGGACTGGGCTGGAGCAGCGGGGACCAAGAGGCTCGCTGCGAAGAGAATCAAGAGGAGACGACTCGTCATGGGGGACTATTCCACGCGGTGCATCGACAGCTCCGCGAGGAGTTCTGTATTGGGATCAAGCGTCGCGGAGGAGGGCGCCTGTGCACAGTCCACGCGCGTCTGTCCTTTTCGGCCGCGCAGAAAGAGGGTCGTCGTTTGCACGGGCTTGTCGCCGAAGGCAACCTCCACCGGCACGTGGAAGGGGGACTCTTCCTGCGTCTGCCGCAGTGTCACCACGCACTTGCCCGCCGCCTCGTCGTAGCGCCAGGTTCCCTCGATGACCGGGTGCCCGGGGCGGCGCGTCCACTGGTCGAAGAACCGCTTCAGGTTCTGCCCCGACACGTCCTCCATTACGGCCCGGACGTTGCGCGTGCTCGCATTCTGATTGCGGTAGCGCTCGTAGTAGGCCCGCAGGCCTTCCCAGAACGTGTCGGTGCCCACCTCGCGGCGCAGCATGTGTAGCACCCAAGCACCCTTCTGGTAGGGATTCGTGTTGAGAAGTTCGTTCGGGTCGCTGAACGTGGTGTCCACGAGCGGCGCGTCCGGATTTTTCTCGTGGAACCGCACGACCTGCTGCCGGGCACTCGTCATGTAACTCGTCAGCGCCGCATCGCCGCGGGCGTGCTCCAGGTAGAGCCCCGTGAGGTACGTTGCAAAGCCCTCGCTAAGCCAGAGGTGGGGCCAGTCGGCCTCGGTGACGGTGTTGCCGTACCACTGGTGCGCAATCTCGTGGGCGAGCAGATTCGTGTCGTCCTCTCCGTCGGCCACGGCCTGTTCGCTGTAGAAGATGGCCGCTGCGTTTTCCATGCCGCCGTAGCGGGTGGTCGACTGCACGTTGGCGAGCTTCTCGTACGGATACGGCCCTAGGTTCTCCTCGAAGAAGCGGAGGATCGGTGGGGCTTGCCCCAGATCCTTGAAGCCAACGCTGCAGGTTTCGGGGTAGACCCAGCTCTGCACAGGCACGCCGTCCACGGTGCCCGACGTGTCGACCGCGAAGTCGGACACGCCAATGACCATTACCTTCGTCGGGAGCGGCACGTCGGTGCGCCAGTGCGTGTACCGCAGGTCCCCACTCGTGGAGTCGCCCACCAGCGCCCCATTGCTCACGACCTCGTACTTCGCCGGCGCCGTAACTCGGAACTCGACCGTCGCTTTGTCGGCCAGGTGGTCCTCCACAGGCAGCCAGTGACGCGCCCGGTTCGGCCAGTTGTCGCCGAAGAAGGTGCGGTCCCCGTACTGGTTGGTGCCGATGATGAGGCCGTCGGCGGGAATGCCCGCGTAGCGGATGCGAAAGGTGTGCGTCTGCCCGGCACGGAGGCCGGACGTGGGGGCGATTCGCAGGATGTCGTTGGAGTGCCGATACGGAACTGCCTGCCCGTCCTCCGACACCGACGTGACCCGCATGCCAGTGACCGGAGACGCACTCGACGTTTGTGCCTGATCGCGACCGATGAGGTCGAGCCGCACGGCCGTCAGCGTGTCAGTCGCCACACGGAGGCGTACGGTGGCAGTGCCCTCGATGCGGTCCGTCGTATCGGAGAGAGTCAGGGCAAAGTCGTAGTCCAGCACATTGATGCCGGGCTGCGGCTTCGCGGCGGGACCACGGGCGGGCTGTGCAGTGGCGAGGTCTGCACCGAAAAGCAACCCGACACCGAGGATCAGAAAAAGAGCCCATCCCCAACAGCGAATTATGGTCATGAGTTCACGCTAAGCGTCTTGTCCAGCCTTAACGGTAATCTCTCGGGTCGTGTCGTTGAACGGGCCCGGCACCACGTTTCCGTCACTCCCAATGAGCTGGAGATTCACCTCGTAGGTGCCCGAGTCAAGCCCGGTCACGAACGCCGGGTCCCACTCCGTGAGCGTTGTGGAAGCCACCTCGTTGCCCTGCTCGTCGGTGATGGTGTATCGGGCCCTGTAGCCGTCCGGACTCAGCTCCACGTTGTGCAGGTAGAAATCAAGCATAATCCGATCGGCACCGGCGCCGCTGTAGGTTCCCTTGGGCCGGCTGTAGATGATGGCCGGCTCCTTTGGACCGAGCATGAACTCTCCCGAGTCCGCCTGCACGTAGAAGTTCACCAGGTCATACGCGTCTCGGCCCTTCACGCTCTCGTGGTACGACCGACTCGGAAAGGCCACGACGGTGTGTGCCCCTGGCTCCAGCGTTCCGACATCGAAGGGAGCGCCGGCCTGGTAATTTGCCATGTACGGCTGATTGTCTACGATGACGTGAAAGTGCTGGCCTTTGTCGGAGTTGGCAATCTGTTTCGCACGATCCGTCTCGGTCTGGACCCCTGTCTCGAAGCTATCGGCCTCGATCGTGACGTCGACGCTGGCACTGTCCACGACCGCACTGTCGGCAGGAGTCGTGATCCGGGCCGAAGCGCCGTCGATGGGCGTCGACCGTTCGCCCTCCACAATCTGAACGTCTCCTTCCTCTCCCCCTCCCCCACAGCCGGCGAGGACGAGAAGACCAACGAGGACCGCGAGCGATGTCGACTGGAAAATTCGGACTCGAAGCATGGATACCTGAAGCATTGATTTGTGGCAGTGTAGGGAAAAATCTGGAAGGGACCACAACGGCTGCACACTCGCGGCCCTCCAGGAATGATGAGCGAAGTAAGAATAGTCAGCAGTGACCTGTCTGTCAACGACATCGCCCTCGAAGAGTCGAGCCCAGAGGCGTTTTTGTCAGGCGTGCAGCCCCCACCACGCAACAAAGACGATCAGTCCCCCCAGCAGGGCACTCGTCACGGCGTGCAGGCGGAGGCGGTCGAGCAGATGATGCGTCGCGTCGAACTCGCCCTCGGGGGTGTCACCGGTCAGCCCCGCGGCCTCGGACACTTCGCCTCCGATCTCGCATCGCGGGAGGAAATCGAGCGCCACATGCAAGAAGACCCCGGTGGCAATGCCAAACACCAGGGCGTGCACGACGTCGCTTCCTGGCGGGGACAGGAGCCCTACCGGCACCGCCGTCGCCATCACCGCAGCCGCCGGAACCAGGAGGACCGACGTCGCATGGCCCATCCGATGCAGTCGGCGCGCCGCTGCGTAGCCTGCAGGAACCTTGTGGGATACAATCGCGAGGCCCAGCGCGGGACTGAGTGCCGGCATCGTCGCGTAGACGGCCCCAATCACGAGCCCGGCGGCCAGGGAATGAGCGGTCAATTCAAGGGTCGTAGCGTCAAGTGGAAGATGCAGGTGTGAAAGCTGGTGCTGGGCGGCGTGCAACAAAAACCCGAAAAGGATGCCGGCGGCGATGCCAAATCCGCCGAACGCGGCGTGATGATTGATCGCACTCGGGATCAGGAACGCCCCCGTGCTGGTGATCATGGCGCCGCTCGCGAGGCCGTATCCCCAGGCCAGCCGTCGGCCCTGCGTGGCGCTTCCTACGGCCTCAACGGTGCGCGAGGGCGTCCCCAGCCATGCGCCCCCTGCCATGGCGACGAAGGCTACGCCCCCGATGGCGAGCAGCTTCCAAAGCGCAGCCGCGACGGCGAGCGCCGAGGCGCCGATCAGGGCACCGACGCCGATCCACCCAAACGGCGACATTGAGGCCGTAGGCGATGACAATGAGAAGGAAGGCATCGTGCGCCGAACGAATCAGCGCGAAAGAACGAACGGAGTGAGCCAGCCGCCGACACGGCGCCCTGCTAGGCCTCCTAACGACAAAAGCCCCCGATCCCGAAAACAATCGGGACCGGGGGCCGGGCGGTCCGGACGGGACTCGAACCCGCGACCTCTGCCGTGACAGGGCAGCATTCTAAACCAACTGAACTACCGGACCGTCGGATGACGAAGCGCACATGTATCTAAAAGCGAAGCCCTGTCGGGTTCCGGGGCAGAGAAATGTTCACACAGGTTCAACCCACAAAGACCGGCTCCTACAAATGCTGTATTTCTGATCGGGACGCGTTCAACTACCGCCGATCAGGCTGCCTACCGTGGAAAAGCGTTCCCAGTGACTGGAAAATGCGCGGCTCCTTGAATTTCCATCGGGGGCGCACACAACTCCGGAAACAAAAGAAACCCAGAGTGCTAAAGAGGGCTGTCCGCTGAACGAGGGCAGACCTGCCCCCAGCAGCAAACGCGTCGTTCTCTCTACATCGTTTCTCGCCACGAACAAACTGCGCCTATGCCGACCTACACATACCGCCGCGAAGACGGAAGCACCTTTGAGGTCCAGCAACGGATCACTGAGGATCCCCTCGACGCGTGCCCGGACACGGGTCAGGGCGTCGAACGAATCATCACCGACAATCCGGGAGTCATCTTCAAGGGCGAGGGCTTTCACGTCAACGACTACGACGAGCATGGCCCGAAAGAAAAGACCGACTCGAACGATGCAGATGTAGAAGCGGACGCGTCGTAACGATCCCGTAGCGACAAGGGGGCTCCAGTGAGGCCTACGTGGTTTCTTCTGCCTTCGGAAAACGAACGGTAAAGCAACTCCCCTCCCCCTTCTGGGTCTCCACCTCGATGGATCCGCCCATCTCCTCGACGACCCGACGGGACACGGTGAGGCCAAGCCCCGGCCCCTCGTATTCCTGCGTAAACGCCTCAAACAGTTCGGCGGTCTTTGCAGGATCCATCCCGATGCCGGTGTCCTCCACCTCCAGGACTACCGTCTCGTCCTCCACCCGGATGCGGACCCACACTCGTCCATCGCATTCGGTGTACTTGATCGCATTGGACAGCAAGTTGCGGAGCACGACTCGTAGCCCGTCCTTGTCGCCCCGGCACTGGGTTAGAATCCAATCTCCACCCGAAGATCGATTCTCGCCTCCTCAGCCTGCGGCTCGAATTGCTGGGCTGTGTCTTCAACCTCGGTTGCAAGGTCGAGTGTGCTGGCGGAAAAACTCATCTCCCCCGCCCCCAACTTCGAAAGATTCAACACCCGGTCGAGGGTGTCCGCAGACGGCGACCGCTCTTCTCGATCAAGTGCGCATACCGGGGAACCGTCCCCTCCGCGTTGTCGGCCACCTTCTCGCCAATCATTTCCGCGAAACCGAGGATCGAAGTGGACAGTCATGTTATTTCATCACCTTGTTTCGTCACTGCACTTTTCTAAATAATACCTGTATTTTATATTTAAAATTTTTGTTAATAAGTATGTCTTACTTCACTGGTTCTCCAGCGTCTCGATGGGGTACCATTCAGTCGCCGGTTCCACCGTAATGGTCGGCTCCGGTCCCGCATCGTCCCATCCTTGATCATCGACCGTCATGAGCGGCTTTACTGTCATGTCGCGGTCTACCACAATTTGACACGAGAGGCGGAAGTCCCCGTACTGGCCGATGTCGTTAAGCTTCTCGTACTCGGCCTCGGTCATGACCTCCGGTTCCCCCTCCTCAAATTCGACACGGCAGGTGGTACACTTGGCCTGTCCTCCGCAGCGGTGCCCCAGCTCCATCCCACAGTCCTCGATGGCGCGGACGAGCCGCGTGCCTTCCTCGACCTCACAGGTGCCAACGCCCTGAATTGTAAGTTCGTGCATAGGAGATTTCAGAATGTTTGGAGAAAGTACGTGAACGAGCAGTCAGCGTGTTAAAGAGACGAATCGGAGGCGAGTGCGTCAAGCTCGGCGGCAGATCCTTGGCGGAACTGTTCCATTTCCCTCCGGAACTCTTCGGCGTCCGCCTCTCTCCGATACGGGGCAGGACTCCACTGTCTTCCCCACCAACCTCGCGAGCGCGTGTCCGACGGCTCCCATCGATACCGCCAGTACGCAGGCCTCGCCCTCGTTATCATTGCCTACGTAGGCGGCATCATCGGATGGTCGTGTGCCGTGCTCCAGGTGGACGCCCGGCCTTCAACCGAGGCGAATCCCGCTGAGACCACACACAGACACGTCACGCCATCCGCTGTGTCTCCTTCTTCCCACGACGCCGAAACGCGAATGCGCATCACACGAACGAAACGGCCGGTCGACACGCGGGAATTCACGGACTGATGACCGATCTCACTGGAACCGGGAACGGCATGTACACCGAACATTTCTTCGCCCCTCGGGTACCTTCGTTCCTGAATGTGTTCGGGAGGCAGGATGCCTCGCACACCCGATCCGTTTCTTACTGATTTCCTTCCGCCCCACATGGCCTACGAGAAGTACGAGCCGGTTATCGGCCTCGAGGTTCACGTCCAGCTCCAGACCGACGCCAAGATTTTCAGCCCTGATGCCACCGCGTTCGGGGCCGCTCCCAACACGCAGGTCGATCCCATCAGTCTGGGCCATCCGGGCACACTGCCGGTCCTCAATGAGAAGGTGGTCGAGTACGCCCTTCGGCTGGGCCTGGCCACCCATTGCTCCATCACGCCCCGCTCAGTCTTTGCCCGCAAGCACTACTTCTATCCGGACCTGCCCAAGGGCTACCAGATCTCCCAGTACGACACCCCGATCTGCTACGACGGCCACGTGGACCTCTTCCCGGCCGAGGACGAGGACGGCACGAGTTCGATCGGGAAGGCATCGCGTCGCGTCGGCCTTACGCGCATCCACATGGAGGAGGACGCGGGCAAGTCGATGCACGATCCCGACGGCAGCACCCGGCTCGACTTCAATCGGTGTGGCGTGCCCCTGCTTGAGCTCGTGACGGAGCCGGACCTGCGCTCTCCTCGCGAGGCATACCTGTTCCTGGAGCGGCTGCGTCAACTGGTGCGCTACCTCGGCATCAGCGACGGCAACATGGAGGAGGGGTCCCTGCGCTGCGACGCGAACGTGAGCGTCCGTCCGCGGGGCCGCGAGGCGTTCGGGACGCGAACGGAGCTGAAAAACATGAACTCGATGCGGCACGTGGAGCAGGCGCTCGACTACGAGATTACGCGCCAGATTGCCGCCGAGGAGCGGGGCGACGCGATCACGCAGCAGACCCTACTCTGGGACCCCGATTCAGGGACCACCCGGCCCATGCGGTCGAAGGAGGAGGCCCACGACTACCGCTACATGCCGGATCCGGATCTCGTGGAGGTGACCGTTAAGGACGAGATGATCGAGCAGGTTCGGGAGGGCCTTCCCGAGCTGCCTCGGGCGCGTCGTCGGCGATTCGCGGAGGAGATTGGGCTCCCAGCCTACGACGCCGGGGTGCTGACGGAGGAGCGGGCCGTGGCCGATTATTTCGAGGAGACCCTCCGCCACCTCTATAAGCGCACGAAGGGCGGCGACACCGACGCGCAGGCCAAAATGGTGTCGAACTTCATCATGACGGAGGTCATGCGCGTGCTCAACGAGCGCTCCCTCGACATCGACGAACTGCCGGTGGATCCGGAACGGCTGGCCCAGCTCGTCTACCTCCGCATCCAGGACAAGGTCAGCTCCAACGGCGCGCAGGAAGTGTTCGAGGCCATGCTGGAGCATCCCGACAAGAGCGCGGGCGCAATCGCCGACGAGCGCGACCTCATTCAGGTCTCCGACCGCAGCGCCATCGAGCCCCTCGTCGACGACGTGATCGACGATCATCCGGACAAGGTCGATACCTACCTCGGCGGAAAAGACGGCCTCCTCGGATTCTTCATCGGGCAGGTGATGCAGCGCTTCGACGGCTCTCCCGATCCGGAGCTGGTTCGGTCGCTTCTGCGGGAGAAGCTGGAGGCGCAGCGCGACACGGTGAACGTCGACGAGTAGACGAGGCCGATGACGCTGTTCTCCTCCGGTTCGACGATGCGTCTCTGGACCGCCGGTCTGGAACGAGGCGCGTTGTTCGTGGGCCTCATTATTCTAGTGGGAGCGTGCCAACAATCCACTCCTCCCTCCGCGCAGAGCTACCTGGAGGGACGGGTGGTCGTCGACTCCACGGGCGTGACGGTGGATGATTACAGCGGCTTTCGGGTGCTGGTGCTCCGTCCGGACGGGAGGCGGCTCGACACCCTCGGCCACGCCCGGACCGGTCGGGATGGGCGCTTCCGCATGACGATCACCGCCCCCGCCCGTGCCGTCTACCCGCTTACGCTGTGGGGGCGAGCGGGGCATCGGCTCCTGGCTCGTACCGATTACGTGGTGGCCCCCGGCGACTCCGGCACGCTCCAGGTCGAGCTTCCCCTCCAGCGTCGCACCCTCCGCCCGGAGTCCCCCGAAAACCAAGCGCTCCGGGCCTACCGAAATGCGATGACCATGCACCGGCGCATGCTGACACGACAACCGCAAGACGAGACCTCTCCCGCCAACGCCCGGGTCCAAACCATTCGGCTAACCAGCAGCACCCTTTGGAGCCTCCGGGAGCGCTACCCCGGCACCTACGCCGCGCAGTTTGCGGCCGTCGAATCGCTGTCGTTCCTCGACGGCTGGAACGACTCGCTGGTGGTGGCCCGCGCCCGGCAGATCTCCCCTTCCAATTCACGCTATCTCGACGCGGTTCGCATCGCGCGACGGGCTCAGGCGCGGCGACACGGCCACCGGGCCGCCCTGACCCTCATCGATACCTTCCAGGTACAGGCCACCACTCCTCAGCAACAGGCAGCCGTGAAGGCCGTCCGGATCCAGACCTTTCTGGACAGCATGCAGTTCGAGGCCGCCTTTTCCGCCGCCCAGCGATTGAGGGCCGAGCACCCTCACACGCGCTGGGCGAACTGGGCCCAACGGGTCCGGTACGAGGCGAAGCACCTCATGCCAGGCCGGATCGCTCCCAACCTGACGCTCCAGACGCTCAGCGGTGATAGCCTCTCTCTCCAGGACCTCCAAGGCCGGCCCGTCGTCCTCGAATACTACCGCCCCAACACCGATCTCTACACCCTGCAGCGCCCCCTTCGCAATGTGCTGTACGAGACGACCCGCCCCGACTCCGTCGCGTTCATCTCGATCTCCGTCGACCCCGACTCGCTGGTCAATCGGGCCTTCCTCCACAACCAGCGCCTGCCGGGGCACAAGGTGATCGCGGCGCAGGGGCGCAAGGACTCCATCGTCACCAAGTACAACGTGGCCCGCGTGCCCACCTGGTTCCTCATCGACGGAGACGGAACGATCGTGGACCAGTACCGGGCGAGTGCCCTGCCCACTCTTCAACAGGACCTGACCCGACTTCTCACAAACAAAGAGGACTCTTCTGCCGCATTCCCCGACTCGAATTCTCAGGGATCCTTCAGGGAGTTGGAACGTGAAGAACTTGAAGTAGGTCGCGCGGTCCGCGTACTTGACTCGTCTCCTTCCACGTACCAGCGGCCGAGTCACCGTCCTTCTTCCAAGTAGTCACGCACACCCGTGCCTTCCACGCTCTCCGGAACCCTCTCGTACATCAAGAACTTCCTCCAAGATCAGGATGTGGCTGCGATTGCGCCCTCCTCCTCCTTTCTGGTCCGTCGCGTCTGCAAGTGGATCGACTTCGACGAGGATCAGGTCATTGTCGAATACGGGCCGGGGAATGGGGTTTTCAGCGAGTTTATACTCGACCACATGACGCCCGACTCCACCCTCCTCCTCATCGAGAGCAACCCGGATTTCGTGGAAACCCTGGAGGAGATGACCGCGGACGATCCCCGCGCCGTCGTGGTCGAGGACCGCGCCGAACGCATCGTCGACATCCTCGACGCACACGACATCGACACGGTGGACTACATCGTGTCCGGCATTCCCTTCTCGTTTCTCGACGCGGAGACGAAGCACGAACTCCTTACCCGCACCCGGGATGTGCTGTCGGAAGGGGGAAAGTTCCTGGTCTACCAGAACTACAACCACCTGGAGGACCCGCTGCGGGACCACTTCTCGGAGGTCAAAAAGGAATACGAGCCCCGAAACATTCCCCCGACGATGTTCGCCTACGAGGCACGGAAGTAAAGTCGCCCCTTCTCTCAACTCTGCGAACACAGCCCCTTCTCTCCCATGCTGATAGCCGGCAACTGGAAAATGAACACGGACGTGCCGGAAGGACGGGCGCTCGCCCAGGTCATTTCGGATCGTCTGTCGACCTGTATCCGGCCCTACGACGGCGTCGACTTCCTCGTCTGCCCCCCGTTCGTTCACCTGTTCGCCGTCATCGACGCGCTGGAGGATTCGCCCGTGGCGGTGGGGGCGCAGGAGATGCACGCCGAAGATGAGGGCGCGTACACGGGCGACGTGTCCGCCCCCATGCTGACCTCGGTCGGCTGCGAATACGTGATCCTCGGCCACTCCGAGCGGCGCAAGTACTACGACGAAACCGACGCCGACGTGAACGCCAAGGTAAAGCAGGCTCGGGCCCATGATCTCGTCCCCATCGTGTGCGTCGGCGAAACCCTGGAACAGCGCCAGGCCGGCGACGCCGAATCGGTGGTGCGGCGCCAGGTGGAGGGCACGCTGGACGACGTATCCATCGACAGCCCCGACGCGCTCGTTGTGGCCTACGAGCCGGTGTGGGCCATCGGCACCGGCGAGTCCGCCTCGCCCGAGCAGGCGCAGGAGATGCACGCGGTGATCCGGAGCAACCTCACGGAGCGGTTCGGGGGTGAGGTGGCGGACGGCGTGCCGCTCCTCTACGGCGGCAGCATGAAGCCGCACAACGCCGCCGGCCTCCTCTCACAACCCGACATTGACGGCGGCCTCATCGGCAGCGCCAGCCTGTCGGCCGATAGTTTTCTGGGGATCGCCGAAGAGGCTACGGACGTGCTGGAGGGCGCCGCGACCTGATACCGGGTTTCGGTAATCCGCCAAACCGGTTCCAGAGACTATTACAACTCCGGCGAAACAGAGGACGAAAGTTCGCTGTCCCACCCCATAACGTGCATACGTAGCGTCGAACGTCGAGATCTCGGCACAGAGAGCTTCTTCTGCGCGCACGCTTCTTCGCACGCTTCTTTTTGTGCTTCGTTCGTGCGGATTCGTGATCCGCGAGATGTGGTATGGCCAACTCGCAACAGCCCGGCGACTCGCCTCAAAGCGACCCATCGCAAGGGGACGCCTCCCAAAGCGACGAGCGCAACAGCGACGCTGAGGACTCCGGGCACGCCTCAGCCAACCGCCGCATAGAGCAGATGGAGGGTGCGCCCTACCGCGGCCCCGACGAGGAGCTCGGCGGCGCCGACCACGGCATCACCGCCCATGGCGTCGAGGGCGTGGCGGACCTGCGCCGCACCAAGGAGTACGCCGAGATGATCGTCGACACCATGCGCGAGGGCCTGCTCGTTTTGGACTTGGACCTGCGCGTCGAGGCGGCCAACGAGTCGTTCTACCACACGTTCGAGACGGGGCCCGGCGAAACGATTGGGCGCCCCATCTACGAGCTGGGCAACGGCCAATGGGACATTCCCGAGCTGAACGAACTTTTAGAAGAGATCCTGCCCGAAAATAAGGTCGTCTCCGGCTACGAGGTAACCCACGACTTTGAGGACATCGGCGAGCGCGTGATGCTCCTCGACGCCCGCCAGCTCGACGAGCACGAGCGCATCCTTCTGGCCATTGAAGACATCACCGAGCGCAAGCAGGCCGAAGAGGAGCTCAAGGAACTTAACAAGACGCTCGAAGAGCGCGTCAAGAAGCGCACCGAGCAGGTGCGGGCGCTTGCCTCCCGGCTCACTATGGCCGAGCAGGAGGAGCGCCGCCAAATCTCGCACATTCTCCACGACGACCTCCAGCAGCAGATCTTCGCCGCCCAGGTACAACTGAGCTCCGCCCGGCGCTACGCCGAGGGCGGGAAAAAGGAGAAACTGCTTGGCACCATCGAGCAGGCCGAAGGGCAGCTCCAAAGCGCCATCGAGACCGCCCGGCACCTCTCGATCGACCTCAGCCCGCCGGTGCTGGAGGAGGAGGGCTTGGCCGACCAGCTCGGCTGGCTCGCCTCGCAGATGGAGGACAAGCACAGCCTCTCCGTCGACGTTGAGGCGGAGCACGCCTTCCACGTCTCAAACGAGGATCACCGGGTCATTCTCTTCCGGGCTGTGCGCGAGTTGCTGTTTAACGTCGTGAAGCACACCGATGTCGACCGGGCCTCAGTCGAGCTGAGCGACGAAGAGGGCCAGATGTCCATTCGTGTGCGGGATGGGGGATGTGGCTTCGATCCGGATGCAGTACTCGGCGCCGAGGTCGACGACGATGAAGCGGGCTTCGGGCTCCAGTCCATTCGCGAGCGGCTTGGGCTCTTCGGAGGCCGCCTCGAGCTCGACAGCGTGCCCGGCGAGGGCACCTGCGCTACCGCGTATGCTCCGTTGGAGTTCTACCGAGCCGAGGATGAGGTGGCCGATGGTGAAGCGGCTGCTGGCGAGGAGTCATCCAACGGCGAGCCCCCTGGGGAGAGCGACACGGTGGACAGCCGGTGACGGCCAGCGCGGTCGGAAGGCCCGTGTGAGCCGGGGCACCCGTCTAACATTCACTGGTTTGACTACCTATCACTTTGAGTCGAAGACGCTCCCAAAAACCCTCAACTCGTCATCCCGCACCCCGATGCGGGATCTTATTGGGAAAGGCACCGCTGTATTCGGGGAGATCCCCACAAGGGATGACCCTGCGGGCCTCTGAGTCGAGCTCAGGATGACGTGCTTTGAGATGGGTTTTTGGGAGCTTCAGGATCGGTACAGACGAAAGTGATAGGTAGCTAATTCACTGGTACAGAAATCGGGAGCAGTTCAGACGCTCCGACCGATTTGGAAGCGCTTCCGTCTATTTCCTATGTTTTCCACAGGTTCCGGTGGGGTTTCGTCGCGAAGACGTGGACGGAATCGTTTTCAGTTCCTATTCTGTAGAAGACAAGGTCACGACCCGCACGGTCAACCGGACTTTTCTTCCGTTTCTCTCGCACAAGAAGATTCCACTCTCCCATGGCCCAAGCAACCCGCACCCCCATTGCCAAGCATCTCGGCGACGAGACCGAATACCTGCTCGATCACGAGTGCGACACCATTTCGAAAGATCAACTCCACCTCCCCGGCCCCGACTTCGTGGACCGCGTCTGGAAGAATTCGGACCGCAACCCGCGCGTCCTGCGGTCGATGCAACAGCTCTTCAATCACGGCCGCCTCGGCGGTTCCGGCTACCTGTCCATCCTGCCCGTAGACCAGGGCGTCGAGCACTCCGCCGGGGTCTCCTTCGCGCCGAACCCGATTTACTTCGACCCGGAGAACATCATCAAGCTCGCCATTGAGGGGGGCTGCAACGCCGTGGCCACCACCTACGGTGTGCTCGGCTCCGTGGCGCGGGACTACGCGCACAAGATTCCCTTCATCCTCAAGATCAATCACAGCGAGCTGCTCTCGTACCCGAACCGGTACGATCAGGTGCCGTACGCGCAGATCGAAGACGCCTACGAGATGGGCTGCATAGGCATCGGCGCCACCATCTACTGGGGCTCCGAGGAGTCGAATCGCCAGCTCCAGGAGATCTCGAAGATCTTCTCCAAGGCGCACGAGCTGGGCATGACCACCATCCTCTGGTGCTACGTGCGCAACAAGGAGTTCGTGCTGAACGGCCAGAACTACGAGGGCTCGGCCGACCTGACCGGCCAGGCCAACCATCTCGGTGCCACCATCGAAGCGGACTTCATCAAGCAGAAGCAGCCCACGGTCACCGGCGGCTACCAGGCCATGCGCGAGCAGAAGGACAGCGGCTACGCGAAGGACCCGTCGCTCGTGGACGAGAAGCTGCTCACGGACCACCCGATCGACATGACCCGCTACCAGGTCGTCAACAATTACATGGGCCGCTGCGGCCTCATCAACTCCGGCGGGGCGAGCGGCGAGAATGACCTGCAGCAGGTGGTCCGCACGGCCGTCATCAACAAGCGCGCCGGCGGCATAGGCCTCATCACCGGCCGCAAGTCGTTCCAGAGGCCGATGGAGGACGGGATCGAGATCATAAATGCGATCCAGGACGTCTATCTCGACGACGACATTACGATCGCGTAAGCGCAGCCCGTTTCTGTCCGGATTCCAGGTGTTCGGGGACGATCTCCCTCGTGGAGGTCGTCCCCGTTTTTATGTTGTCGTGCACCGAATCCCGTGCCGGGACTCTACCGTTCAGAAACCTACCGGACGGTTTCCTTTCTCCCACAGCCCTCCCCCACAGATGCCCGATTCTGAGTCCCCTGAGCCCAGCGTCCAAAAACCGACACCGTCTTCGGACGCTTCCTCTGAACCGTCGCCCACCAGCCGGGACACCACTCCCCCCCTCGACCCCTACACGTCTCACTATCCGCCGTGGGCGCGGGAGCTGGCGCGCAAGTACTTTACCAAAACCGTCTCGACCTTCATCCTGCACGGCGATATCCGAGATGTGGTGCCCACGCAGGACCGCGACGGCAATCGCATCTATCCGCCGCTCCGCACCTTCCTGACCGACGATCTCTTCGCCGCCCGGGACGTGGTGGTCTTCTACGACCGGAGCGCCGGCATCCACTTCGCGGACCCGGCCTCGCGGAAGGACTTCAATCGCGCCCTTGCGGGACAGGACAGCCTCAAGGGAACCGAGTACGAGGGCAGTCTGCCGAAGGCGCCGGACAAAGTGTTCGAGCTGTTGGAGGAATATTTCCGCCTCCGCCTCTCGGACGGCACACGGATCGCCTGCGTCATCGACTACGCGGAGACCGTGGCCCCCATGGCTGAGGCGTCGATGTACTCGGCGCAGGACCGGCAGGCGCTAGTCTACCTCCAAAAGTGGTCGCGAGACTCCCTTTTCCTAGAAAGCGACTTCACGCTCGCGCTCCTCACCGAAAACCTGACGGACCTGAACCAGCAGCTCGTCCAGAGCCCCCACACCGCTGAGATCTATGTCCCCATCCCCGAGGAGGACGACCGGCAGCAGTACATCAACTGGGCCCTGGAGGAGCGCGGCGACCTGTTCCGCCACCACTCGGACGTGACGCCCGAGGCCCTCGCCACCAACAGCGCAGGCCTCAACTACACCCAGCTGCGGACCATCCTGGCCGACGTGCTGGAAAACCAGAACCGCCTGACACCCGAGACGCTCTCCGACCTGAAAAAGGAGTTCATTGAGGCGGAAGCGTACGGGA
>CAZBIB010000011.1:0-27428 GCA_964491575.1 uncultured Salinivenus sp. | reverse complement strand
CAGGGGCAGGTCAAAAAGACCGCGCTGGAAGCGTACAGCCGGCCCCGCTCCAACGGCATCATCGGCATCAAGATCGACGAGGGCGACCAGCTCATCGAGGCGTCCCTCACCGGCGGCGACAACACCGTTGTCGTGGCCTCCTCCGGCGGGCGCGCCGTCCACTTCGACGAGGCGGACGCCCGACCCATGGGCCGCAACACGCGAGGCGTGCGGGGCATGGAGCTGCCCGGCGACCAAGAGCTGGTGGGCATGATTTCGGTGCCCCCCGAGATGCACGACGACCTCGACGTGCTGGCCATCGCGGAGCACGGCTACGGCAAGCGCACTGCCCTCGCCGACTACCGCGTGCAGGGACGGGGCGGCAAGGGCCTCATCACGCTCGATCGGACGAATCGCACCGGCGACCTCGTCGCCATCAAGGGCGTGCTCGGAGGCGAGGACCTGATGATCATCACCGAGAATGGCATCATGATCCGCACCCGCGTCGGCGAAATCAGCCGCATGGGGCGCAACACGCAGGGCGTGCAGGTCATCGATCTGAAGGACGGCGACGCGATTGCCGACGTGACCCGAGTGGCCGACACCGACGAGCCGGGCGCGGAAGGGGACGAGGCACCCGACGCTGACGAGGATCCCGCCGCTAGGAACGGCGAGATGGACGACGACGCAGCCGGCGACGCGGTGGAGGACGCGTCCTAACGCACCCGAACCGCCCGCGTCGTCTCCACGAAGTCCTCCCCCCGAACGCGGAAGAAGTAGACCCCGCTTGCGAGGGAGCGAATGGATCCCAGGTTGAAGGAGGCCGATCCGTCCTCCCCAATCGTTCCATCCCGGAGGGGCGTGGCGACGTGCTGTCCGAGAATGTCGAACACCCGGACCGTAACGCTCTGCTCGTCGCCCTGAGCCTCCGGAAGCGTCACGGACAGGTTCACCGGGCCGCTGAACGGGTTCGGGTAGGCCGTGACGTTCACCCCTGAGGCCCGCACCGTCGTGCTCACCAGGTTTTGCACCAGGAGGGTATCCTCCGCTCCCACTCCCTTAATTCGAAACTGATGGGTCCCAGCCGGCAAGTCCTCGATCGTCTCGCTGTACTCCCCGGCGCCGCTCGCCTCCACTCGGGCCCGCACTGTGAAGTCCCCACCGAAGTAGCGATGTGTAATCACAAACTCGGACACGTCGGCCTCCTCTCCACTCCCAATTAGGCGCCACGTCAGTTCCACATTTTCCTCACTGCCGCTCGTTTGCTGAGTCATGGCGTCCGCGTTGGTAATCGCGATGTCGACCGGGGGCACCGCCTCGGGGGCCATCACGAAGCCGTGCCCGCTCCAGGGATCCACACTCGAGCCAATGGGGTCGAGTTCACCGGAGATCGATCCATTTTCTAGTTGCTGCCGGAAGCGGACATCCACTGCGGAGGATTGGAGCCGGTCGTACACTGCCGTGGGACTCAATCCCGGGCGCGCCTGCTTGATGAGTGCCGCAATGGCCGCAATGTTGGGCGCGGCGGCCGAGGTCCCCGCGAAATTCGGAAAGTCGTCCGGGTCCTGAATGTCGATATCGTTCCCAAAAAAGGTGTTGTCGACGAAATCCGTCCCAGTAACTTCCGGCTTCTGTCGGGATTCATAAGTGTCGAGTTCGTCGCCGTTTTGATCGAAGCGGATTTGGAGACCGCCTTTCGACGAGAAGTATTCAAGGATCGCTGACGAGTCGATACCTGGATTGTACTGGGCGGTGTTGAAAAACGGCGCTGCAGCCACCGCCATCGCGCCCTCGGCCATCGGGTGGCCGTAGATCGTGGCACCACCCGTGTTGTACTCCTCAATGGTGAAGCCGCTTCCGCTGTAGACGTACTTGATCTGGTCGGGGACCGGGTCGGCAGGCGCCTTCTCGATCACTAGAAACAGTGTTTCGGCACTGCTGCCGTCGTTCGTATACTCGAAAGACTCGACCGGCAATCCGATGGAGACATTATCGTCGCTGGACTGCGCCACGAGGCTGTCGTTCTCGTTGACGAGCGCGATGTCAATGTCCGTGTCGGGACCGCTTGAGCCTTCCACGATGGCCGACGGGTCCGTCCACTGGAAGGAGAAGATCTGGAAGGTCCCGTCCGGCTGGATCGTGATCTCCTGGCGCGTATCTACGCTTCCCGACGGGTCGAAGTCGTGTCGTATAAAGGTGTCGTTGATGACACCCGGTTCCCCCGAGTTGCGGAACGGAGCCTCGTAGGAGTTCTGCCCGTCGTTGCCGGCGGAGGAGAAATACGAGACCCCGCGGTTGTTCACCACGCCGTCGATGGTGTTTGAGATCGGCCCATCCTGATAAAATGGCTCTATGTTGTACCGGACATCGTCGACAACCACTGTGCACCCGGCATCTGCGAGCTCCTGGATGCCCGTTGCGAAGACCCCTAAGCCTCCGAACGCCGTGTGAAACCCGAGCGTGGCCCCCGGCGCAATGTCGTGGATGAGCTGCAGCATGGCTCGTCCTTCGTCGGTCGGACTCGGGTCCGTACCATCGTAATCTTCGAGCACATCGACGGGTGTCGTCCGTCCCGCCGGGTTTTCACGTCCGGGAAGGTCGGCGGACTGCACGTCGTCGGACGCCGAGGTGGGGATGCTTGCAGTGTTGTAGCTATCCGACAGGGCACACACTTTTTGTCCATTCCCGGTCGTGCCCGTGTTGAGTCGCGCCGTGTCCGCGGCATGCGCCGAATCGGCCTCGGACTCCGCAGCCCCTACGTGCGTTCGGGCGTACGAGGTCACCATGCCCCGGAGCGACGGCAGGGCGGCGGCCTGTTTGATCGCGGAAATGGGAAACTGCCCCGACACGACGTTTTCCGCCGTCGCCGCTCCTTCAAGCCCCAACTGCCGCAGCTCCTGCAACAGGCGCGAAGCGTTTTCGACTGCAATAGCGTTTACGACCACAAACTGTCCGTCTGCCGAGATGGGCGAATGGACCCGGCTTGGAACGCCTCGCTGCCCTCGGTCGACCTCCGAATCGACCTTCGCCTTCGGGCGGGGAGCTGCCGGCTCTCGAAGAGCCCTCACGCCTTTCGCGCCTGCGAGCCGGTTTTGGTGGTACAGAAGCGCCAGCTCCATGCCGACGGCGGCCAAGGGACCGTTTTTCCCTGTCCCCTCCGGCCCGGTGATCGCAGTCCGGGCTGCCTGCATGACGCTGGCGGACACGTCCTCTGCGTTGAGCATGCCCACGGCACGGGGCCTTACGCGATCGTCCTGCCCAGCGGCCACTGGGGGCCTCCCGATGAGGATCACTCCCCCTACGAGCACGGCAACGAACAAACCAACTCGGTGCATTGAAGCGATGTGTTCAATCCAAAAGTCTAACGGAAACGTCCCTTGAGCACGGTCTACTTGATGACAACCATCTTTTCAGTTTGCCCGACGCTCGTCCGCCCCCGGAGGCGCAGAAAGTACACGCCGCTTGCCCACCGGCTCACATCGATGGAGAGAAACGTGGGGTCCTGGGCGCGCACCTCGCGCCGGTCGGTGTACACCCGCTCCCCAAGCGTGTTGTAGACCTCTACGACCACAGACTGGGACTGTCGGGCGGTCAGGTCGAACGAGGCCGTTTCTCGAACCGGGTTTGGGTAGGGGCCCAGTGCGTACACGTCGCCCTCAAAGTCGACCTGCACCTCCCGGGAGGCACTGGTCACCGCATTTCCTGCCCCATCCCGAGCCGTGACGCGATACTCGTACCGCCCGGGCGTCTGGCGGTCGGCCGTGTACTGCTTGCTCTGCGCCTCCACCGCCTCGCTCTCCTGGCGAACCGTCGCCACCTGTGTAAACGCGCCCCCTCGTCCTTCCCGCCGTTCAACCTGGTACCGGAAGTCCGATGGAGTGCCCGGCGGCACCGTCCAGGACAGATCAATGGTGGCCCGTTCCTGCGCGTCGCGCCCCGTCACGGTGGGGGTTACCTCTTGCACGTTCACCGTGTCGCGCGGCCGTTCCGGGGAGGTCCCCATTGTGCCATCCGCGCGCAGCCACTGCAAGCGAAAGGTAAAGACCCCAAGCCCCAGATCCTCGACGGTGAGGCTCGACCCGCTCAGGTCGGACGCGTCCACCTGCTTGATGGTCTGAAACGGCCCGTCGAAGTACCGGCGATCCACGATGTACTCCTGGATGTTGGCCTCCTCCTTCTCGGTCCACGAGAGCGTCAGACTGCCGGGTCCCGACCCGGCCTCCTGCACCTCAACAGCAAAGAGATCCCGAAAGTACTTCTCACACTCCGGCCCGAGCGGCCACCCCATGTCCTGGAGCTGCCCGCACACGATCGGTCCGGGCTGCCGGTTCGTCTCCGCCTGGTTGATGACGGGGGTCATGAGTGCATCCTGCGTTTCGAAGGGATAGGTCGCCTCGGCCAGATGGGCAACGCTCGACCCGCTCGCGTACGGCGAGGGCGCGTAGAGCTTGGGCTGGGGCGGCCCGTTCCCCAGGGCCGCGGTTGCCTCTGAGGCATCGCCACCAAAGAAAAGCTGATCGCTCGTGAGTGCCTCCCCGAGCGCTCCCGAGGGATTGGGGTATGCATCCTCATTCGTCAGCGTCAGTAGCGAGTCATCGTCCTGCGCTTCCAGAACCTGTCGGTCGTAGACGCCCACGACCCGGTTGCCCTCCACGGTGTCCATAAAGTATTCGCCTTGCTCCCCCTCCACGGAGAAAAGATCCAGGTAGTTGAGACCATGACCAATTTCGTGGAGGGCCACCGTGGTAAAGTCGACCGTGCCAGGGGGGGCGGGCGCTTGCCCAAAGTGCCAGTCGTTCCGCTCGCTGTTGACGTTGACGATGATGTCGATCTCCTGCGGCTGAGGGGCCTCGCCGAGAAGGGCACCCGCGAGTGCGTCCCCCACAATGGCATCGGCCTCGCCGTCGCCTGTGGCGTCGATCCCGTAGAGGGTGTTTGGGCCCGCCGCTGCTAGCACGCCGGACCCGAGAGCCTCGTAGGAGGCCTGGATCCGAATGGTGGCGAGAGAGGAAATGTGCGTCTCCCAGATGTCGGCGGCCCGGTCAAAGGCGGCCTGAGCCTCGGGCGGAACGTTGCTCCCGTAGCTGACCTCAATCGTGGCATTGGCCTGCTTGCTCCGCGTAGGGGCGGGTCGGTGACTCACGAAGGCATTCACGGCCTCCTTCCGGAGCCCGCAATCCTGGTACACGGACGTGCTCAGGGCCTTTTCGTGGGGGATGGGATCGCCGACGATTTGGAGCGTCCCCTGGGCGGACGCAATCGGGACATGCACGGCGAGGGCAATCACGCCGACGCAGACCCCAGCCAGCACGGAGCGAAAACGAGTCATGGCGTTGCGTTCGTAAATCCGCTGGTGGTGGGGTCGTACTTGGGACGGGTCCCGGCGGTCCGTCCACACCTTCCCCAGGACCACTGTGCGCTCGACTTTACTTGCCCCCGACCGTGTAACTCACTCCTAACGTAAAAGGAAACGTCGTGATGGCATTTTCCTTGGCCCCCGGCAGACTCCCGGTAACGCGGGCCTCGGCAGTGAGGTAGAGCCCTCCAACAATCTGCGTGGTGGCCCCAAAGCCCACGTCGCCTCCCGCGTCCGTCACGTCAACCTCCGAAAACTGAATCTCCCTACCGTCCGAGGTGGTTACGCGGACGCCGTCTACAGTGGTGCGAACGACTCCCAATCCGACGAGAAAATACGGATGGATGGTGCCGACTGAGGTAAGCGTAATCTGGCCCTCCACTGTGATTCCTCGGAGCCGGCCATCCGGATCGTTCGAGTACGTGCACCCCGCACATCCAAAATCGTCAGTGCTCCCAGGAAGCTTCGATTGTTGCGCCCGGATACCCCCCTCTATGTTGAAGTTGTCTGAGACTGTCCAAAGAAGCCCTACGGAGGCGTACATCTGCGGCCCCGAGCCCGGATCTACCGTGGCGATCTGATTCTGCCCCTGAACGGGCATGTTGACCGATGATGACGGGATGGCCCACCCGCCTCCGGCCTCAACGCGCACGGCCTGGGCCGAGGCGCCTTGTCCTCCCAGCGTCATGAACAAGACAGCAGCAGACAGAAGGATCGTGACGAGCTGGCTGGTGCGCATGGAATGGGAAGACGCTGGAAAGAGTGAATCTCGAATACTGCGGACCCCAACGCAGAATCTTCCCGCTCGTTCTCTTCGGTCGCACCGACCTTCGGAGTGCGCACGAGGCCAGGTGGTTTTTCCCCACACAGATTCTTTTTTTAGCAATGGTTCTCAGAACCTGTTTCGATTCTGAATCGGTCAGCGAGAGCAAGCACTGATGAGCCGAAAATCGGTCCATGATCGAGGCCTGTAGTGGAGCTACCGGCCGAGATCGGGAACGATTTGCAGGCCATCACTGCCGCTCGGAGTACCGAGGCACGAATTAAAACAGGTTCTCATAACCGGAGTCCTTCCCACATCGTCCTCCTTTCGACTGACCCCATCTCTCCCATGTCCAACACGCCCATCGAATTTGGGACCGACGGCTGGCGCGCCGTCATTGCCGACGACTACACTTTCGTGAACCTCGAACGGGTGGCCCAGGCCACCGCCGACTGGCTGCACGACGACTACGGCGAGACGCCGTCGGTCGTCCTCGGTCACGACACGCGCTTTCTGGGGCCGCAGTTCGCCGAGCATGTCGCGCGCGTGCTCGCGGACGCTGGGATCAACGTAACCCTCGCTGACTCGGTCGTTTCCACACCGGCCATCAGCTGGGCCACGCAGGCCGCCGACCACGATGCGGGCGTGGTGATCACGGCCAGCCACAATCCGCCCGAGTACAACGGCTACAAGATCAAAGCCCACTTCGGCGGCCCGGCGCCTCCGGAGATGATCACGAAGGTGGAGAACGCTGTACAGGACGGTGCGCGGAGCGCGAAATTACCCCCATTCGACGCCCTTGCAAGTGAGGAGGCAATTCAGACCGACGACGTCCGCTCCGGCTATCTCGATGCCCTTCGCGACGCCCTCGACATCGCGGCGATCAAGAACTCGGGCCTCACGATCGCCCACGACGCCATGTTCGGCGCGGGCCAGGGGCTCGTGCAGGCCCTGCTCGGGTACGATCAGGTGGTGGCCCTCCACCACGACCAGAATCCCGGCTTTCACGGCGTGGCCCCGGAGCCCATCGCAGAACGATTGGAAGAGCTCTCAGAGACCGTGGCGAACGGGGACGCCGCGGCGGGCCTCGCCAACGACGGTGACGCCGACCGCATCGGGATGGTGGACGAGAACGGCGACTATGTGAGCTCGCACCGCATCCTCGCCCTGCTGACCAAGTACCTCTACGAGGAGCGCGGGCTCACCGGGTCCATCGTGAAGACATTCTCCACCACCCACCTGCTCGACAAGATGGGCGAGCGCTACGACCTGCCCGTAGAGACGACCCCGATCGGGTTCAAGCACATCGCCTCGACAATGGCGGACGACAACGTGCTGGTGGGCGGCGAAGAATCCGGCGGCATCGCAGCCTCGGGTCACATTCCGGAGCGCGACGGCATCTACATCGGCCTCCTCATCGTGGAGATGATGGTGGAGCGGGGGATGTCGCTCTCGGCGCTCGTGGATGAGTTGCTCGACGAGTTTGGGCCGCACTACAACTACCGCGACGACATCCACATCCGCGAGGACCAGAAGGCGCGCGTGCTGGACCGGCTGGACAATGAGGGCGGGCTCGATGAGATAAACGGTCATCCCGTGGAGCGCGTCGAGACGCTCGACGGCTTCAAGCACATCACCGACAATGGGTGGCTCCTCATCCGACCCTCCGGCACCGAGCCGGTGCTGCGCGTCTACTCGGAGGCCGAGTCGACCGACGCCGCCGAGGCACTCGTGAAGGACGCCTCCCGGCAGCTTGGACTCGACGAGTAGGTCGTGACGACGGCGGACGGCCGACTGCGGTCCGCTGTCCCGTGCACGTTCGGCCTCACGCAACCGTCGACCCGACCGGCTCGGACCGTCGCTCGTCGCCCACGATCTGGCCGCCTCGAAGCCGCAGGACGCGCTCCGTCCGGGACGCAAGCTCCTGGTCGTGGGTGACCAGTACCAGCGTGGTTCCCGCCGTCTCGTTCAGGTCGAAGAGCAGATCCTCGATCCGGCCGGCCGTCTCGGCGTCCAGGTTGCCGGTGGGCTCGTCCGCGAAGAGGACGCGGGGCTTGTTGATGAACGCCCGGGCCATGGCCACGCGCTGTCGCTCGCCCCCGGACAGCTGGGACGGGTAGTGGTCGAGCCGGTCGCCGAGGCCCACTTGGTCGAGCAGGTCGGCGGCCCGGGTCCGCGGATCGGCAGAGCCGCGCAGCTCGGCGGGGACCATCACGTTCTCCAGCGCCGTCAGCGTGGGCAGCAGGCGAAAGGTCTGGAAGACGAATCCGACGTTGCGGTTGCGCACCTCGGCGCGCTCATCCTCGTCGAGCGGATTGAGAGCCACGCCGCAGAGCTCCACCGTCCCGCTCGTCGGCTGGTCGAGCCCGGCACAGAGCCCCAGCAGGGTCGTCTTGCCGCTCCCCGACGGGCCGACGACGGCGCACGTGTCGCCCTCATTGACTGCGAAGTTCGCGTCGTCAATGACGGTGAGGGTTTTCCCGCCGCTGGGGAAGGTCTTTGTCAGGGATTCGACGCGGAGAACAGTGGCCTTGCTCATAAGCGGCAGAAGTACGTCGTTGGGAAACAATTGATCGGCGACAGGCTCCGGAAACCCTGCTGCTCCGGCTCCGGTTCGGCCCGTTACCGATGTGTGAGAACGTTCGCAGCGAGAGTCGGGGCATGCGTTCCCTTTCCCCCATTCTCCCTTTCCCCCATTCCCTCATGTCAACCGCCCGCCTATACCTGTGTCTGTTCGTCGGGGTCCTGGGGCTGGTCGGCTGTGGCCAAGATCGTTCCAATTCCGCCGCGTCGCGCACCGGGAGCGACACCACCGCCTCGACCTCTCGGTCCGCCTCCCCTGCAGCCCCAGCCGACACGACCACCGATGAGGGACTCCGCGTCCTCGTCCTCGGCAACAGCATCGCCGCCGGGGCCGGCGTATCGCCCCAAGAGGCTTTTCCGACCCTCCTCCAGCAGAACGTGGACTCGATCGGCTGGAACGTGACCGTGCAAAACGCGGGCGTGAGTGGCGAGACCACGGCCGGCGGCCTCCAGCGCATCGGATGGCTCCTGCAGGACTCCCTGGACGTGCTCGTGCTGGAGCTGGGGGGCAACGACGGCCTGCGCGGCATCGACCCGGCGGTGACCCGCAAGAACCTGCGCGGCATCATCGACACCACTCTCGCCACATATCCGGAGGCGCAGATCCTGCTGGCGGGCATGCAGATTCCCCCAAATCTCGGTCAACAGTACACTCAACAGTTCCGCCAGGTCTACCCCGAGGTGGCGAAGGCCTACGAGCGCGTCACGCTGATCCCGTTCATTCTGCAAGACGTGGCAGGCGTCGACTCCCTCATGCAGGAGGACGGCATCCACCCCACCGCCGCAGGCCATCGTTTCGTGGCGCAGACCGTGTGGAAAGAGCTCCGCCCCATTTTGGAGGAAATGCGCGTCCAGGATCCGGCGTGACGGCGTACGGACTTTGCTTTCAAACATCCCTCGCCCCCACGCTCCCACGCGTTCACGCCTCCTCCATCTTCTTCACCGCGTCGGCGATCTGCGCCACCGCCTCTTTTGCGTCGCTGAAGAGCATCTTCGTGTTGTCTGCGTAGAACAGCTCGTTCGGCACGCCGGAGTAGCCCGGGCTCAGGCTGCGCTTGATCATGACGACAGTCTCCGCCTCGTCAACGTTGAGAATGGGCATGCCGTAGATGGGACTGCCCTCGTCGTCGCGGGCGGCTGGATTGACCACGTCGTTGGCGCCCACTACGATGACGAGGTCCGTGCTCGAAAACTCCGGGTTGATATCCTCCAGCTCGTAGAGCTTCTCGTAGGACACGTCGGCCTCGGCGAGGAGCACGTTCATGTGCCCCGGCATGCGGCCCGCCACGGGGTGAATGGCGTACTTCACGTCGATGCCCTGCGCTTCGAGCTGATCGGCGAGCTCCCGTACCTCGTGCTGCGCCTGCGCCACGGCGAGCCCGTAGCCCGGCGCGATGACGACCTTGTCGGCGTAGCGCGCGAGGATGGCTGTGTCCTCCGGCGACGTTTCGTTGACCGTCTTGCCCTCCGGCACGTCGAGGTCCCCCGTAGCCCCGTCGCCGCCCCCAAAGCCGCCGAGCATGACGTTCGCCAGCGACCGGTTCATCGCCTCGCACATGAGAACCGTCAGGATCATGCCCGCCGCACCGACCAGCGTGCCGCTTACGATGAGGGCTGTGTTGTCGAGCACGAAGCCGGTGGTGGCGGCGGCCAAGCCCGAGTAGGAGTTGAGGAGCGAGACGACCACCGGCATGTCGGCCCCGCCGATGGGGACGACCAGCAGGATGCCGAGCAAAAAGGCCGCAGCGCCGAGCCCGAGGGCCGCAAGAATCATGGGCCGGACGATCGTGGGAAATCCTTCGGCGTAGGCCACCATCACGCCGAACGCCACGCCGGCCCCCACCAGAAGCAACCCAGTCAGGACCCGCAGGCCCGGAAATGAAATGGGATTGCCCGTAATCCAGCCGCTAAGCTTGCCATTCGCGACGACGCTCCCCGAAAAAGTGACCGTCCCGATCAGGATGGATAGCGCGATGGTGACCGCTGAGACGATCCCGAACCCATAAATGTCTCCCCCCACGTACTGCGACAGCTCGCCCCCCGACACGAGCGCGGAGGCGAGTCCGCCGAAGCCGTTGAAGACGGCCACCAGCTCCGGCATGGCCGTCATCTCGACCGTGCGGGCCAGCACCACCCCGATGAGCCCCCCCAGCGCGAGCCCGGCCAGAATCATGGGCCACGACAGGATCTCCTGCAAAAACAGGGTGGCCACGACCGCCACGAGCATGCCAAGCGAGGCCAGCGCGTTGCCCGTACGAGCGGTAACGGGCGACTGCATGCGCTTGAGCCCAAAGATAAAAAGCACTGCCGAGAGCAAATACGCGAGGTCGATGATCGCGGTTTTCATAACGATACCCGTGCGGGCGGGGGATGATATTGGGAAGTTGTCTCGCGGGGTGGAAGCTCTTACGCGAGGCCGCGTATTTCGTATTGCGTATTTCGTGATCGGGACAGCCATACGCAACACGCAATAGGATGCTCACTCCGCCGTGCCATTTGTCCGCGGAGCGGCAGCAGACGCAGGCGACGCCTTCTTCTTGCCAAACATCTTCAGCATCCGGTCGGTGACGAGGAAGCCGCCGACGACGTTGATGGTGGCCACCACGAGCGCCCCGAACCCGATCCAGGTGGACCATGGATCCGTCGTCATGCCCGCTGCCACGAGCGCTCCCACGATGGTGATGCCGCTGATGGCGTTGGCACCCGACATGAGCGGAGTGTGGAGCGTCTGAGGCACTTTGCTTAGAATCTCGGTGCCCACGAAGGCTGCGAGGACGAAGATGATGAGGTTGTTGAGCATGGGCTTCGCGTGTGTAGGTGCGGAAGGATGAAGGAGCGGAAGTGTGAACGCTTCCTGCTCCGTCGAAGCGTTAATCAACGCCGGTTGGCTGTAGAAACACTGCCCTAACACTCACAGATCTTTGAGCGTGTTTTTAGCCTGCCGGCGAGAGAGCAGGTTGTCGTACGGAGGTTCCCCGTGGTATTTGATGCCGTTCTGCTTACTGAGCTTGTGTAGGCGAGCAAATCCGCATTTGCTTTCTCCTCGCTTAAAGGTCAGTAGGACGAGCGGCACTTCTAGATGATGAGCGATCCTAAACAGCGGTTTCCACGTGTTGTAGTCCCCACCTCGGTAATGGAAATAGTCCGATGGATCGTATTCGCCAAGCTCGCTTCGTGTCGTCTTTCGCACTTCTATGATCGACTGGACTTTTCCGACGAAGTCGAAGAGCACCCCGTCTACGTTGCCGCCCCAGGCAAGGCCAGCTCCTTCTAAAACCTGGTCCACATTGGAATTTTGAATTCTCGCGCCAGCGTCTGGAAGTCCTTTAATTTGCTCGGTTCCTTTCAGATCTGCCCAGAAATCTGCAAACTGCTCGCCGCTAAGGTCTTTTTCGTGCGTTTTAGCTATGATTCCACCGTTTTCATGCCGGAGCTCGAAAACGGAAAAGGACAAATCTTTTAGCCGAGCTTGGTTGACGGAAGCTACTACATAAAAGGGAATGCCCAACTGTTTTGCGAAATCAGTTTTTCGCCTGGACGCCGCGTGGCCCAAATCTCTTCTTGGAAATATCTCCTCATCAGGAGCGTAGTCAATGGCTTCAACACAGGCCGTGGGGTCCCATTTTCGGTTCATCAGAACCCCCTGGATTTCTGCTACACCCAATTCATTGAAGAGTCTCTCTCGCATCTCCGTGAGACTCCCTTCTGTGTCGCGTACCTGCATTTGGAGCTGCGGGTGGTTGTGGGCGTCGCAGTCAAACACTTCGCGCTTTCGCTCTTCGCCGGTCTACGAGCATTTCCACGGCGTCGCGCACCTCTTGCTGCTCAGAGGCGTTGAGGCCCAATGCTCCCAATACAACCTCGTCCGTTTCGATACGCTCTTCAGTGTCTATCTCTTTTTTGTACGTTTTGATCCTTCGATCTTTTAGGCCTGCTCCGTCTACGTTTTCGGGGTGCACGATCGGACAGTCTTCCAGCTCGTAGACAGTCATGTCGAGCAGGCCCTCCCCGAGCCCTGTTCGCGTCAGAAGCTCCAAGAAGAGAGAGGTCAGCGTCGAATTCAGACTGAGAGCAAGGGCGCCGGTCGACCAGTCGTCTGCCGGACGAACTTCGTAGAGCCTCTTGTCCACGCGAACGCCACACTCGTTGACGTGCGCTCTGTACAGGTCGCTAATGCTGCAAGGGGAAATAATCGGTGGAGGCCCGTGCGAATGCAGGCTCCACCAGGGTGTCCTCTCAGCGAGGGTCCTACGTTCGGGAAAGCCTTGCTCCTCTCCCCATCGGATGTATTCGAGCGCCTGTGTCCCCTTCAGGCTCTCTTTGGACTGACTGCAGTCAAAGACCTGGTATTTGAAATCGCACTCTTTTAGCACCAACTGCTTGTTCGTCTCACGCGGTGACTTCAGCAGAGGAGCAAGAAATCGGGGCTCGATTTGCCACTCTTCAACGTCTTCGCGGTCCAGGTAAAAAAATGTATTCGCTCCCGTGGTGTAGCCGCGCCGTACTTTCGCCACGTCGCCCAGGCGACATAGCTTATCGCTCGCACGCTCTACAATTCTCCAGTACACGTCGGGCGCGCGTAGATACTTTCCTCCCCATTTGTCCCCTTTGTACATTGCGTTTTGAGACAGGGAGCGGAGCGTTTCAGACTGCCTGTTTTCAATCTCTTGTGCTGCGGAACTGCCCCTCTTCAAAAGTTCTGCCTGTGTGGCCGTGAACACCCGGCGCAGAGAGTTAGAATCCCGATGTTCCACCCTCCGAACGTCGTCCCAGAAGTTGTCGCTAAGCGCGTTATCAAAAGGCGTTTTGAGCATTACGAACCGCGTCTTTTCGCTCAACGCCCAGCTCTCCGCATCGTCAGGAGCGGAGAAAAGCGTAACAACGGTGTTCACGTCGGCATCGGTAAACGAGCGCTCTCTTTGATTACCAATGATATACTTGACGTGGACATGGCGAAGCAAAAACTCCTGCAGTTCCATTCCATAACCTACGTCCAACCAAGTATTAGAAGTAATAAAGCAAAACGTCCCGCTTTCATTCAGCAGCCGCAAGCCGTAGTAGTAGAAGTAGATGTAGAGATCGCTCTTCTTATCGATTTTGGTTTCGGGCTCCCCGGTCGCTGCGTCGACGCCGAAGTAGTTTGGGAACGCCTGATAAACGGTTTGAGCAAGCGTTTCCTTGTAGTCTTTCTTGTTCTCGTGCGTTACCCCGCCGGGAGGACGCATCGGATCTGATATGTCTTCCTGCCGGACATACGGAGGATTTCCAATCACAACATCGAAGCCCCGCCTCTCGCCGCTGAACACTTCGATAAACGCAATCTCCCACACAAACGGAACGGGGCCGTCCGGATGGAGCACCTCGAGCGTTTCTCGGATCTGAGTAGCCTGGGACTCGAGCTTTCCTTTTTCCTGTTCCCACTCCTCCACCCGGAGGTCCCCCTGCGAGTCTCCGGGCTCGGTGGACCCGTCGAGACGCATCTGCCGCGCCTGCGGCTCCGAAATCCGACGGTCAAGGCGTTCGATCTTTGACTCCAGCTCCGAAAGGCCGTCTTGTAGAATGTCCTTGAACAGCTCAACTTCGGCGTCCCTGAGTTCATCGGGGCTGGAATACTTTACAGTCGGGTCGCTGTGGACGTATTTGCGCTTCTCCGTTTTAAACGATTGTATCTCGGCTTGCACTTCGCTGCTCAGGTCGTACTTCCGCCGATTTGACCTGAGCCCGAGATTCATCCCTCCGATGTCTTGAACGAGCGCATCGCCGGATCGGATTTTAAAAGAGACGTTCGGCAGAAGGGGCTCTGTGCGGCGACGAAGCTGGTCCGGTGAACGGTCCACGTGCACGATGAGCGAAAGCCAGAGCCGAAGCTCGGCGACGTTCGCGGCCCACTCCATCACGTCCACTCCATAGAGGCTACGGCCGATGATGCGCTTTCTTCGGTCATATGCCGATTCGTCGATCCCGAGCTTCTCGTTCGCCCGGCGGAGAAGGTCGTCGAGCACTTGAAGCATCCCAACGAGAAACGACCCCGACCCACAGGCCGGATCGACCGAGGTGACGTCCTTGAGAAGAGATCGGATCTGAGTCCAAAGACCTTTGCTCGAAGCGTTTTGATCCGCCTGTTGCTTTTCGTTCGGCTCCAATGCGAAGACGACCTCTTCGACCGTATCTCTGTGGCTCTCGCCAAGGTGGTTCGTCAGGTAGTCCGCCAGCGAAAGGCGGCACATTAGGTCAATCTCCGTGCGGGGCGTGTAGAAGATGCCGGTTTCCCCGCGCTCATCGGCGTCGGATGATACGTTGACAAGGCTCTCGTAGACTTTCCCGATCATCTCGGGGTCTACGGCCACCTCTTGATCGAGCGGACGATCCTCCGCAATCGTAAAGTTGTAGCGCTCCAAAAAACTGAATATCCGACGGTACCGCTCGTCGGTGATTGTTGCCCCATAGGACCGGCGATCTTCGTCCAGATTGCCGGGGCGGAAGAGCCCTCCGTTGAGGTACGGGGCGTTTCGAAGCGCTTGCCGAATGTCAGCCGGAAAGTATGCATGCTCCTCTGAACGCCCAGCGCCGTTGAACACCTCGAAGAAAAGCACGCTGAGCCAATGGATAAAGAAGCCGTCTTCGCCTTCTTGCCGCCCCGAATCGAGATAGGCGCGCCAGAAGGTATCCATGAATTGGGTGTCGCCGCCGAGCCACCCTTTCTTTTGAACGAAGCGGATGAACATGCAGCGGCTCAGAAAGAGAAGCGCGTACTTGTGCGCCCACCGCTCATCTCCGGACTGGCTGCACATGTCTGCTTTCAGTTCTTCGAAGACCGCGAGGTAGTCTTCGTAGAACGAGCGCGTGACCGCCTCGACGCTAAAGGCCCGGTCGTGGTGGGACTGAATTTCGAGAGGCGTACACTCGTGGGGAGGCATCCCTATGCGCTCTTCGAGCCGTTCTAGGGCGATCTGTGCGATGCGCTCGGTCGCCGTACGTAGTCGGTCGGAGGAGCATACGGAAATGCGCCGAAGGGTTCGCCGCGAGTCTTGCGAGGTGTTCCCCTCGGGGGCACGGGCGTTGACGAAGTGCCAGCTCGTTTGCTCGCGGTTGGAGAATACGAAAAGCGCATACGGGTGGCTGCAAAGAAGCCAATTGACGACTGCGCGCTCTTGCACCCGCGAGAGTCGGTCGCAGCGAAGACGCACGTAAATCACGTGAAAGCCTCCGTCCTCCCCTGCGTCCGCCAGCAGAACGGGAGCTTCAAAGAGCGCCTCCTCCACGTCCTGCGAAACGCCGCGCGTGGAAATGGGCCGGTCTACGCGGTCGTACTCTAGCTCCTGCCAAACGAGCGTTTTTAGCGGGCGCTCTCCCTGAAAGTCTTGCAGCAAGCCGAAGACCCGCTCCTGCCTCTCTCTCTGAGCGGTCATGCTTGAAGTTGAACGCCTGCGGGAATCTCGAAGCAACGCGCTACTCGGCCGCAACCTCATCGAGGCCGAGGAGACTGCGGACACGGTCGTTGCGAACCTCTCCGCCGCGCGTGAGGCACGACTCCGCAAAGATCTGATCCTCGAAGTCCGGATCGAACGCCCCGTCGGACAGGCCCTCTTCGATCATGGCGACCGCGGTCTTGGCGTACAGCTCGCTCGCGTGGACCGGCATTTCGGCGGGCAGGTTGGTGGGACCCAGGATCTGGACGTTGTGCTCTACGACCTCCGTCCCGGCCTCCGTGAGGGCGCAGTTGCCCCCGTTCGGAGCGGCGAGGTCCACGATCACCGATCCCGGATCCATCGCCTGCACGGCGTTTTCGTTGATGAGCAGCGGCGCAGGTGCACCCGGAATAAGGGCTGTGGAGATGACGACGTCGGCCTCGGCAAGGTGCGGCTTCAGAAGCTCCGGCTGGCGCTCCTGCTTTTCCTTCTCCAGCTCCTCCGCGTACCCGCTCTCGTCCTGGTCGGCCTCAATGTCGACCTCTAGATCGACGAAGGATGCCCCGAGGCTCTCAACCTCCTCGCGGGTGGGCTCGCGGATGTCGTACCCAAATACCTTGGCGCCGAGGCGCTTGGCGGTGGCGATGGCCTGCAGGCCCGCCACGCCGGCCCCGAGCACGAGCACCCGGGCTGGGCGCACGGTCCCGGCGGCCGTGGTGAGAAGCGGGAAAAACTTGGGCAGTCGCTCGGCCGCGAGGATGGCGGCCCGATAGCCTCCAATCGAGCTCATTGCGGAGAGGGCGTCCAGCTTCTGCGCCCGCGAGATGCGAGGAACGAGTTCCATCGCCAGCGTCGTGACGCCCCGCTCGGCCAGCGCCTGGGCCCTCTCGGGGTTTCCAAGCGGATCCATCAGTCCGATCAGGACCTGCCCCTCACCGAGGAGCTCGATCTCGCCGTCGGACGGCGGAGCCACTTTCACGAGGATGTCGGCATCGAACGCGTTCTCCCGATCCACGACCGAGCATCCGGCCGCCTCATAGTCCGCATCCGTATGGTACGCCCCGTGCCCGGCGCCCTCTTCCGCCCGAATCTCAAGGTCGTCCACCGTCGCCAGCAGGCGGTCAGCCACGTCGGGGATCAGAGCGACGCGCGCCTCCCCCGATTCCGTTTCGCGCGGGACTCCAATCGAAAGGGCCATGGCGCCGTCGTCATTGATTCAAGGAAGCCGTCTCGGCCAGCATTGAATTCAGGAGTCATGACTTCTCATCCGTGCGTCCGCTCGAAGTCGTCCATGAACTGCACGAGCGTGTCGACCCCTTCCTCGGGCATGGCGTTGTAGAGGGAGGCGCGAATGCCGCCCACCGTGCGGTGCCCCTTCAGGCTAAGGAGACCGCGCTGCTCGGCCTCCTTCAGGAAGATTGGCTCCAGATCCGGGTCGTGGAGGCGGAACGTGACGTTCATCATCGAGCGCGAGTCCGGCTCCACAGTGCCCCGGTAGAAGTCCGTTGCGTCGATATTGTCGTACACCTTGCGGGCCTTCCGCTTGTTGATGGCGTGGATGGCGTCGAGGCCGCCGAGGTTGAGGAGCCATCGGCACACCTTCTCCACCATGTAGATAGGAAAGACAGGCGGCGTGTTGAAGCGCCGCTCGGCGTGCGTGCCGTAGTCGAGCATCGTGGGGAGCGGCTGTTTGCGCTGCTGCAGGAAATCGTCGTGCACGAGCACCACAGTGACGCCTGCCGGCCCCACGTTCTTCTGTGCGCCGGCGTAGACAAGCCCGTAGCCTTCCAGGTCCATGGGCCGGCTCAGAAACTCGCTTGACGCATCGGTCACGACGGGCGCGTCGAGTACCGGGTCGTCCGTCATCTGATTGCCGTTGACCGTCTCGTTGGTCGTGATGTGGACGTAGGACGCGTCTGGGGTGAGATCCCAGTCTTCCACGTCGGGCACGTGCGTAAAGTCGTCGTCTTCACTGGAGGCCGCCACGTTCACGTCGCCGACGTGACGCGCTTCCCTGATGGCTTTGGTGCCCCATCGGCCCGTAATCACGTAGTCGGCCACGCCGTCCTCCGGCAGAAAGTTGAGCGGCACCTGGTAGAACTGCATCGAGGCACCGCCCTGCAGGAAAAGGATGTGCCAGTCGTCGTCCAGCTCAAGCAGGGAGCGGAGGTGCTCGCGGGCCGACTCTTCGATCTTGTCGTAGGCGGGCGAGCGGTGGCTAATCTCCATCACGGACGCGCCCGTGTGGTCGTACACCGGCAACTCGTCTTTCGCCTCGATCAATACCTCTTCGGGGAGCGTGGCCGGACCGGCTGAGAAGTTGTACTGACGCTGGCTGCGATCGGCAGGCGTGATGGTCTCGGGAGCAGACATGTCCGAACGATGGGTTCGGTTGTTCAGAAGTGCGTGCGATGCGATGCATCGACGCGCCCCCGCGGGCGCATCGAACGGTAATGTAGGCAACGGAAGCCTGTCGTGCAACGCCCCGCCAGAGTGATTGCATGCTAAAAATCTCGGTCGGAGAAAGAAGCCTCTGCTGCTTCTGAGCTGCAAACTACACCGAGAACGAAAGGGAGAAAGGGAGCGTGGGGCGTTGAATGCTTTGCCCCGAAGAACAGCGAGAGCAGACCCCCCTTGGCAAGATGCGATTGCCGTGATGCCCTCGCTGCGGAAAATGCCCCTCAAGGAGGAGAGCAAAGCTCGGCGCTCATCAGGGCAGATATTCGCCCCCGTGCTCCCCGCCCCTGTGAACCGGCTTTCCATAGCAATGCCCCTGCACAGAGATGCCATGCAGGGGCAAAGACGCTGCTCACATGAACCGATTTCGGGGGCCGGGAGTCATGCAGGCACCGCTACGGCGTGACGATATTGCCGTCTCCCTCTCCGGCGCCGCCTCCGGGCGCGCCGCTTCCGGGCGTGCCGCTTCCTTCCGCCACGTCTATGACCTCAATGTCGAAGATGAGCTTGCGCCCCGCCAGCGGATGGTTGGCGTCGATGGTTACCGTGTCTTCGCCGAGGGCCGTGATGAGGACCGGCACGGTCTGGCCGTTCTCAAGGCGCAGCTGAAGCTGTTGCCCTACCTCTGGGTCCACCTCGCCGGGAATTTGGTCGCGGTCCATCTCCATGACCATGTCTTCGCGGTGCTCGCCGTACGCCTGCTCCGGCTCCACCTCGGTCGTCTTCGTGTCGCCCGGCTCCATGCCCGTCACGGCCTCCTCGAAGCCTGGAATGACGCGATTCTCACCAATGGTGAAGCTGAGGGGCTCCCCATCCTCCGAGGAATCAAAAATGGTCCCATCTTCCAGCTTGCCGGTGTAGTGGACTTGGACCTCGTCTCCTTCATTCGCTTGTGCCACGACGCTATCTGGGTCTGTTGCAAAAGGGGTTGCGAGAAACGCTAATTGATTTGATGCAACGCGTCGTCGAAACCAGTGTTCGGCGGCGCACGGCGTGCCCCACGTACATCCAGTGAAATACCGACAGCCGCACGCGCCGGGCCCCGACGGTAAGCAGAGATATGACGAGCGCACTCGCGTTCTCCGATGTCCCCTGAATCTCCTCTTAATGACGGCAGCCTGTTATCATCGTTCTACAGAGGCAGAAATTCAGTGCGTCCGGGCTCTCACGCCCTTCCTTACTCATACTTCCCGCAGCCCATGGATTAGAGGCAAAAGTCAACCTGAATTTAGACATGCAATCGTCCTGTAATCTCCCGCGAGTTCGTTGCATTCGCACGATCGACCCGTTACCCTATCGTTGACGAACCCTTCACACGCGCTCCTTCCAACGAGACGCGTCGGTCGACCCGTCCTTCGGTCGCTATGGAGATGGATTCGTTCAAATCAGTCTTCATTGCCCTCGTCATTGCGGGCGCGCTCATCGTCGGGGCCTTCTTTATTCAGGCCCAGCGCCCGATCATCGAGACCCAACAGCCCCGTCCGGAGCTCGTGGAGGCGACCGGCGAGTGTGCCGCCTGCCATCGCCGCGAGACGCGGGCCATCGTGGCGGAGTACGAGCGCAGTGCGCATGTGAAGGAAGGAACGAACTGTCTCGACTGTCACCGCCCACAGGAGGGGCAGGAGTCGTTCGACCACCGCGGCTTTACGCTCGCCGAATCGCTCACCTCGAAGAACTGCAGCCAGTGCCATGCCGAGGAGAATCGTCAATTCCTGCGGAGCCGGCACGCAGCGCCCGCCTGGGCAGCCGTGCACGGGTCTACGGACTTCACCAAGGAGCAGATCGAGTTCGCCGAGAAATTCCACGAGGGCGCCGTCGACCGTCCGGCGAACCGGCTGGCGCAGCTGGAGGGCGAGGCCGCAACGGAGGTGGGGTGCGAGGCCTGCCACTCGATCGGTGAGCCCAACCCCGACGGCTCCATCGGCACCTGCACCGAGTGTCACGCCCGGCACGAGACATCGATCAAACTCGCCCGGATGCCGCGCACTTGCGGGCAGTGCCACATGGGACCCGATCACGCCCAGATCGAGATCTTCGAGGAGTCAAAGCACGGGGTCCTCTTCAACGCGAACCAGGACCTTTACAACCTGGACGCAGACCCGGAGAACCTCACGGTGGCCGACATGCCGTCTCCCACCTGCGCTACCTGCCATATGAGCGGCCAGGGCGGCCTCGCGGTCACGCACAACGTGAGCCAGCGGCTCTCCTGGTACCTCTTCGCGCCGATTTCGGAGAAGCGTCCGAACTACGCAGAGAACCAGGCGGAAATGAAGCGGGCCTGCAACAACTGCCACACCTCCAGCCACACCGACCAGTACTATGAGGACGCCGAGCGGGTGGTGCACGCTACGAACAAGAAGGTCAGCAACTTCATGGACATCGTCGACTCGCTGCGGGCGGATGGATACCTCACGCCCGAACCGTTCGACGAGCCGCTCGAGTTCGAGATCTTTGATTACTGGCACTACTACGGCCGCACGGCCAAGCATGGGGCCTTCATGGGCGGGCCCGATTACGTGCAGTGGCACGGCAACTACGAGCTGCTGGCCCGCTTCGTGGAACTGAAAGAGGAGGCCAAGGAACTGCGTAGCCATGAAGACGACTGAGCCCGTGTCCGAGTCGGAGTTGCCCCCGAAACCAGAGCACGCGTGGTGGACCCACCGCTCGTTTCTGCTGGAGCTATTCGTGGTGTCGAACCTCGCGTTTCTGATCCTGGACGTCTATCTCGCCCACTCCTTTAACGACTTTGCGCATTGGGCCGAGTGGATTCCGGTCTACTTTGCGGGAGGGGGAACCGTTGCGCTCGCTGTGGCGGTGGTGCAAGAGAGTCGCCTGCAGACCCAGTGGGCGCGCTGGATCGGGTACGTCGTCGGCTGGGCGGCGATCGTGGTGGGGCTTGCGGGGCTCGTGTGGCACCTGGAAGGCTGGTTCTTCGAATCCGTTACCCTGAAGAGCCTCGTCTACTCTGCCCCGTTCGTCGCGCCCCTCTCGTTCGCAGGCCTCGGCTGCCTGCTCCTCCTCAACCGGATGGAAGATCCGTCCGCTCCGGCGTGGGGACAGTGGATTGTCTTTCTGGCTCTGGGGGGCTTTATCGGCAACTTTGGGCTCTCCCTCATCGACCACGCCCGAAATGCGTTCTTCTACTGGACGGAGTGGATTCCGGTCGTCGTGAGCGCGCTGGCCGTGGGCACCCTCGCGGTCCTCGTCGTTCGCCCGCCCACGCGGCGGCTCTTGCAGTTTGGGTACGGGGTGCTTGGACTTCAAGTCGTGACGGGGCTGCTGGGCGCGGGGCTTCACCTGCTGCCGCTCCTGGAGACGGAAGTGGCCGCAACGGGACTCTGGGACGCCCTCCGCTACGGCCCACCCGTCTTTGCCCCCCTCCTGTTCGTCGACCTCGCCGTCCTCGCGGCGCTCGGGCTGTGGGACCTGCACGCGAAGCTGGAGGCCGCGTCCTGACCGATGTCCCGGTGCTGCGGACTTTGCGGGGGACAGCCGTCTCGTCGTCACGACCGCGGACCGCGGTCTGCCGACCGCCGTCCTATTCCATAAGTAGGTTGAACTCGCTTCGGTCGTACGCTCATAACACAGTTCCGTCATGCCGACCCGCAAAGCCCTCCACGTCGTCCTCGGTGCCACCGGCGGGGCCGGACGCGCCGTCGTCAATGAACTCGCCGATCGCGGGCTTCCGGTCCGGGCCGTGAGCCGCAGTGGAGGCTCCGGGTTTCCCGAAGGCACTAAGATTGTCGCGGCCGACTGCACCGACACTGACGAGACCCGACAGGCCTGCGAGGGGGCGGCGGTCATCTACAACTGCCTCAACGTGCCCTACGAGCGGTGGGCAGACGTGCTGCCGATTCTCACGGAGAACAGCATTGCGGCCGCGTCCCACGCCGACGCCCCACTCATCATGACCGACAACCTCTACATGTACGGCCCGACGGAGGGGCCCATGACCGAGGCGACGCCCCGCCGGCCCCAGGGGCCAAAGGGCAAATTGCGGGTGGAGATGGAGAAGATGCTCCTCAGTGCCCACAAGCAGGGACGAGCGCGCATTGCCATCGGGCGGGCCTCCGACTTCTACGGTCCCCACGCCAACTCGTCCACCCGCGAGCTCGTCTTCGAGGCCGTCCTGGACGGCAAGACGGCCGCGTGGCTCGGGTCGCTCGACGCGCCGCACACGATGTCGTACCTCGCCGACTTTGCCCACGGGCTCGTCACGCTCGGGAGGCACGAGGAGGCCCTCGGCGAGATCTGGCACCTGCCCAGCAACGATCCCATCACGGGCCGCCGTTTCATCGAGACGGTCTATGAGGTGCTCGGCGAGACGCCGAAGATGCGGGCCTACGGATACTGGTCACTCACGCTGGCGGGCCTGTTCAACTCGCAGGTCCGTGAGGTGAAGGAGGTGCTCTACCAGTTCCGAGACCCGTTCGTGATGGACGCGAGCAAGTTTGAGGACGCCTTCGGGGGCACCGTGACGCCCTACGAGACGGCCATCCGCGAGACGCTGGAGTGGCACCGCGTGCGGCGAGCGTGATCGTTGAAGCCTCTCCGCGCGGGCGTGGTCATTGCAGGGCGACTTGCGTGTATCGAACGTGAAGCCTCTTTGCCTGCAATCCCCTTGCGCGTCACAGGGATGCTTCCGTCTCCTCTCGGACTGAACGTCTCCGATGCAATGTCTGCCAACCGTCCGGCCCAGATCCGACCGCTAACGCTCGCCGAACTCGTCGTCCTTATTCTTCTCGCGTGTGCCATTTGGGCGATGGGAGCGCACGCGCAGCTCGTTCCAATCAAGACCGCTCCCATCGCCACGGGCAGCCAGTTTCAGCTCTATCCGTCGCATGCCCGCGGGATGGGCGGCGTCTCCCTCGCCGTCGACGACACACTGGGCGACGCCCTGGTGAACCCGGCGACGGCCACTCGGGTGGACGGCACGTGGGCCTACAGCGCGCCAAGCCACTACACGATTACGGGGGACGACGGCGGCGCGCGGACGCTGTCGGTGGGAGTGCTGGTGAATCAGGGACGGTGGTTCGGAGGCATCGGCGGGGCCCTTCAGCAGCTGAATCCGGGGAATCGGCGTCAACGGCAGTTCGTTCCGGTCAGGCCCCATTTCGCGACGACGATTCCTCAGGAGATGCCCTCCATCCGTCCCCTCCGCGAAACGGCGGCCGAGAACCAGTACGTGATGCTGCTGGGCGGGCGGCAGCTGACCGACCAGTGGGCCCTCGCCGGGATGGTCCAGTGGGCGGGACTCAGCGCCATGGAGGGTGTCGATCTGATGTATCCCGGCAACCAGGGCCTCCGGCAGGACGGCCACCGGCTCGACGTACGGGTGGGGGTTCTGCGCGAGTGGAACGACCGGTCGCTGCGCGCCCTGCTCGTCCACAACCGCGTCGACATGCAGCACGACGTGCGGACCGTCGAATTCGTCACGTGGCCGGATTTTGACACTCAGCTACAGTGGGAGCGGTACTACGACCGTACCAACACGTGGGGCGTGCACTTGGCGTACGAGCAGCCGCTGGGCACGGAAGGATGGCGCCTCGGCACGGTCTTGACCGGGAATCGGAAGGGCCATCCCAAGATTCCGAACTACGACCTGATGAACATTCCCCGGGACCCGGGCACGTCGTGGGCCTCCAACGTCGGAATTGGATTTGCCCACTCCAACGCTCACACGACGGTCGGAGCCGATCTCATTTTCGAACCGATCGTGAGCGAGACGTGGGCCAACGCCCAGGAGCCCATTGAGCAGCCGGACGGCGGGACGATTGCGCCGGGGGAGCGGACCGTCGTGAACGACTTCACTTTCGCCAACACGACCCTCCGCCTGGGCCTGCGTCACCGGCAAGACTGGTGGGAGCTTCAGGCCGGCCTCGACGTGCGCTCGATCCGCTACTGGCTCACGCAGCGCGACCGAGTCGTGGAATCGAAGCGAACCCAGTATGAGGACTGGTCCGAGTGGACGCTGACGTGGGGCGGGAGCGTGGATTGGGGCGCCCTGACCCTCCGCTACACGGGAGACCTCACGCTTGGCACTGGGCAGCCCGGAGTGACGTCCGGCGGCGCAGTCCGGGCCGCGGAGTTCGCGGCGGGGAGCGACTTCGTCGTGGCCCCACGCGGCCCGCTGGCCCTGCAGGGAGCACAGGTGTTCACGCATCAAATTTCCCTCATCCTCCCGATTCGGGAGGAGTGAGGCGCTGTCGGAGTCCGAGGCATGCAGCGCCGAAGGGATTGCGAACCGTGCGCCAACGTGCGCAACATTTCTCAGGGCACCGAGACAGTCCACTTCCGCCTCGGCACCGTGGTCGGGATCGACTCTGTGCTCCAGCAGGTCAAGGAGCGCCTGAAGAGGGTGGAAACTCAGCCGCTGTAGCGCCTTTCGATGCCCCCAAGGATCGGACGGAACGAACGGAGTTCCGGTCCGCCCCACCAGTATCAGCGTCCTCGATCTGCGCATCTGTTGTCCCCACCATGTCCCCCCGTATCTCCTCGGCGCTCTCCTGCACATTCTTCGGCCTCGTCCTCCTGCTGATCGGCTGTGGGAGCGAGTCCGAGCCCGACGTGACCGAGGGGCGGTACCGCCTCTACGTAGAGGGCAGTCTCACGGACACGCTCACGGGACCGGCAATCGTGCGCACCCAGCACAATGGACGCGTCGGCATCGAGCTGGGAACCCGCGACGGCCCTGGTCTGTCGATCGAGCTCACGTCCACAAACCGCAGCGAAACCCGCTCCTGGATGCCTCCCGGTCGCTACAACGTCGTGCCGGCGACGCTTCTCGACAGCCCTCCGGCCGACAGCGGGTCCAGTCTCATCGCTTTTCTCTCCGTGGCCGACGCGCACTTCGTGGCGACGCGGGGCCACCTCTCGGTGACGCACGTGGGGGACGAGACAATGGCGGGCAAGCTTGCCGTTGAAATGGCAGAGCGGGCAGGCGGCCGCTCGGTGCGGGTGACGGGGGTGCTACGAGCGACGCGTCCGTGACGGATGAGAATGGGACGTGGGAGCACGGGAGTGGGGGAACAGGGGTGGAGGGGAGCGCGCATTCAGTGCGTATTGCCTCCACGGAGCCGGGATCGCCGGTGCCGTTCTAATTGCTTTTTTCGAGACAGATTGTCAACTTACCGGACGGTAAAACTCCCTGCCTGACAAAGTATCGCAGGATGCCTCCGCACACGCGGAGATCGATCAATCGACGAGGGAGCAGCGTTCTGTTGATCCCGACTGTTCGTCAACAGCCCTCGCGACCTGTCCTCCAACGATGAGCACGTGGGCGGACCGTCCCCTTCGCACGGCCTCGCTGGTTTTCTTTGACCTGGAGACGACCGGACTGCGCCCCGACCGCGGCGGGCGCATCCGAGAGATGGCCGTGGTGGACCAGAACGGCGTCCGGTTCGACTGGCGCAGCGACGAGACCCCGCACCGCGACGATGTCGTTGCGGCGCAGTTGCCGGTCCTCATCGATCACCTGGAGGCGGACGTGGTTGTGGGCCACAACCTGCAGTTCGATTTTCGCTTCGTCACCTACGAGGCCGAGCGCCTCGGGCTCAGCGGAGTGGACGTCCGCTTTGTCGATACGCTGGGCCTGGCCCGTTCTCTGCTCGACGCGTCGGAGGATCACCAACTCGGGACGCTCCTCGGGAGGTTCGACGCAGCCCCCGATGAGGAACTGCACACGGCGGTGGGGGACGCGCTCGCCACCCGCGCACTGTTCTGGCACCTGGTGGAGCACGGCGGGCTCCACACGCTGGCCGACATCGACCTCCGGCGGCTCCAGTGGAACGCGGGGGAATAGCGAGAAACCGCTCACTCCAGAAGGAGTACGTCAATATCGAGATGTCGTGACGTACAATTCCGATCAACCCATGAAGTCCAAGCTGACCCTGCGCATGGACGAGGACGTAAAGGAGCGGGCCAAGGAGATCGCCCGAGAGCGCGGAACGTCCCTGTCGGCGCTCGTGGAGGACTATTTCCGGCTTCTGTGCGGCGAGGGATATCCCGAAAGGGACGACGAGTCGAACTCCCGTCTTACGCCCCGGCTCAAGAAGGTTCACGAGCAGATCGGGCCGCCCCCGGAAGACGCTCCCTTCGACGAACCAAGAGGCGATCTCACCGAGGAGGAGCGACAGTTCGTAAAGGCCGCCTCCGAAAAATACGCCTAGAATCCGTTCCTCTTCGTCGCTCTCAGCGTCATGCGCATCCTCTTCGACACGAATATCCTTCTCGACGCGGCTGTGCAGAGCCGTGCTCATCACGACACGGCCAACCGGCTCCTGGTTCACGCCGAGCGAGGAAAAATCGACGGACTCACGACGGCCAGTTCAATCACCACGTGCTGGTACGTGTCGACGGCCACGTACGGCGTCGATCCGCGCCCCCTCTTTGAGTACCTGTCGACCGTCTTCGACCTTGCGCGAATGGGCTGGCCCGCCTTGTCCCAGGCACTGGACGCCCCCGAGGACGCCGACTTTGAGGACGAATACATTGCCGCCGCTGGGGTCCAGGCTGGAGCCGAGATCGTCGTGACTCGGAACGCGGTCGATTTCCGGGAGGGACCGCTCACTCCCTACCATCCCGAAGAAGTGCTTGAGGCCCTTGGGTGAGACGCGGGCTGCCGCGCAGACGACCGCTTCTCCGGCTGCGAAGGGTCCCGGATGGAGGCCATGGGTATCGCTTCCGTTGCTTTCATTTCTTTTTAAGCCTCCCTATTTTGGGCTGTCCAGAGTGCCACACCGCCGGCGCCCGTCGCTCCGTGTTGACCGACCGCTCTGCCCGCCATGGACGGCCCGCCCGATCCCTCCGACTTCTGGGCCAAGCTCAAATACAAAGATGACGATCCGTCCACCGGTGAGATCGTCGAATGGCACCCTCTCCT
>CAZBIB010000010.1:15185-27819 GCA_964491575.1 uncultured Salinivenus sp. | reverse complement strand
GCGAACACGATCTCTGTACCTTTTTCTCAAAACCGCCGATATCAGCTCCCTAAACCAAGAAAACAGCTCCTTCTCCTTGACATTGGCGTAATAAGAGGCAAGGGTTACAACACATGGCGAGGCAGGACGCTCGGAGATACAACCTGAAGGACCGGGCCTCGCAAAATCCTTCCAACCTTGTGGCACTCCGGCATCATCCGAAGAGGTCAGAATTCACTCTTGTAGGGTAGCACTTCCGGGGTTCCCACCATCTCCCGGACTGGAGGAGAAATCGCGGAGCTCAGGACGACGTTGCGAGATAGAGATGCCATTCTCGACAGAGGCATCGTCTCTACGGGATGGGGCCCAAAGAGGGTCCACGTCTGATTTTCTACAGGCAGTCGCAGTGGGAGCCCGAAAGGCCCCACGGTCGTCCCACTTTCGCCTCGCCACTGCACACCGCGAAGCGCTGGCGGGTACCGCGTAGTCCCCGGTGCAGACGCTTCGGTATTGGATTGCATTCCACCCGCGTCTGGCCGATAATTAGCATAGGATAAAGCTAGTTATCCTATGCTACTTCGGGCCGCCTGAAGCTCACAGCTACCGCTCCAATCATGGCTGATCTGATCCCCCAATTGCGGAGGGCCTTGCCTACCGTTCTTCAAGACGCCGGCGAGGATGCCTCTTCAAGAGTGATCGAGTTCTTCACCGCCGAAATCCGCAATCCGAACACTCGCGAGGCGTATGCCCGCGCTGCCGGCGCCCGCGTCGTCGCCGTTGACATTTCCGACAAGGCCCTCGCTCTCGCCGAAGAGGTCGGCGCCAGCCATAAGATCAATGCCTGCAGGACCGAGGACGTGGCAGAAGCCGTCCGCGAGGCGACCGGGGGCGGGGCGCATCTCTCACTCGATGCCCTGGGGAGCCCCGACACGTGCTATAACTCCGTGGCAAATCTCCGTAAGCGCGGTCGCCATGTGCAGGTCGGCCTCCTTGTGGGCGAAAACGCAAGCACTGCCGTCCCTTTCGACCGCGTGGTGGCTGACGAGTTAGAGCTGCGGGGCACCCACGGCCTCCAGGCCTACCGCTATCCCGCCCTCTTCAACCGATCCCGCTCACGGAAGCCGGAGACAGCCTGCGACAAATGGGCGACTTTGCCACCACCGGCATCACAGTGATCGACGACTTCGACTGAGGGCAACGCCGAAGAGCATCCCCGAATGTTGAGGGAGGGGCTTGGCACTCGCGAATAACTGAACCAAGTCGCTTGGTGGCATTCATACAGCCTATCTGTCGCCGAATCCCTTCCTGATTTCATCGAACGTCTTCTCGATGATGCGCTCGTCGATGCCGTTGTAGATCGCGCTCATGAGCTGGAGGGTGCTCTGGGCAGCGTTCTCAAACACGAACCGCGGCGCGGCAAAGTCACATCGCACGAAGTTGGGAGGGGTCCCGCCCCTGTACACCAGGGTGCAGGTCTCGAAGGTGCAGTCCTCGAAGTGCTTCCCGTCGAGCACGACGCGTTCGCTGGAAAAACTCTGGCCCGTTACCTCTTCGCGTTCCGAGTGGTCTTTGCCTCCTGGGTTACTTTGGCCGTTCCGCTCAGTCATGGTGGGGATGAGTCTGGCGCGATGACGATGTAGCCTATCGCCCCCACGACTTCGTCGAGGGCATGGTTTTTCATCGCTCCTGGGCGAGAGACCGAAGGGAGCTGGAGGGCTGGCATGTCCACACGTGTGGACGTTCGGAGAGGGGCACGCAGGTCTTTCTCGGTGGAGAGCCCATAACATCAAGGTCCTATTCTGCGTTCCCTCCTGCACCTGCGGAGTACGCGATGGGGAGCCGATAGCATTCACGAAACGCTTCGTCACGTGCTCCGGGTAGTTACCGAGACCAATCACTCGGCACACGACTACTAGCCCCTCACACTGGCGGAGGAACTGGGTGTTATGCTCATGAAGAGAGACGAGACTGCCGCCCATCTCTTTCCCGACACGGCGTTGCTCCGGGAAGACTTTGCGGCGGGAGGGAGCAAGAAGTGAGTCTCAAGCCCTGATAATCCGAGCTCAGTCTTGACAGTACGCCTGACAGTACGCCTGACAGTACCGATATTTCGGTATGACCCCATACCCCTTCCACTCCCTCTTCAATGGCCACAAACGTAGAAAATGCCCGCCTCAGCGACAAACCGAGGTGGGCATCAAATCGTGCGCTCGGGAGGATTCGAACCCCCGGCCTGCGGTACCGGAAACCGCTGCTCTGTCCGACTGAGCTACGAGCGCAGTGCGTTGAGAAGGGAGGACGGATAGAAGGAGGCAATATGGACGCCGCCGCAGCTTCCCGCGATCCGGCATTGCGCGCTACTGTGTTCGATGCGGCCCCCGAAATGTTCCTGCAAAGAATGGGCGAAGGGCAAACCGCAGAGGCGTCTCTTCTTTCAAGCCGCCGCACTGTCTGTCCGTTCGCTCCCCCGCGCCCGTGGAATCGGTCCCGTCTTCCTCCGGTGGTGTGCCCCGTCTTCCCGATCCCTGGAGCCGCCGAGGCCGTCTTCCGCTCAACGGGCCCCTCGAACGGGCGTCGGTCGACCGCACCACCCTCAGCTTCCTCACAGGCCTCCTGGGCCTCGGTGCGGCCTTCATTCTGTTCCAGTTTGTCCTGACGCCGGTCATTCTCGTCATTCAGATTGCGATGGCGGAAGGGGGGCTGTCGGTGGACGCGTTTGGCGATCCGGAGCAGCTGATGGCAACCTACACCCGAGAGCTTGTACTCAGCAACAGCATCGGGCAGGTGATGGGACTGGCAATTCCTGCCCTGCTGGCGGCCCGGCTCCACTCCTCCGAGTGGGTCGAGTACCTGCGCCTTCGGAGCGTCGATGGACGACTTCTGCTTCTGGCGCTCGTTGGAGTCGTGGGGCTGCAGCCGGTGACGCAGTGGCTCGCTGAACTTAATCGGCAACTGCCTCTCCCCGAATCCGCGCGGCTGGTGGAGCAGTCGCAGCTGGAACTGATCCGCCAGGTGCTCGAAGGCGACCTTGGACTGGTGTTCAACCTGACGATGCTGGCCCTAGTCCCCGGCATCTGTGAGGAGGTCCTGTTTCGCGGCTACGCGCAGCGCCAGTTCGAACGGGCCGCGGGACCGGCCGGCGGCATTCTTCTGGCGGGCGGGCTGTTCGGACTCTATCACCTCCGCCCCTCGCAATTGCTGCCGCTGATGGTGCTGGGGTTCTACATGGCCTACCTGGTGTGGCGCACCGGGAGCCTGATTCCGGCAATGGGGGTCCACGTGGTGCACAACGGCCTCGCTGTGTTGAGCGCCCGATATGTGGAAACGCATCCAGACTACAATCTGCAAGCGCTCGAACAGGCGTCGATGCCCTGGTACGCGATTCTGCTGGGGTTCGTCATTGTCGGCGGGGTCCTCTATGTTGTGCACACCCTGGCCCCCCACATCCGGGACGCGTGACCTGTGGGGCGGGCCTTGAATTCTTGTCTACAACTCTCCTTTCGATCCATGAGCAAACACGAGGACTGGGTAAGTATCTTTCGCACCAGCACCGACTACGAGGCCGATCTCGTTCGGGATCGCCTCGATGACAGCGGCGTTCCGGCCGTCGTGCTCACTCAGCGCGACCACGCCTTCAATCTGACCGTCGGCGACCTTGCGTCGGTCCACGTGATGGTGCCTCCGGAACGGGCTGAGGATGCGGTGTCGCTGCTGGAGGAGCAGCTCTCGGAGGACGAACTGGAAGAGGCTGCCCTCGGGGCTGATCCGGAGGCCCCGTCCGCCAATACGCCCGACGAGGACTCGAAGCTCGACTCGGGCCACGAGCATATGGACCTCGGGCCGCCCGACGAGGAGGGGGAGGACGAGGAGTCCACGTAGCGCAGGCAAGGGGCGGTAGTTCGTTGAATGGATGGAGCGCACCTCGGACCCGTGAGCAATAGTCTCCGCCGGGTCGTCACGGCACTGCTGGCGGTCCCGGTCGTGTTGGTTTTGGCGTATCTGGGCGGGTGGTGGTTTGCGGCACTCGTGGCCATCATTGGTCTTTTGGGCCAACACGAGTTCTACCTGATGGCTCAGAAGGTAGGGGCCCAGCCCCACCGGATCGGCGGGTTCGTACTTGGTCTCCTGGTCGTGGGGACCTTTCTGCGCCCGTCCCTCTGGGCGCTCGGGGCGACGGCCCTGCTTCTCTTCGTAGTGGCTGCGCCGCTGCTTCTCCCACGGGAGCAGTTTCTGATCAGCTTTACGGTCACAATTGCCGGGATCATCTATCCGATGGGACTGCTCGGGAGCCTCGTGTGGCTCCGCGAGGTGCGGAGTGCAGCCGTGACCGATTCCGGGGCGTTTCAGCTCGTCCTCTTCACCCTCGTGCTCGTGTGGGCGACGGACGTGGCGGCGTACTACGTGGGGCGCACGGTTGGAGCGCGGCCTCTTGCGCCGACCATCTCTCCGAACAAGACCTGGGAGGGGACCCTCGGTGGCCTCGGCGCGGCCCTGATCGTAGGGGTAGTGCTCAAGGTGGCGGTGGTGGATCTCCTTGCCTGGCCTCACGTCGCGGCGCTCATCGTCATTGGCGGGGGCGTCAGTCAACTGGGGGATCTGCTGGAGAGCACCCTCAAGCGGTCGACGGGCGTGGATGATTCGAGCAGCCTGCTGCCGGGGCACGGGGGGATGCTCGACCGCTTCGATGCCATGGCGGTGGCCGCGCCGCTCATCGTTCTCTATCTTCACCTGGTGGCGGGGTTGTTCTAGAGGAGGGGAGGGCTTGCGGCCTGACAGGCCGTCAATCGGCAGTGCGTATCAGGAACGACGACTTCGACTGCGGAGTTTAATTTTAAAACGCATGTTCTTCGACACCGAGCCGACGCCGAGATGGGTCTCTTTAGTGCAGGCCGCGGGCCCCGTACGTTCGACTACCGGCCCCGGCACTACAGTCCGGAGGAGGACGACGACCGGGACATCAAGCGCCGGATGAAGTCGCGCCGTTCCCGAGAGACTCAGAATCGCCCGCTGAGTCTCTTGTTTTTCCTCGCCCTCCTGTCCCTTACCCTGCTCCTCTACTACTCGCGGTAAGTCCCAAACCCTGTTCGTTCCGTGGCCGACGAGACCACCGCGACCGAGGGCATCATCGAGGTGATGTCCGATCGCCTCGCCAACCAAATTGCGGCGGGCGAGGTGGTGCAGCGCCCCGCCTCGGTGGCGAAGGAGTTGATTGAGAACGCGCTCGACGCGGGCGCGGCCTCCATCGAGGTACTGCTAAAAGACGCCGGGAGCACGCTCGTACAGGTGATCGACGATGGGTGCGGCATGGGTCCCGAGGACGCCGAGCGCTGCTTCGAGCGGCATGCCACGAGCAAGGTCCGCTCGATCGATGATCTGGAGCGCATCCGAACGCTCGGCTTTCGGGGGGAGGCACTCGCCTCGATCGCCGCCGTGGCGCAGGTGACGCTCAAGACGAAGCGGGTGGAGGATGAGGCTGGCACCCTGGTGCGGGTGGAGGGGGGCGAGCAGGTTGAAAAGCGTCCCTGTGCGATCCCCGATGGCACCTCGGTCGCCGTCCGCAACCTCTTCTACAACGTCCCGGCGCGGCGCAACTTCCTGAAGACGCCGGCCACTGAGCTCAAGCATCTCACGCAGACGGTGCAGTCGCTGGCCCTGGCCAACCCTGACACAGCCGTTCGCCTCGAACACGACGGGCACGAGCACTACGACCTGCCCGCGGCCCCGGACGTCGACTGGTTCGCGGCCACGCGGGCCCGCATCGTTGGCCTCTTCGGCGACGAGCACGAGGACGAGCTGGTGGGTGTGGAGGATTCATCGAGCGACCTCACGGTGCGCGGCTTCGTGGGGGCGCCCTCGTTTCACCGCAAGACGCGGGGGGAACAGTTTCTGTTCGTCAACGGCCGCTCCGTGAAGGATCGCTATTTGAGCCACGCGGTGAAGAAGGCGTACGGCGAGCTGCTGCCGGACGGGGCGTTTCCGTTTTTCGCGCTCTTCCTGACGATGAAGCCCGAGCGGGTGGATGTGAATGTGCATCCGCAGAAGGCGGAGGTCAAGTTCGACGACCAGAGCGGCATCTACGGCTTTCTCCGGAGTGCAGTGCGTGAGGCCCTCGGCCGTGTCCACTTGTCGCCACAGTTTGACGAGGAAGGGGGCGCAGGCGATGACTCGGGCGAAGCAGCGGGGGAGGACGGGTCTCCGACGAAATCGGCGCGCTCCTCGTCCGGGACGGGGAAAACTCCCACACGACCGACCCCGACCTCCTTCCAGCCGCGGCAATCCTCCGACGACACATCCTCGTCGTCGAAGCGCTCCTCATCTCGCCCTCCGTCCTCGCGATCGTCCGGGCGGGAGGGAGACGGGTCCGCCGTGCCTCTCGGCGACCAGTCCGACGAGTTGTACCGTCCGCCGGACCGGGAGTCCGACGAGAAGGCTCCGGACGAAGCGTCGAGCAAAAATCAGGAGGTCCCGGAAGCGGAGGCGACATCGGACCGCGACCGACGCCCGGTGTGGGGGCTGCACGACACCTACATCATCACGCCGACGGACACCGGCATGATGATCGTGGACCAGCGGGCGGCGCACCTCCGCGTGCTCTACGAGCGGGCCCGGGCGCACCTGCAGCAGCAGCGTGGCGAGTCGCAGCGACTTCTCTTCCCACACACGGTCGACCTGTCTCCCGCCGAGGTGGATCTGCTGGAGGAGCTGCGCGACGATCTCGAAGCGCTGGGCTTCGAGCTGGAGCGGCTCAGCGGGCGCACGGTCTCGGTCCGCGGCGTGCCCACCGACGTGCCGGACGGGGACGAGGACTCGATCCTGGAGGCGATTCTGGAGCAGTACACCTCCGCCCAGGACGCAGTAGACGACGAGCGCCGCAAGCACCTCGCCAAAACGATGGCGCAGCGGAGTGCCGTGGAGCGGGGGCAGTCTCTCTCAGAAACGGAGCGCCGCGCTCTCCTCCACGACCTCTTCGACTGCGAAATGCCGTACGCCGATCCCTCGGGCACCCCCACAATCGAGAAGCTGTCGATGGAGGAGCTTGCAGATCGATTCGGTCGGTAGGAGCGAGTCTTATCCCTCGGGCGAAGGCGTTGGCTTCACCGTTTGCAGGTATTTCCAGAGGGCCGTGAGCTCCTGGTCGGTCATCTTGCCCATGTCGGCGGGCATGACCGGATCGATGGTCGACCCGTCCGGGCGCTCCTGTTCGCGCATGGCCCGGAAAAAGTCCTCCGAGCCCCAACTGCCAATTCCGTCCTCGTGGGGCGTGATGTTGGCCGCTGCCGGCCAGCTGGGCGGGGCTCCGGAGATGGGTCCTCCCGACAGGTCTGCCCCGTGGCAGCCCTTGCAGGAGTGGGCCAGGTACTCGCCGTAGGTCGCCGTGGGAGCCGGTGGCGGCGCCTCGGGACGGGGAGCGTCGTGGTCGATGCGGTCCGCCGAGAGTTGAAAGTTGCCCTGACCCATCACCACCATTGCCCGGCCCATGGGTCCCAGCTCTGGGTCGGCCATTTCCCGTCCCGTCGGAGGGAGTTGCTTGAGGTACGCAACGAGCGCCCCGAGGTCCTCGTTGCTCAGGTAGTAGTACTCAAAGGACGGCATGAAGACGAGCGGCGCACCGTCCGGCGCAATTCCGTGACGGAGGGCGCGGATCCAATCGGCGTCGGTGTAAGTGCCACCCACACCTCGGGAGGTCAGGTTGGGCGCCCGGAGTGTACCAATCATCGGATCGTCGACCGCTGTGCTCCCGGCCAGTTGTGGGCCGTGGCAGTCGCCGCAGCCGCGTGTGACGGCGATGTGTCGGCCGCGAGCGATAGAGGCGGAGTCGGAGGGGATCGAGACGGCGTCAGCCGACACGTCGTAGGTCTGGTTGAGCCGATAGGCACTGGCCGCGTAGAGTCCTCCCACTGCGAGAACGACGATGAGGATAAGGTCCAGCGAAGAATCTTTCGCATGAAGAAGGGACAGAACTGGAAAACTGACGACGAATCTTCCTCAGTATGACATTAGAATCGCATTCAGACCGATCAGAAGCTGGACTCTGTAAAATTATAACGAATCGAAGGTTGGCTATCAACTAACGAGAACATCCGGAAATGTCAGGATGGTTCAGAGAAATGAGGGGACGCTCCCTGAATCTGCCGAGCACGTGTTCTCGGGGTCTCTGGGGTGGGAGGCGTGTTTTTGGAACCCAGGAGCGATGGAGGCAAGGGAACTCCGATTTTTCTGCTTCTGTCGAACAACCGAACCGACGAACCGCATTTCCGGATGAAAGAGCGGCGGTCATTTACGAACGTTCTCACGCATCGGCATGTCTCCCCCACTCGTCGACACGGTCGCGGCGTTCATCGAGCGCCACTCTCTGCTGGATGACGATGCCCCCGTGCTTGTGGCCGTGAGCGGCGGGGCGGACTCGATGGCGTGTCTCTCGGTCCTCCGGCGGCTCGGCTACAATGTGCACGCCCTCCACGCCAATTACGGCCTGCGTGAAGGTGCCGACGCGGACGAGGCGCTGGTGCGACGGTGGTGTGATGAGCAGGATTCCTCGGTGCCCCTCACCGTCGTCTCGCTCGACGCAGAAGCGCGGGCAAACGCGGAAGGCGAGTCGCTCCAGGAGGCGGCCCGCCGGCTTCGGTACGATGCCCTGGCTGAACGGGCGTCAGAGATCGGCGCAACCGCCGTGGCCACCGGACACCACCGCGACGATCAGGCCGAGACGCTCCTCCTTAACCTCGTGCGGGGGAGCGGCCCGGAAGGCCTCGCGGGAATGCGTCCGTCGCGACCCCTCCAGGAAGCCCCCTCCGTGTCGCTCGTGCGGCCCCTCCTCGACGTGAGTCGGGACGACATTGAAGCCTACGCCGAGGCAATCGACCTCCCGTGGCGAACCGATCCAACGAACCGCAGTCTTGACTATGATCGGGGTATAATCCGGACCGAAATTTTACCGCGCCTCACCGAACATTTTGATGGCGTCCGCGGCACCCTCGCACGCTCCGCTGCTCTGATGGGGGAGTACGTGAACCAGGCCCTTCGCCCGGCGCTCGACGAGCGGATGGATGAGGCATTCGTGGAGTGTGATCCGGGCGGCTGGCTGTCGATCGACGTACTGCGCGAGGAGCCGCCGGTCTGGCGCCGCCGGCTTCTGCTGGAAGTCCTGCGCCGCACCCTGCCCTCTGCGTCGTATAGCCGCGCGATGGCCGAAGAACTCGATGCCCTCGTAAACACCCAGGTGGGCCGGCACGTGGACGTGGGAAAGGGAGCCGTCTGGCGCGAGCGAGAAGGACTTCGTTTTCTGCCTGAGGTAGACAGATCAAAATCCTTGTTGCCCACGTCAGTCGAACGGGGAGAGCCAGTGTCGATTCCGCAGGGCGAACTCCGGATCGAGCCCTGCGCAGAGCGGCCCGCGTCGCTCGATTCGGGCAGTCCGTACGTGGCCTACGCCGACGCCGATCGTCTGGGTCGAGACTTGACGGTGCGCACCTGGGCTGACGGCGACCGCTTCCGGCCACTGGGACTCGACGGCTCGAAGACCGTGAGCGACCTCCTGACGGAGGCCCAGGTCCCGTCGCATCAACGGGGAAACGTCTGCGTTCTCTGTACGGCCGACCACATCGCCTGGGTGGTGGGGCACCGCCTCGACCATCGGGTGCGCGTCCGGCCCGAGACGGAGCACGTGGCTCGCCTCATCCTGCGACCAAATGAAAAACCATCGGACCACTGTCAATCTTGGTAGTCCCCGTATAGCTTAGACGTTCTCACTGCTCCTCACTCTTCAACTGCTACGATATGCCCGCCACGCGCGATCTTCTCGAAACGCCCGCTCCGCCCACCGAATCAACCGTCACGGTTCAGGGGGAACGCTTCCGGCGCTACCTGTCGGCCGAGCGCATTCAGGAGCGGGTCGCCGAGATGGGACGGACGATCACGCGCGACTACGCCAACACCACGCCCATCCTCGTGAGCGTCCTGAATGGGGCCTTCATGTACACCGCCGACCTGATGCGGGCAATCGACACGGACTGTGAGATCGACTTCATCAAGCTCTCTTCCTACGGCGACGCGAAGGTGTCCAGCGGAGAAGTGCACGAACTCAAAAGCGTGGACGCCAACCTGGAGGGCCGCGACGTGCTTATCGTGGAAGACATTGTGGACACCGGGCTGTCGATGGAGTTTATGAAGGACCGCCTCCAGGAACACGATCCCGCCTCGCTCCGCGTCACCACGTTGCTCCACAAGCCCATGGCAACGGAGCCGGATCTTCAGCTCGATTACGTGGGCTTTCGCATCCCAGATCTCTTCGTCATCGGCTACGGGCTCGACTACGGCCAGCTCGCCCGGAACCTGAGCGACATCTACATCCTGGACGAGGAATAGCGATTTGGGAGTGGGAGAAGGGGGGATGGGAGAAAAGGAGAGCTTTTTGGAACCTCCGGCCTGAAACAGGCGACATGCATCCTTGAGTCGCAAGTGACGCTGCCAACGGTGCGGAAATGAAAAAATGAGACAATGAAAAATGGGAGGGGGCAAAGCAGAGTGCGCTTGATCGGACCGATCCTCTCGGCGCTGCCAGCTCATGTCCAACACTGCACCCCGCATTCTTGTGCTCTACACCGGGGGGACCATCGGCATGGTGGAGAGCGAGGAGGGATACGTGCCCGCGTCCGGCACCCTGCAGGCGCTCTTGGACGACCGGCCTTCGTTCCAGGCTGACGACGTGCCGGCGTACGAGGTGCACGAGTTTGACCCGCTTCTCGACAGCGCCAATATGACGCCGGCCGACTGGCTGAAGATCGCCGAGACGATCCGGGAGCACTACGAAGCCTACGACGGTTTTCTGGTGGTCCACGGCACGGATACGATGGCGTTTACCGCCTCGGCGCTGTCGTTCATGCTACGTCCCCTCGACAAGCCGGTGCTCCTCACGGGCGCTCAGTTGCCCCTCGACGAGACCCGCACCGATGCGCAGGGCAACCTGCTGACGTCGCTCCTCCTGCTCGGCAATTTCGTAGAGCGACTGGCCGGGGTCCATCTCTTCTTCCACGACCGCCTCTTTCGCGGCAACCGCGTCACAAAGGTCAACGCCGATTCCTTCGCGGCCTTCGACTCGCCCAACTTTCCGACGGTGGGGACGGCGGGCATCGATCTCGACATTGAGTGGGATCGGGTGCCGGCGCCGCACAGCCCGCCGCGGACGCCGACCGTGACGGAAATCGGGGCGGCCACGGTGTCGGCCTTTCGTCTCTTTCCAGGACTGGAGGCGGCCTCGCTAGAAAATGTGCTCGCGGCGCCGGTGCAGGGTGTGGTGCTCGAATGCTTTGGGGCCGGCAACGCGCCCGCCCAGAATGAGGCGTTCCTGGACGCGCTCCGCAAAGCGACCAAGCGCGGGGTCGTCATCGTGGCCGTCACGCAGCCCCTCCGCGGCACGGCAGACCTCGACCTCTACGCCACGGGGCAGGCCCTCGCAGATGCAGGCGTGGTAAGCGGCTACGACATGACCACGGAGGCGGCCCTGGCGAAGCTGTACTACCTCTTTGAGCAGGACCATGCACCGGAGGAGGTGCGTCGCCTCGTGCAAGAGAACCTCCGGGGCGAACTGACCCCACCGGAGGACGTGCCGCCCGCCCTTGGGCGCATCCGCCGCCGCCTCGCGGGATACCGGTAGCCTGGCTTCTTGTGTTCGTTGGTGGAATTCAATGGATCGTAGGCCGTCCCCCGGGACGGCTTTCCATGGCGTATCTCCTCTAGATTGAATCATGACCATCGCCGAGGCGATTGCCGACACTCTTCATCGTAGCCACGTCCGCCTGGTGACGGCGGTGCCGGGCCATGGAGCTACCCAGACATACGCAGCCTGGCAACAACACCACGATTCTGCACCTCCGTTCTCGTTCCACGAGGAGGTGGCGGTCGGCATGGCGCACGGAGCGGCCCTGCTCGGTCACCGGTCCACGGTCCTCCTGAAGGCCCACGGCTTCCTGAAGGCCGCCAACGCCATCGCCGACAGCCTGGCGGCGGGCACGACCGCCGGACTGCTGTTCGTTGTCTTCCACGATCCGACGGGCGCGCACTCTGACAGTGTGCTCGACATTGAGGGCGCAGCCCGTGAGTTGGGCCTCTCGCTGCACCGACTCGGAGCAGATCGTCTTCACGCAGTGCCGCGTGCCCTTCGACAGTCCGAGGAGCAGGGGCTGCCCCACCTCGTCATCCTGGAGGCGGAGGCCGCGTCGGAAGAGATCTCGACTGTGCCCGATAGTCTCGCGTCGCCGACGGTGAAGTATGAGCGAGACGTAGCCCGGCACGTCTGCTGCCCGCTCTTTGCCCAGTACCAGCACGCCGTCTTTCGGGCGCGGCGCGACGGAGAGAACCCCGACGCTGTCCCTCGCCCGGACCTGCCCACGGTTCCCGACCAGTTGCCCGACGCGTACCGGGCCGTAGCGGAGCAGTATCAGCCACTCCTGCAGACCCTGGCCGACCGTCCGCGAGCCGTGACGACGGGAGACACGACGGTGGGAACGCTGTTCGCTTTGCCACCGGCCGAGGCGGTTGACCTTTGCACGTACATGGGTGGCAGTGTGCCCCTTGCGCTGGGCGCTCAGACCGTGGGGAAGACCCCGGCGTGGGCTGTGACGGGCGACTTTGGATTCGTGGCGGCGGGGCACCTCGG
>CAZBIB010000010.1:4518-15085 GCA_964491575.1 uncultured Salinivenus sp. | reverse complement strand
AGGCCGACGGCGATGGCCTCCAGGTCGCGCCCCGCAAGGCCGCCGTAGGTGGGGAACCCTTCGGTGAGGATGAGCTGATTGCGGGCCTCCTGGGCCCAGGCGTCGTCGTCCAGCGCCAGCCAGCCGCCGATATTTACGAGCGCGTCCTTTTTGGCGCTCATTGTCATGCCGTCGGCGTGCGAAAACATCTCCCGGACGATCTCCTTGACCGATCGGTCGCCGTACCCGTCCTCGCGCTGCTTGATGAAGTAGGCGTTCTCAGCAAACCGACAGGCGTCAAGGAAGAGCGGTACGTCGTGCTCCTCGCAGAGCGCCTTCGTCCCGCGGATGTTGGCCATCGAGACGGGCTGGCCGCCCCCGGTGTTGTTGGTGACGGTGAGCATGACGAGGGGCACGTGCGCTCCGTGCTCGTCCAGGAGGGTCGCCAGCCGATCGAGATCCATGTTGCCCTTGAACGGGTGCTCCCGCTCGGGATCGTGGCCCGCCTCAATGACGAGGTCGACCGCCTCGGCGCCCGTCGCCTCGATGTTGGCCCGCGTGGTGTCGAAGTGCGTGTTGCTTGGGATTTTGGCGTCGGGCCCCGCAACGAGCCCCATAAGAATGCGCTCGGCGGCACGACCCTGATGAGTGGGAATCACGTGCTCGAAGGGCATTAGGTCCTTGACGGCCTCCTCGAATCGAAAGTAGGAGGGAGAACCCGCGTAGCTCTCGTCCCCCTGCATCAGGCCGGCCCACTGCGCCGCGCTCATCGCCGAGGTGCCGGAGTCGGTGAGCAGGTCGATGATGATGTCGTCCGCGTGCAGGTTGAACAGGTTGTAGTGCGCGTCTCGAATCAGCCGCTCGCGCTCGGACCGAGAGGTCAGACGAATCGGCTCCACTGACTTGATCCGGAACGGCTCGATAATTGTGTCCATCTCCATGGCGGGGCCGAGGATTTCGAGCAGATGTGCGCCGGCAATCTATCAAATCAGCCGCCGAAGGACAACGGTAGAGGTTTGAGGGGAGGGAGAAGAGGGCACGTTCAAGCGAGGGCGGGGTCGAGCATGCGGTCGAGCTGGGCGCGGAGCCGTTTGCGACCGCGGTGGAGGTACACCTTTACCGTGTTGAGCGGCATGTCCAGGGTCTCGGCAATTTCTTTGTACTTGAGGCCCTGAAGCTCGCGGAGAGCCACCACCCGCCGATATGGATTGTCGACGCGGTCGAGGGCCTCGAGCACGTGGTCGCGCAGGTCTTCCGTTTCGGCATGACGGTCGGGCGTCCGGTGGGTGCTCTCGGCGCGGTCGATGCCGTCGGAGTCGACGCGAACGGTTTTGCGACGCCGCTGGCGGGCCCGCAGCTTGTCGATGCACGCGTTGCGGGTCACGCAGGTGAGCCACGCCCCAAGTCCGTCGTCGTCGAGGTCATCCTGATGCTCCCAGAGTTTCACGAGCACCTCCTGGGTCACGTCCTGCGCCGTGGCCGCGTCCTTCAGCATCGACCGGGCGAAGCGATACACGTGGTCCTCGTGAGCGGAGACTTGGCGCTCGAAAGCAGAGAAGCCGTTCATGGGCGGGCAAGGATGAGTGCGAAAAACGGATCGGTAAGGGCCGCCTATCCGGCATCCACAGCAGACAGGATCATCCGGACATCGGTTGCAGCCTCCGGGCGGCACTCAGCATCCCTACTGCTGCGGCACGGCGCAGGATGCCCGGTAGACGACGAGTGGGCGGATGGATGCGACGAACCGTCCCAACAATCGATCAATCGATCGGAGGAATCCGGCGGTGATTCTCTCAGCCCAGTAGCGCACGGACGAGGAAGGAGGTGCTCAGTCTTCGGAGACGGCCGTGACGTCAAGATCGACCGGTTTCGGGTAGCAGACGTACGGTTTCTCCACGAAGCCCGTTAGCTCAGAGATGGTGGCGGTGTCGGCCATCTCGGAGAGCTCGCGCACAGTGCCGTTGCGGTCCAGGATCCCGATCAGTTCCTGATCGCTGTCGTAGGCGGTGTGGCGCGAGACGTTGACCGTGAGGTAGTGCACGGCGGCGGCCTCGGCCTCCGAGCGGGCGGCGAGGCCCTCCTCCACGAGCCAGTCCGCCACGATGGACTGCCAGCGGTCGATCTGCCCGGCGTGCGGCATCTGAGGAAGGAAGGTCACGCGCAGGAAAGCCCGGTTGATGAAGCGCCGGCACAGGTCCGCAAGCACCGGATCCGGGCTTTTCATCCACTGCTTCAGGCTGAAGAGAATGTCGGTGTCGTCGAGCTGGAGGTAGCGGTCGCGGACCTCCGGCGTGTCGATCTGATCGACGTGGACATCGTGGGTGAGGAAGAACAGCAGCGCGCGGGACCCGCGCCGCAGCCACTCCGGCGCAGACCCGTTTCCGAGGTGTTCTTGGACGCGGTGCAGAATGCCGCGGAGCAGTTCGTCGCCCGCCAAAACGGTCTTGTGGAGGTAGACCTGCCAGTACATCAGTCGCCGCGAGATGAGAAAGTTTTCAACGGCGTAGATGCCTTTGGCTTCGATCATGACCTCGGAATTGGGGCCGCCCTGGAGCGGATGCACGCGCATGGTCTTGAGCAGGCGCTGGACGCCCACCTCCCCCTCCGCTACGCCGGTGTAGAAGGAGTCCCGGCGCAGGTAGTCGAGCCGATCCATGTCGAGCTGGCTCGAAACGAGTTGGTGGAAGAAAGTCCGGTCGTAGTCATTGTCGAAGATGGCCAGGGCGGTGTCGAGCGCCCCATCCAACCGTTCGTTCATGCGCACCAGGAGGACCCGGCTCATGTCCTCGTGCGCGAAGTCTTCGATGAGCTCATGTTCGAGGGTGTGCGAGAAGGCTCCGTGCCCCACGTCGTGGAGGAGCGCCACAGCGAGAGCGGCGGTCTGCTCCTCGGGGTCGATGGGCGTGCCCTTCTCGTTGAGATTGGTAAGGGCGTCCTGCATGAGCGCCATGGCCCCCAGCGCGTGGTTGAACCGCGTGTGCTCAGCCCCTGGAAAGACGAGGTGCCCTACCCCAAGCTGGCGGATCCGGCGCAGGCGCTGCACCTCGGGCGTCTGGATCAGGTCCATGATCACGGTTTTTGGGACCGAGATGAACCCGTGGACCGGATCTGAGAAGAGCTTGAAGCGCTGATTGTCCGACACAAGCGGTGACGTCAGTGCGGGATGATGAGAGGTGGTATTTATCGTAGCCGTCCCGCCGGGACGGCTGTACAAGGGGGACGAAGCTTACGGTCAATCGGGCTCCCAGACAATCAGTAGCCCTCGTCAGCCAGGTTTTCCACGATGGAGGCGTAGAAGGCATTGGAGTCGAAATGCGAGGCGAGGCCGGGGGAGAGGCCCACCTGCCGACTGTGATCGGCGTCGACGGTGCCCTGGTACTCGCCCCAGCGGGCACTCTGCACGCTCACAATGCCGTCGTTCACTCCCTCGTGCTCGAACAAATACTGATTCAGATACCGGAAGATCGGCGCAATCGGGGCGTCCGTGCCCTTGCCGGCCTGGCACCCGTAGGACCAGTACTCCACATCGGGGTGGTCGGGGACCTCGGAATTGAAGGTGTCTTTCACGTACTCGGGCGTGAACTCCGTGAGGGCCTGGCGGAGGTCGGCCGAGCCGTCCTCCATGATGTGGGTGCCCACCCAGTTCGCCACGTCCGACACCCAGTTGCGCACGAGCTCCGGCTGGTCGAGGATGAGGGAGGCGATGGCCGAGCCGTGGTGGGGGCCCGAGATCGTCACGAGAACATCGACCACCTCATGCCAGCCCATCTTCGTGATGAGATAGCGCGCATCGAGCCCCCCCATCGAATGAGTGATGAGGAGCAGTCGGTCGGTCTTCGTTTCATCGAGGACGCGTTTCAAACGCTCGTCCCACTGGGCCGTCCGGGCGCACACCGTGTTGTAGGGCGAGACGTTGGGGGCCACAGCCCGCACGCCCCGCGAGCGCAACTCCATCGCCTCCTCGTGCAGGTGCCCGCCCCGCCGAAACGAGGCTCCGACCCCAAAGCCGTGCATGAGCACCACGGGGGCCTGGACAGGAATGATCGCGGGCTGCGGATACGGCTCCAGCCCCGTAATGCGTCGCAGGGCAGAGGCCGGGAGGGTCTCGTCGTTGGGCATGGTGGAGGACAGGTGGAATGAATACACGACGATAAAAATCGTACCTAAACGCGTCCCCACAGGTTCGTCTTTTTCCGAGGGAAGAGAGGCACTACGCCGAGAGGCCCGCGAACAGCGTGAAGGGGTTTCCGAAGAATAGAGCTTCGCCTCCAACCACGACAACCCCCGCCACGACCGGCACCCAAATATTGTCGTTGATCGGGAGGGGAAGTCCCTCCACCACCGCCCCCGTCAACACGCCGGCTGCGGCCGGTCCAAAGGCAACCGCGGGAAAGCAGGCCATGACGGCGAGGCCCGTCGCCACGAATGCGGTCGTTCCCTCGACCGTCGCTGAGAGGGATCCCCACGGGTGACGGCCGAGCCGGCGCCCCACGAGCGCCGCGGCCGCGTCCGCCAGCATGGTCATCACCAGGACGGGAACGGCCACGCGGAGGGGAAAGAGGAGCGCCATCAGCGCCGCTCCGATCAGGACGCATGTCGCGCCGTTAAGGCGAACCCCTGTCCCGGTCTCCGGCAATTCTTCCTCCCGCATGAGCGGCCCGAAGATCCACCGGATCAGACGGTTGAATGATGCAGAATACGCCCGCGTCACGTCGGCAGAGACGGCGACCAGAGCCATGGCGGCCGTCGCGTACAGTGCAATGGGCATGCCGATCCACCACATGCCGAATGGGATTAGCAAGGCCGGGAGGTGCAGTGCTTTTCGACCGACTTCTCGGGCGTACGGGAGGGGCGAATGGGCAGCCACGAGTGGGGCGGGACATGAAAGGGACATGTGTCGGATCTGCGAACCTTCCGGCGCGCAGATGGTTCGCAAATCATCCGGCCCGAGTCGGGGCGTATAGCTCGCGTCGGCTCATTACAGATCCCTTCTGAACCCCGGATTCGCATTTCAGGCCCTCCATCTATCATCCTCACAATTTCCTCGCGCCCATGCGCCTCTCCACATCGCTATTGATCCTGTTCGCAACGGTTCTGCTCATTGGCTGTGGCAGCAACGCCGAGTCCGAGGCCGACCGGATGGCCGGCGAGCACGAGGGCGAGACCCCCTCGGCCACGGAGGCTGCCCGAGCACCCGACATTCCGGTTACCACCGACACCGTCACCTATACCCAGACCGAAGCGGGAGAGCCAGTAACCGGGTACGTCGCCGCTCCCGCCAATGCAGACTCCGTTCTTCGCGCTCACGGAATGGATCCCGCCTCAGACAGTCTTCCGGGTATCGTCGTGATCCACGAGTGGTGGGGCCTCAACGACAACATCCGCACTGCCACCCGACGCCTTGCGGGACAGGGCTACCGCGCCCTTGCTGTTGACCTCTATCAGGGAGATACTGCGAGCTCCCCTGATTCGGCCAAGGCGCTCATGCAACAGGCGATGGGCCGACAGGAGCAGTTGATGACAAACCTCCAGGATGCCCACGACTATCTCCGATCGGAGGCTGGGGCACCCCGCGTCGCTGTGATGGGCTGGTGCTTCGGGGGCGGGCGCACGTTCGATGCCGTGGCTGCGGCGCCGACCCAGTACGACGCGGCGGTGGCCTATTACGGCTCTCCTGAGTCGATGACGACGGAGATCCTGAAGGAGACGACGACGCCCATCCTGGCCCACTTTGGTCGAAAGGATCAGGCCGTCTCCATCGAGACCGCCCGCGACTTTCAATCGCGGTTTGAGGAGGCGGGCGTGGAGGGAGCAATCCACTTCTACGACGCCGGCCACGCGTTTGCCAATCCCTCGGGGGAGAGCTATGTGCCGAAGGCTGCCAAGCAGGCGTGGTCGCGCACGACCGACTTCTTGGAGCAATATCTCTATCCGTAGCGCCTTGAGCGCGGTAGCGTGGGGCAGGTGGGCGTGGGGGCACGAGCGAGTTTGCTTTCAACATTCGCAAACGTGCCTGCGCTCTTCACACCCACGCCCTTCACACCCATGCACTTCCCCCGTTCACCCACTTCCCCTTTCTCCAAGCGCTCATACCTCCACGCCGTCGGCGTACTCTTTGAATCAGTTCCGCCTTGAATGTCCTCATTTCCTCCACTAAAAAACGACCTCATTCTCCGCACCGCCCGCGGCGAGACCACCGACCGCACGCCCGTCTGGATGATGCGTCAGGCGGGGCGCTATTTGCCCGAGTACCGGGCGATTCGGGAGGAGCACGACTTTTTCGAGGTCGTGGAGACGCCGGAGCTGGCGGCGGAGGTCACCATCCAGCCCGTCGAGCGTTTTCCCGTCGACGCTGCGATCCTGTTCTGCGACATCATGGTGGTGCCGGAGGCGATGGGGCTGGAGGTAACCATGGTGTCAGGGCAGGGGCCGACGTTTCCGGAGCCCCTCACGACGCCCGATGAGATGGTGCGGCTCGGGGAACCGAATGTGGACGATGCCCTTGGGCACGTCTTCGAGGCACTCACGGTGACGCGGCAGGAGCTGAGCGGCCGGGTGCCGCTCATCGGCTTTGCCGGGGCGCCGTGGACCCTCATGGCGTACATGGTGGAAGGGGGGAGCAGCAAGTCGTATCGGACCGCGCGGCGCTGGCTGTACCAGCATCCCGAGGCGAGCAAGGCTCTCCTGCAGCGCACGACCGACGTGATCGTCGACTACCTCATCGGTCAGGTAGAGGCCGGTGCGCAGATGCTTCAGGTGTTTGACTCCTGGGCTGGACTCCACAGTCCGGAGACCTTCCGCACGTTTTGTCTGCCGTACCTCGACGAGATCGCCACGCGGGTCAACGACACGCATCCCACCGTTCCGCTCGTGGTCTTTGCCAAAGGGGCACATCATGCGCTCAACACCCTCGCGGACACCGATTACGACGTGATCAGCCTCGACTGGACGATGACCCCGGAGGAGGCCCGTGACCTCGTGGGCGACCGGGCCGTCCTGCAGGGCAACCTCGACCCGTGCGCCCTCTACGCCCCGCCCGACGTCCTCCGGCGCGAGGTGCAGCACATGCTGGCAGGATTTGGGCCGCACCACCACATCGCGAATCTGGGCCATGGCATGCTCCCAGACCACGATCCCGATCACGCTCGCGTTTTTGTCGAAGCGGTGCACGAGCACTCTGAGCACATGCGCACCGTCTGAGCGCGCGGGAGCGTGGGGAGCGCGGGCGTGGGACGCGTGGGGGATTGAGAGAGCATCTATTCTCGTCACGGAAATCCATCAGGCTGCTCACCGGAGCGGCTCGTAGCTCCAACAGGAATTTCCCCAACTGCACTCGCCAACGCCCAAAAACGCCAATGCTCGACACTTCCTCCTCGCAAGTCCGCGCCGTCTTGCCACTGCTGTACGTCGCCTGGGCCGACGGGGTGCTGACTCCTTCCGAGGCCGACACGATTCGCACCCAGATTCGGGCACAGGACTGGATCGACGAGTCGACCCGCGAGGAAATCTGCGCTCACCTCGATCCGCAGTCCCCGCCCACCGCCACGCAGTACTTCCAATGGGTCCGGGCGCTGAAGGAGGGGGCTGAGGAGACCTCGATCACCACGCGGTGCTCCCTCGCAGAACTCGGCGTCGCAGTGGCAACGGTGGGAGGCGACGGCGCCCTGCCGGAGGCCTCCCGACGCGCCCTCGAAGACATTGAGGCGGCCCTGGCCATCGACGGGGAAGAGGTCGTTTCTGACCTCCTCGGCGAGCGCCCCGAGCCGGAGCCGCCCGCGGTCGAGGTGCCCTTTGAGGTCGACGCCATGACGGGTCTGCTTGACGGCGAGCACGCGGATCTCCGCACCCGCGTCCGCACGCTGCTTCAGGATCCCGCTTTCGAGTACCAACCCGAGCTTGACACTCCGGCCTACCGCGAGCAGGTGCTGGACTGGTGTCGGCTGCTGGCCGAGCAGGGCCTCGGGGCGCTGGCCTACCCCGAAGAATACGGCGGAGAGGACGACATGGAGAAGTTCATTACTGTCTTCGAAACGCTCGCCTATCACGACCTGAGCACGGTCGTCAAGTTCGGCGTGCAGTTTGGGCTGTTTGGGGGAAGCATCCACCGCCTGGGGACGGAGCGCCACCATGACGAATACCTGGAGCGCGCCGGCACGCTGGAGTTGCCCGGCTGCTTCGCCATGACGGAGTGGGACCACGGCTCCAACGTACGGGAACTGGAGACGACGGCCCGCTACGATCCGGCAGCCGAGGAGTTTGTGATTAACACCCCCCACGACGGGGCGCGGAAGGAGTGGATTGGGAACGCGGCGGCCCACGGCCGGATGGCCACCGTTTTTGCCCAGCTCCAGACCCACGACCAAGAGTATGGCGTCCACGCGTTCCTCGTGCCCATCCGCACCGAGGACGGCGCGCCCATGCCGCGGGTTCGCATTGGGGATTGCGGGGAGAAGATGGGCCTCAATGGCGTGGACAACGGGCGTCTCTGGTTCGACAATGTGCGCATCCCGCGCGAGAACCTGCTCGATCGCTACGCCTCCGTGGCGCCGGATGGGTCCTACGACAGTCCCATTCCGAGTCCTGGCAAGCGCTTCTTCACGATGCTGAGCACGCTCATCGGCGGGCGCATCAGCGTGGCGCGGGCCGGGGTGAGCGCCGCCAAGTCGGGCCTCACGATTGCCGTTCGCTACGGCAACCGGCGGCGGCAGTTTGGGCCGAAGGACGGGCCGGAAGTGTCCCTTCTCGACTACCGCACGCACAAACGTCGGCTGCTGCCGCATCTGGCCACCACCTACGCCCTCCATTTTGCCCTGGACGATCTTACGCGACGCTTCGCGGCGACAGGTCGCAACGAGTCGCTCGAAAAAGTAGAGGCGGAGGCCAACGTGCTGAAGGCGTATGCCACCTGGCACACCACCGATACGCTCCAGGAGGCGCGCGAGGCCTGCGGGGGGCAGGGCTACCGGGCCGACAACCAGATCGGACGGCTCAAGGCCGACACGGACGTGTTTACCACCTTCGAGGGCGACAACACGGTGCTCATGCTGCAGGTGGCCAAGGGGCTGCTGTCGGACTTCCAGCGCGAGTTCCGCGACGTGAACCTCTTGGGGATGGCGCGCTTCGTGGCCGACGAGATGGCCACACAGGTGACCGAACTCAACCCCGTCGTCACCCGCAAGACGGATCCCGAGCACCTGCGGAGCCTCGACTTTCAGCGCAGCGCGTTCGAATACCGAACAGACCGCATGCTCCAAGATATCGGTCGGCGCTTACAGCGGCGCATCGAGGACGACATGGAGCCGTTCGACGCATTCGTCGATGTGCAGGACCACCTCGTGCAGCTCGCCCACGCAGAGGCCGAGCGGGTGACTCTGGACCGGTTCGTCAGTGCGATCGAGGTAGTTGAGGACGAATCGCTTCGGAAGACGCTCACGGCGCTCCGTCGGCTGTTTGCGCTCTCCCGCATCGAGGCGGATCTGGACTGGTTCCTGGAAGCCGGCTACGTGTCCTCGTCCAAGGCGAAGGCTATTCGGGGCGCCGTCAACGACCTGTGCGATGAGGTGCGGCCTCAGGCCGAAGCGCTGGTCGACGCGTTTGCCATTCCGGACTCCTGTCTCGCAGCGCCCATTGCGACGCAGGAGGGGGCGGGGCCGGTCTGACTCATCCGAGGTAGACCATCGGTGGTCAGAGAACGATCGTCCATACGATCGCCATGACGAGACACCCGCCGAGGACCCATCGGTTCGAGGGGTGTCCCCATCGCCGTTCCTGTCGGTACATACCGTAGAGGGCGGCGGGCCAGAAGAGGAGGACGAGCACCAGCATTGTGCCCCGTCGCTCGTACCAGGGTTCGCCGGTCGCTTCCGAGAGATGAACCTTTGTCAACGTCTCGCCGCAGACGGGACAGTAGTCGTCCGAGGCGTCGCGGTGGGCGCCGCAGGAAGGACATCGTTCCATGGCGGTCGGAAAACTGCAAAATCGCGCGGAGTCGCCCGTGGCGGCAACGCCGTTCCGAGGTGGGAAGTGCTATCCGCCGAAGGTCTGGTCGCGCTGCTTCATCGCCTGCTGGGCATTCTGTTGGAGCCACTGTCCCAGCTGCATTGCGTGCTCGGGCGTCATGACGAGGGAGGCCTGCACCTCGCGGGTCAGCTCGCCACGTGTCACCTGTTCACTCCGCTCGCTGAGGTCGACCTGACCGGTCTCGTCGATCTGGTGGCTCACGTGGTGCGGAATGCTCCCGCGCTCGACGTACAGGTTGGCCACCACGGATGCCCCGTCCGGCGTGGGGCCGCCATGGGCACCGGTCGCGGCGATGGTGCGAACGTCATCCGCGTCTTCGTAGACGAAGGTGATCTCGTTTTGGGAGTCGTCGGGCATGGGGATGGACCGCTTTTCAGAGGGGCAGCGTGAATTGTAAACTTCGGGACCTGGTAGCTCCGCGTCGGGGCGAGGGTTAGTTTTCTACGACCTGGATCTCGAACGGCACGCGCACCTCTGCCCAGCGCAGAACGCCGGTGCCGCTGGTGTCCGTCACGTCCTCAAAGAGGAAGGTCAGCATCTCGCGCGGAGGGGCCGATTCGGGCGTCAC
>CAZBIB010000010.1:0-4418 GCA_964491575.1 uncultured Salinivenus sp. | reverse complement strand
CCCTTTACCTGGGGCCGTCCGTAGGTGATGCGGACCTCCGTGGTGCCGATGGTTTGCGAGACGGCGGCGTTGGGGCTCACGCGGGGCTCCTCACTGCCGCGTTCCTGGGCGGCGGAAGGAGCCGCCAACACGATGACCAGGAGGAGCAGAGACAGACCAATGCCGAGAACACGTCGAGTCATGGATAGACTTGGGTATGAAGAAAGGATTAAACGAAAACATCGGACCGCTCCGGAAGAAGGAGCGGCGGGCGGAAGTGCTGCTACTCGATTTCGAGCGACCCGGGGCCCGCGATGCTTCCCTCTCGGGTTTCGTACCATTCGAGTTCGAGCTCGAGGCTGATCTCCGAAGATCCTCGCTCGTTCGATTCTCGTTCCAGTTCGATTTCGAACTCGACGTGCTCCGGGACCTGGATCGTCGTGGACTGGTCGGCGGACGAAAAGTCGAGTTGTCCATTTTCGTCCAGTTTGTCCGCCACGGTGCGCAAGTACGTGGCGACATCGGCGCGGGACATGTCTTGCTCAAACTCGAAGAGGGTATCGTCGGGCATGGGTTGGAGAACGGTGATCAGGAAGGGTTACGAACAAGTTTCAATACACGTACATGAGCCCGATCCATTCGTTCGTCCCCCAACGATGAAAATTGGGAGCTCTGCGCGGGGCCTCAGGGAGTTGATCGGTGCTGCGTTTTCATGATCGATTGCTGTGGCCCACTGGACTCTTTCTCGCGCCCTCTTTACCATTTCCTGTGCGGTACACTCGTAGGGGCACGGGTCGTTGTTTTGCTTTCTCAGAAGTTTGGCCGATGAGATGGAAGGACCGCTGCTTTGGGCTATACGCGTGACGCTGTCGGTGATTGGGCTGTCCATCGCAGGGGCGCTTCTGCGCGTGCTTTGGGGACCAAATCTGGCGGATCGCGTCGTCGCCCTCGATCTTGTGGCTTACCTGGCGATGGGATTTCTCTCGGCCTATGCGGTCCTAGTGCGAGAGGAGACCTATATCGATGTGGCCCTCGTTCTGGGATTGCTTGCCTTTTTGGGCACCGTGGCCGTGGCTCGATACATCGAGCGCGTTCGTTCCGGAGAAGCTTTCGTGGATTCATGACCGACATTGTCGCCGCTCTTTTGATGATTGGGGGAACGAGTTTCATGCTCGTGGCCGCGATCGGGTTGCTCCGTTTTCCCGACCTGTACACCCGAACGCACGCCGTCACGAAGGCGGGGACCCTCGGCATCGGCCTCCTGCTCGTGTCCGCGGCCGTGTCGTTTGGGGAGATCAGCATCACGACGCGGACCCTCATGGCCATCCTGTTTGTCTTTCTGACCGCGCCCGTCTCGGCTCACATGATTGGGCGAGCGGGCTACCTCGGCACCGCCCCGCTGTGGGAGGAGACCGTGTTCGACGACTGGGGGGCGGGCTACAAGGAGGTTCGGCGGGAGGGGAAGGAGCCGTTCACCGAGGCCAATGCTCGGGCTCGGGACGTGTATGGGCCCCCGGACTCGACTGCCTAGTGCGCGGGTCTGTTGGAATGGTGGTCCCTCGACTTCTGCCCTCACGCTGCTTCGGTCATGCTCCTCGCTGTTCTTAGTATCTTTGTTGGTGCCGCGCTCGCCCCGCTCGTGGTACGCCTGCTCGGGCGGGCGGCGGGATGGGGGCTGGCGCTGTTGCCGCTCGGGGTCTTCGTCTTCTTCGCCGAGAAACTCCCGCGCATCGCCCATGGCGACCCCCTCCGGCAGTCCCACGAGTGGCTCCCGTCGATCGATACGCCGCTCTCGTTCTACCTGGACGGCCTGAGCCTCCTGTTTGCGTTGCTCATCACGGGCATCGGGACGCTCATCGTCATCTACGCCGGGGGATACCTCGCGCACCACGAGCAGCTGGGTCGCTTCTACGTGCAGCTGCTCGCGTTCATGGGGGCCATGCTGGGCCTTGTGGTGGCCGACAATGTCTTCGTCTTCTTCATCTTCTTCGAGCTGACGAGCCTCACGTCGTACCTCCTCATCGGTTTCTACCACACCGAAGAGGAGTCTCGGCGGGCCGCCCGCAAGGCGCTCATCGTGACGGGCGGGGGCGGACTTGCTCTCATGGCGGGGCTCGTTTTGCTGGGGCAGGTCGCGGGCACGTGGGAGTTTAGTCAGATGCTCGGCCTCGGGGCGACGGTGCAGGGGCACCCCTACTACCTTGCGATTTTTATTCTCGTCTGCGCGGGAGCCTTTACCAAGTCCGCACAGTTTCCCTTTCACTTTTGGCTCCCGGCGGCCATGGCGGGGCCGACGCCGGTGAGTGCGTATCTCCATTCGGCCACAATGGTGAAGGCCGGCGTTTTTCTGCTGGCGCGCCTCCACCCGGTGCTCGGCGGCACGGCCCTCTGGACGGGCACGCTCGGCATTGTGGGCGGCTTTACGATGCTGATGAGTGCCTGGCTCGCGCTCCACTACACCGATTTGAAGCAGATCCTGGCCTACACGACGGTGATGGTGCTGGGCCTCCTCACGATGCTGCTGGGAATTGGCACGGAGGCGGCCGTGACAGCGATGGTGACCTTCACGGTGGTGCACGCGCTGTACAAGGGCGGCCTCTTCATGATGGCGGGGAACATCGACCACGAGACGGGGACCCGCGACCTGCTGGAGCTCGGGGGACTGCGACGTGCGATGCCGTGGACGATGGCGGGAGGTGTGGCGACGGGGCTGTCGATGGCAGGCATCCCCCCGTTTTTCGGATTCATCGGCAAGGAGGTGACCTACGAAGCTGCGTTGCACAGTCCGGCCTGGGGACTCCTGGTTCTGGGCGTGGGGGTTCTGTCGAACGCGGCCCTCGTGGGCTCCGGGTTGCTCGTGGGACTGAAGCCGTTCATTGGGGAGGTGAAGGGGGCCTTCACGCGCGAACCGCACGAGGCACCCCTGAGCATGTGGATCGGACCGCTGCTCCTGGGCGGGCTCGGTTTGGCCTTCGGCCTGTATCCCGCGCTCATCGACCACACCCTGCTCCAGGCCGCGCAGGGGGGCATTCTCCAGGAGTCGCACGAGCTGCACCTGGCGCTCTGGCACGGATTTACGCCGGCCTTGATGGCGAGTCTCGTGACGTTTGCCCTCGGGTTTGCGCTCTACGCGTACTGGGAGTCGCTCCACAAAAGCGTATTCATGCGAGGATTGGGCGCGGTCTTTGGGCGCGGTCCGGGACAGGTCTTTGAGCGAGGATTGTACGGCGTGGCCCGTCTGTGCGACGTGGTGACGCGCACCGTGCAGAACGGGCGGTTCCGATGGTACCTCTTCGCCACTTTTTCGGCAATCGTGGTGCTGGTGGGAGGGGGGCTGCTTGCGGGAGAGGTCGTTGGACAAGCATCGTTTGAGGGGAGGGTCACATTCTACGAGGCGGCCCTGGCTGTGCTCATCGTCCTCGCGGCCCTCGTAACCGTGCGAACGCATGACCGCTTCGTCGCCATCTTGGCGCTGAGTGTGGGGGGCTACGGGGTGGCCCTGCTCTATCTACTCTTCGGCGCGCCCGACTTGGCAATGACGCAGTTTGCCATCGAGACGCTGACGCTCATTCTGCTGGTCATCGTGATCGTTCACCTGCCCGGTATTCAGGGCGAGGAGCCGCTAGGGGTGCGCCTGCGCGACGGCCTCGTCGCGGTGGGCTGCGGGGCCCTCCTGACCATCATCATGAGCGTGATTGTGGACACACCGTTGGATCGTCGCATCAGTGAGTACCTGGCGGCAAAGAGCTACACGGAGGCGCACGGGCACAACATCGTCAATGTGATCCTCGTCGACTTTCGCGGCTTTGACACGATGGGCGAGATCACGGTCCTGGCCGTTGCGGCCATCGGGGTGTACGTGCTGATGCGGATGCCGCGGCGGAAGAAGCCGGAGCTTGCGACCAAGGCTGCAGTCGAGGACGAGGGGAGTGACGAGGCGACGCCGGAAGAGGCCTGAGGTAGCCAACATCGACCTTCCACGCTGACGAGACTTCGGTTCCATGCTGTACTCTCTCATTTTGCGCGTTGCGGCCCGCGTGCTGGTGCCGCTTCTGCTGCTGTTTTCGCTGTTTATGCTCCTTCGTGGGCACAGCCTGCCGGGTGGGGGCTTTGTGGGAGGGCTGATGGCGGCGTCCGCGTTCGTCCTGTATGTCCTCACGGGCGGGGTCCACGAGTCGCGTCGCATGCTGCGGGTAGAGGCACACACGCTGCTGGGAGCGGGGCTTGCTTGTGCCTACGGCGCCGGCGTGCTTGCGCTGGTGATGGGAGAGCCATTCCTCACCAGTCTGTGGGTGGATCTGCATCTACCGCTCATTGGACACTTGCACCTTGGATCGACGCTCCTCTTCGATATCGGCGTGATGCTCGTGGTTGTTGGGACTGTGCTCCTGATGGTCTTCTCCGTGGAAGACCGGCTGCCGGGGCTGGCTGAGGAGTAG
>CAZBIB010000009.1:0-28638 GCA_964491575.1 uncultured Salinivenus sp. | reverse complement strand
CGGGTGCACCACGCGTAAAAACGGAGCAGGGGATTTGGGTCGTCGAACTGAAGCCGAAACGTGCCAGACGAAGTGTGGGGATCGTTGAGCACGGTCCGGATGATCGATAGGCCGTTCGGGGGGAGGAGAGTATCAGCGTGCAGAAAGAGGTAGATGTCCCCGGTTGCTTCCTCGGCCCCTCGGTTCATCTGTGTGGCGCGGCCTTGCGAGGCCCGAAGCACGGTGGCATCCTGGGAGCGGGCTACCAACCGCGTCTCGTCCTCTGAGCCCCCGTCCACGACGATGGGTTCGAACGGCTCCTCCTGACGCTGGAGGCAACGCAGCGTGGCGCTGAGCGTGTCCTCCTCGTTCAGGGTCGGAATGATGACCGAAATGAGAACTGGCTCACGCACACCACGTCACAGGGTGGAGGACAAGAATTGCGGGGAGGCCTCGGGCCTCTCCGTTTTGTGCATTCACCAGATCATCTGTTTCATGCAGAAGACCGAGCCGCCCGCCTTCAGAAACTCGCTCGTGTCCAGTTCAACCGGGACGAAGTCGTGCTCCCGCAGTCGATCATTCGTGAGTTCGCAGCCTTCCTGAATCAGGACGTGTTTCCCGTCCGGGCAGTGGCCGTTGCAGGCGAATTGATGACGCGCTTCGTGGTCCGGCACCTCGATGAGAGTGTCGAAGAATGACTCAATGAGGGCCCGGCCCGTGTCGTCAAATGCGTCGGGGGCCACGAGGGCGTGCTCAGCGTCGAGCGGACACAGGCAGGTGTCGAGATGGTAGTAATCGGGATCAGTGAGGCGCAGCAGCACGACCGGCACGTCCAGCAGATCGCTCAGCGCTTCGTACGCCTCCGGGCTCGTCCGGTAGCCGTACCCGCCCCACAACAAGCGGCGTTTCGGGTGCCAGAGGGCATCCCCCATTCCTTCGAAATCCGCATCCAGGTCGTCGGGGAGTGTCTCCACGACGTACCCTATGTCCTCGAAAAATCGGTCGTAATACGGCACCTCGCCCTCCCGATGCTCGCTGTGCATGCGGCTGAGAACGACGCCTTTCGTGTCGGAATCGGGGTTGTAGAAGGGAAGCGTCTGGTTCGCACAGAACACCATGTCCGGCAGACCGGGTTGGCCATTGACCACGACTGGCTTCTTATCGAGGGCAGTGTACGTGGCGCGGACGGCCTTCCACTGCTGCCAGGCCACCTCTTTGCGCACGGCCCCCACGTTCTCCGACATGTGGGGATTGATTACGTACTCGACATCGAAGTGCGTGGGGGTGGTGAGGACGACTCGGTTCGGGTGGGGGAGGGCCGGTAGATCCGTCAACTTAACGTCGAGGGCGTCGGGCGTTTTGTAGACCATGGGGGGCGCGGGATGGGAATGAGTCGGGAGGCGTAGTTGAAAGGTAGGGAACGAGCGAGGCGAAATCTACGGCTCAGAAGTCCCGCCGGGCAAACCAGTAGCCCGTGACTCCGTAGACCGCGCCTCCGAACAGGAGGGAGGAGAAGAACGGATACCACGACGAGACCGCGTCGCCCTTCGCAAGGGTCGACACGATTTGGGTCACCTCCGTGAAGTTAGGGAGCGTGTGGTAAAGCCCCCAGAACACGGGTCGGCCGACGGGGCCGAGTGTGGGGCTGATCTGGTTGGCCGCCGCGAGGACCATCGACACGAAGATGAGGCCGTACGAGACGATGAGGCCCAGGGCGGTGCTCTCGGTCCACACGCCCATCAGCATGACGGCGGCGTACATGACCGCGAACATGGCCACCACGATCAGGGGGGAGAGCAGGAAGCGCGGATTCCACACGCCCGTCTTTAGCGACATGATAATCCAGACGCCGCCCATGAGATAGAGGGTAAGCACGGCGATGGCGTTCCACACCCCCAGCACGTGTCCGAGCAGAGCTTTCGTGCGACCGACGGGTTTGGACAGTAGCAGCTCCACCCGCCCGTCCGACTGCAGGTCGGGAAACAGGGAAGCGGAGGCAAAAAGGGCCAGGAGGATGCCGATCCAGTACGCCACCCCGGCTACGACGGACTCCACAGCGATCACCACGCGGTTCAGGGTGAGCGGGGGGGCGTCCTCTCCGCCCATGTCCTCGGGCGCGGCCTCCTGTCCAAAGAGACGAATTCCAGCGAGCGACCCCTCCACCACGTCGAGATTGAGCGCGAACGTGACGGCCAGCAGGACCAGCGAGCTGATGATGAAGAGCCCCAGCACGATTTTGCGGGCCCAGAGCTCCCGGAACGTGATCAAAACCAGGCCGAGCAGGGGGCGCATGGTGTGAGTATCGGGCGAGGGAAGAGGGGTGTTAGGTCGGGGTGTCGATCACGTCGATGAAGTAGTCTTCGAGCGACTGCCGCAGCGGGGTGATCGACTCGATCTCGACCTCGGCCCCGCGCAGCCGGTCGAGTACGGCGTTCAGGGTCGCCCGGTCGTCGGCACGGACGCGGTACTGTTCCAGGTCTGGTTCGGGAGAGGATCCATCGGGAGCAGGGGCGAGGGGAAGGGCGGCGTCGTTCCGGATCGAATCGGGGATGGGGGTGGCGACGAGGTCGTACACCCGCTCCACGGCGGTGAGCTCCTCCACACTCCCCTCTCGCACCAGCGATCCCTCGCGCAGGATGGCGATCTGCGTGCACACCTTCTCCACCTCCGAGAGCAGGTGCGAGTTGAGGAAGATGGTTTTTCCCTCGTCCCGCAGCTCCAGCACAATGTCGCGGATGGCGCGGCGCCCTACCGGGTCGACGCCGCCGGTCGGCTCATCGAGAAACAGCAGGTCCGGATCGTTGAGCAGGGCTTGCGCCAGCCCAAGCCGCTGGAGCATGCCCTTCGAGAAGGTTTTGACCTTCGAATCGCCCCGTTCCTCCAGATCGAGACGCTCCAGCAGTGCCAGGATGCGATCCTTGCGTTCAGCGCGCGGCACGTCAGCGAGGCGGCCGTACGCGTGCAGGGTCTGCACGGCGGTAAAAAAGCCGGGGAAGCGGTGGTTTTCGGGGACAAACCCGATCCGTCTCCGGGCTCTGGGATTTCCAGCAGGGCGGTCGAAGAGGCGGGCCGTGCCGCTCGTGGGATGGACGAGCCCGAGCAGGATCTTGACAAGGGTAGTCTTGCCCGCACCGTTGGGTCCGAGGAGGCCGAAGATGGCACCCTCCTTCACGTCTAGCGACACGCCGTTAAGCGCTCGGACCGTCGACCGGCGCAGGAGGCCGGTGCGGTAGGTTTTCGACAACGAGGAAACGGATAGGGCAGTGCGGGACATCGACGGGTGGGAGAGTCAGTCGCTTCCGTTTTGGGGCGAGGTGTGGGCCTCCCCAGACGCCAGGGTTTGGGATGGCGGTTGGGAGCGCTCGATGATGTGCATCGTGCGCTGCGGGAAGGGAATCTCAATCCCGCGCTCATCGAAAACACGTTTTAGCCGGGTCCGAAGGTTACGCTCGGCGGCGTATTGCTCGCCCGGTTTCACGCGAACGGACACGCGGGCCGTGACCGAGGAATCCCCGAAGTCCATCAGTCCCTGCACCTGGGGCGATTCTTCAAGCAAAATGTCCTCGTGCTCTGCTGCCCAGTCATTTACAACCTCTTCGATGACAGGAATAATGGCGTCGATGTTCTGATTGTAGCTCAGCCCGATTGGCACTATGGCCCGCGCCCACTCTACGCTTTTGTTGCCGAAGGTGCGCACCTCTCCGGCCGGAATCATCACCAGCTCCCCGTCAAATTTTCGCAGCTTGATGAGCCGGACCCCGATCTCCTCAACGGTGCCGGTATGTCCACTGATGGTTACGAGATCGCCGACGTGCAGGATGTCGTCGAAGAGCAAAAAGACGCCGCCGATGACATCCTTGACGAGCGTCTGTGCCCCAAATCCGATGGCGAGGCCCGCGATGCCAGCGGTCGCGATCAGGGCGCCGATGTCGATCCCCACTTCGCTGAGGATCATGATGCCCGCGACCACCCACACGGTATAGCCCGCCACGGACTGGAGCAGGTTGCCGAGCGTGACCACGCGCTGCCGTTTGGGATCGCTCGGGGGGAGGTCTTCGACCCGTGCAATCCACTGCTGGGTGCCCCGCCGGACCAGCGCGAGGAGGAGAACGGCGAGGCCGAGGATGACGATGATCTGTACCGCGCCGAGGAGGAAGGTCCGCAGGCGAAGAGATTGGACCCAGACCTGCGCGAGCTGCAGCAGAGACGGATCAAGAAGGGAAAGGCGGAGGGCCATGTTGCACAAGAAGCAGCGCAATTACGCGTCCGTGAGGGCATCGATGCCGGGGAGGGGGGCGCCTTCGAGGAACGTCAGCAGGGCGCCCCCACCGGTGGAGACGTGACTGATGCGCTCGGTGCATCCCGATTTGGCGAGGGCCGACACCGAGTCGCCCCCCCCGACCACGGAAAAAGTCCCCGCGTCGGTCGCGTCGGCCACCGCGTTGGCGATGGCCATCGTGCCCTCCGCAAACTGATCGATTTCGAATACGCCCATCGGCCCGTTCCACACGACCGTGGCAGCGTCGAGAATCGTGTCTCGATACGCATCGATGGTGGAGGGGCCGATGTCGAGCCCCATCTTGTCCTCCGGAATGTCACCCTCAACGACAGATGCCTCGGCGTCGGCCTCCGCCGCGTCGGCCACCACGTGATCGCTCGGGAGCTGGAGGGTGTTTTCAGCCTGCTCGTAGAGCGACTCGGCTGTTTCCAGCCGGTCGGCCTCGAAGCGAGAGGTTCCCACCTCACGGCCGAGTGCCTTGAGGAACGTGTAGCTCATGGCGCCGCCGATGAGCAGGTGGTCGGCCGTTTTGGAGAGCGCCTCGATCGTTCCGAGCTTGTCGGACACCTTGGAGCCACCGAGGATGGCAACCATCGGATGCTCGGGGCGATCGCGGACGCGGGTCAGCGCCTCGATTTCGCTCTCCATAAGGCGTCCCATGACGGCCACGTCCACAAATTTGGCCACGCCGGCCGTGGAGGCGTGGGCGCGGTGCGCGGTCCCGAAGGCGTCGTTGACGTACACGTCAGCCAGGTGGGCCAGCGCCTGCGCAAAGGTCTCGTCATTCGCCTTCTCTCCGGCGTCGAAGCGGGTGTTCTCCAGCAGGATCACGCTTCCCTCACTCATGCCGTTGATAATCTCCCCGACGGTCTCGCCCACCGTGTTGCTGGAGAACCGCACCCGTTCCTCGATCAGCGTGCCGAGATGATCGGCCACACAGGCCAGGCTCAGATCCGGATCGGGTTGTCCGCCGGGCCGCCCCAGGTGGCTGATGAGGATGGCCGTACCCCCATTGTCGAGGACGTGGCGGATGGTGGGGAGGGCGGCCTGGATGCGAGTATCGTCCGCCACGCGCGGACTTCCGTCCTCCGAGGTCGCGAGGGGAACGTTGAAGTCGACGCGGATGAGGACACGCTTGCCACGCACGGCGATGTCGTCGAGGGTCAGCTTTTGCATAACGTGGAGGAATTGAGCGGCACAACGAGTGATCTGCCACCCGCTCCGGATGGCCATCTCCGGCTCCCGGAGTGGGCGGCGACATGGGAGCCACTAGGCTGATTCTTTCACGAGTCGCTCCACGAGGTCCACCGTGCGGTGGGCGTAGCCCCACTCATTGTCATACCAGCCCACGACCTTCACCATCGAGTCGGCGGTCATCGACCAGGGGGCGTCGTAGATGCAGGAATGCGAGTCGTGGATGATGTCCCGAGACACGATGGGCTCGTCGCTGTAGGCCAGCACGTCGGAGAGCGGTCCACTGTTCGCTGCCTCGCGGAACGCCTCGTTCACGTCCTCGATCGACACGTTCTGCTGCACCGTGGCCGTAAGGTCGGTCACGGAGCCGTCGGGCGTGGGCACGCGCATGGCCATGCCGTTGAGCTTGCCGTCGAGGTGGGGGAGGACGTCTCCCACGGCCTTCGCGGCGCCGGTCGTCGTGGGGATGATCGACTCGGCGGCTGTGCGAGCCCGGCGGAGGTCCTTGTGCGGTCCGTCCACGATGTTCTGGGACGAGGTGTAGGCGTGAACTGTTGTCATGAGACCACTCTCGATCCCGAACGCATCGTCGAGCACCTTCACGAGGGGCGCCAGGCAGTTCGTCGTGCAGCTGGCGTTGGACACGACCTCCTCGTCGCCCGTCAGTATGTCGTCGTTTACGCCGAGCACGACCGTCGCGTCGACCTCACTTCTCGCGGGGGCGCTGATCACGACCCGGTCGGCCCCGGCGGTCAGGTGCTGCGCAGCTTTCTCGCGGGTTCGAAAGACGCCGGTGGACTCGATTACCGCGTCGGTATCGAGGTCGTCCCAGGGGAGGGAGGTCGGGTCTTTCTCACTGAAGACCGGGAACCGTTCCCCGTCCACCACGAGGGCGTCCCCGTCCAGGTCCACGTCTCCTGGATATTGTCCGTGCACCGTGTCATATTTGAACAGGGTCGCCAGCGTCTCGGCGTCGGTCAGGTCGTTGACGCCCACGATATCGACGTTGCTCTCGTCGCGTTCGAGAAGCGCCCGAAAACACAGTCGACCGATGCGACCGAATCCATTAATTCCGAGCTTGATAGACATAAATTCAGAGTCAGGCTGAGTTCGACAGTAGAAGCGAACGGCCCGCCGCGACCGCGGCGGATGGTCGTATATCGTGCAAGAGCGTCTGCCAGAGATGCCCGCGTGCAGAGATGTCTGCGTGCGAAGAGTCGGACATGGCGCACCTCCAAGTTATAAAATATCCGGTTGCCTCCTTGGTAAAGATCACATGCAAAACCATTCCCGTCGCCGGTCGCTCCCGCCCCAGGGGAAACGAACGAACGGCGGTGCGTTAAACGGCATTTGACGACCCATTTGGGCTCGGAGCTCGATGTCCGCTCCGCTTCCCGGTTTCGCATTCGTTTGAGCGTTGGACCCTTCCGCTGAACATGACCGCCCTCAAAACACCCGAAAAGAAATCCCGTCGCCAGGAGCTTCGGCAAAACTTTTTTGTCGACCTGTACGCCCGGGCTCTCCTCTTTTACGAAGAGCACCGTCGAGTGGCCTACGGCATAGGGATAGCCCTCCTTCTGCTCGTGCTGGCGATTCCGGGGTACATTTACTATCACCAGCAGCAGGAGCAGGCAGCCAACCAGCAGCTCGGCCAGATCCTTCCCGTCTACGAGCAAGGAAACTATCAGCAGGCCCTTGAGGGGACGGGCAATCAGGCGGGGCTTCTCGCCATTGCCGACGACTATGGGAACACGGACGCTGGCAATCTCGCCACCTTCTACGCGGCAAACGCGCTCTACCAGCGCGGGGAGTACGACCGGGCCCTGAACTATTTCCAGCGGTTTGAGAAGGAGGAAAACTTCATCGGAGCGAGCGCCTACGCGGCGCAGGCGGCCATCTACGAAAACAGGGGAAACTTCGAGCGCGCCGCCGAGCTTTACGAACAGGCCGCGTCGCAGTACCAGAATAACCTGACCGCTCCTCGGTTTTTGCTCAGTGCGGGGCAGGCCTACGAGGAAGCGGGTCAATACGAGGCGGCGATGAATGCATATCAGCGGATCCAGGAGGAGTACCCCGACTCCGATCAGGCTGACAGTGCTGAGCGATACATGGCCCGTGCGGAGGTCCGTCAGAAGAAGGCCTCTTCGTAGGGGCTCACTTGTGTGGGCGGCAGTTGCGCAGGACAACGCCGCCCAGGGAAGGGCACATCTTCGCTTCGGCTGGTCGGAGGCTTGTGGAGTCCAACTGCGGTCGACCCCTTCGTTCCCCGTTCGCTCGCACCTTGCGCGCGAGCAAGTGCGGTCCCATGGCACGTTCTATGGACGAGCCTTATTTTCGGCATGCCCACTATTCTGGTTGTCGACGACGAGGCGAGCATTCGTCGGACGCTCCGCGAAATTCTTGAGTACGAGGACTTCGAGGTCGAGGAGGCTGTCGATGGAGAGGAGGCGCTGGAGGCCCTCCGCGAGAACGCGTACGACCTCGTGATCCTCGACATAAAGATGCCGAAGATGGACGGCATGGAGGTCCTCGAAACGATCGCCGACGAGGGCTATGAAGTGCCGGTCCTCATGATTAGCGGCCACGGCACCATCGAGACGGCCGTCGAATCCACCAAGCTGGGGGCGTACGATTTCATCGAGAAGCCCCCGGACCTCAACCGCCTCCTTGTAACGGTCCGCAACGCCCTGGACCACGGAGAGCTCGAGGTGGAGAACCGGCGCATGCGGCAGACCATCACCGAGCAGAGCACGGGCGACCTGCCCCCCATCATTGGGGAGAGCGACGCCATCAAGGAGATCAAGGACACCATCGAGCGGGTGGCGCCGACGGAGGCGCGTGTGCTGATCGCGGGCGAAAACGGCACAGGCAAAGAGCTGGTGGCCAAGTGGATCCACCACAAGTCGGCTCGGGCCGAGGAGCCGATGGTGGAGGTCAACTGTGCGGCCATCCCGAGCGAGTTGATTGAGAGTGAGCTCTTCGGGCACGAGGAGGGGTCGTTTACGGGGGCCACGCAACAGCGCATTGGCAAGTTCGAGCAGGCCCACGAGGGCACGCTGTTCCTCGACGAAATCGGAGACATGAGCCTCTCGGCACAGGCCAAGGTGCTGCGGGTGCTGGAGGAGAACGAAATCGAGCGGGTAGGGGGAGAGCATACCATCTCGGTTGACGTGCGGGTCGTCGCGGCGACGAACAAGGACCTGATGGAGGAAATCGAGGAGGGCACGTTCCGGGAGGACCTGTACCACCGGATCGGCGTCATTCTCATCGACGTGCCGCCCCTCCGGGAGCGCCGGGACGACATTCCGCTGCTCACCCGGCACATTGCCGAGCGAGTGGCGCAGCGCAACGGCCTCGCCCCCAAGGAGTTTGCCGACGACGCTCTCCAGCGACTGAAGCGCTACGACTGGCGGGGCAACGTCCGCGAGCTGCACAACGTCATCGAGCGCCTGCTCATTCTCGTGGAGGGCGACACGATCGAGGCCGATGACATCGATCAGTTCGTGCAGCCGGGCGTGGGATCGGACGGGCCCACGCAGGAGCTCATCGAAGCGTACGACGACTTCAGCGATGCTCGCGACCAGTTCGAAAAGCATTTCATTCAGCACAAGCTGCACGAGCACGACTGGAACGTGAGCCAGACGGCCGAGACGATCGGCATCCAGCGGTCGCATCTGTACAACAAGCTCAACAAGTACGATCTCGAACGAGGAGATTGAGGGGTCGTATTCCGTATCAAATCATCCCTCTTTGCGGAGTCCTTACGCAATACGCGCTACGCAATACGTACTCATGCTCCGCCCGATACGAGCGTAGCCTTTCCTTTCCGTTTTAACCTCTCCGCCACTGTGGACGCCCCGCTCCTTACGGTCGACGATCTCGTAAAGCAGTACGATACCGGCGGCGACGAGCCGCTGACGGTACTCCGGGGGCTCGACATGACCGTTCGGGAAGGAGAAATTGTGGCCGTCGTAGGAGAGAGCGGGACGGGGAAGTCGACGCTGCTCCACCTGCTCGGCGCCCTTGATCGTCCCACGTCCGGGACCATTCAATTCAAAGGGGACGACCTCTTCGCAAAGAGCGACGACGAGCTTGCCGCGTTTCGCAACCGCTCCATTGGGTTCGTCTTTCAGTTTCACCACCTGCTTCCCGAGTTCACAGCGCTCGAAAATGTGGCGATGCCCGCGCTCATCCAGCACCGGTCGATGGGGGACGTGACCCCTCGGGCTCGCGACCTGCTCGATCTGCTGGGCCTGGTCGATCGGGCCGACCACCGCCCCAGCACGCTCTCGGGGGGCGAGAAGCAGCGAGTGGCCATCGCCCGTGCCCTGATGAACGAGCCCGCCCTGGTGCTCATGGATGAGCCGACCGGCAATCTCGACGCCCGAACGGCCGAACCGATGCATCGAGAAATCGAACGCCTCAGTCGAGAGATCGACCAGACCTTCGTGCTCGCCACGCACGACCCGTCCCTCGCCCGCATTGCCGGGCGTGCCCTGCGCCTGGAGTTCGGGCAGCTTCACGCTCTGGAGCCCACCGACGAGATGGCCTCGACGAATCCGCTCACCTCCGACGAAGACACAGGCGAGTCGTAACCCGAAGATGAAACAAAAATGATTCGTTGGCCGCAGTCCTCGAACTCCGGGAGCGGGGGCGCGTTAAGTAGCACTGCGGAAGCGGGGAACTTCAGATCTGGGTACGGCGGCGTCTTTTCAGTACTTCGCCTGTGGAACGAGTAGTACAAAAGCTCCATCACTGCGTCTTCCGTCGCGCGGCGAAATGGAGCGCTGTCTTGCGTCAGTCAAGACCAGGTCGTCTCGACGCCTGGGCGTGATCTTCGCGATACTTTTTTCTTTGTAGTGCTATGGACTCCATCGACTCTCTCCCACTGTTTCCGCTGGACCTTGTACTCTACCCCGGCGAGCATGTCTCTCTCCACATCTTCGAGGAGCGGTACAAGGATCTCACGACGTACTGCCTGGAGCACGACGTGCCGTTCGGCATCGTTCAGGCCGGCGACGATTCGTGGGCCGACGTGGGAACGACCGCTCGGATTGACCGGGTCGTAAACCGGTACGAGGATGGGCGTATGGACATCGTCGTGCGCGGGGAGGAGCGATTTCGCCTCGAAGCGGTCCACGACGACCAGGCCAGCTACTATACCGCCGACGTGACGTTGATCGAGGACGAGGAGCAGACCGTCGACCTCGACCTGAAGGAGCGCGTCATCACGCAGCACATGAAGTTGCTGGAGCTGGCCGGTCGCACTGTTCGCCCCGACCTTTATGAGAACGTGGATCGCCTGTCCTTCGTCCTCGCCCAGAACGCTGCGCTCGACGATGAGCAGAAACAGGACCTGCTCAGGCATAGAACCGAAGACGAACGCATCCGCTACCTTATTCACCATTTCGAGTCGATCATCCCCCAACTCGAGCAGCAGGAAGGCGTCCAGCGCCGCATTCGATCGAACGGGCACTTTAAAGATTTTCCGCCGGAAGAAGTGTAAGGCGCGTGGATATTAGGCGCGTTATTTGCGAGATTAAACTGCCCCCATCGGCTTCCGCACATCCGTTTCATCTTCATGCCTCAGATTGGTCCTTACACCCTCCACGCCATCGAAACCGGTCGTTTTGGGCTGGATGGAGGCGCCATGTTTGGGATTGTGCCGAAGCCCCTCTGGTCGCAGCGCATCGAGCCAGACGCACAAAACCGCATTCTGCTCAGCATGCGCTGCCTGCTCCTGGTGGGAGACGACCGCGTGATCCTCGTGGACACCGGCGTTGGCGACACGTTCGAAGGGACCGAGTACCAGGATATCTACGCCGTCGACCACGAGACTGCAACTCTCGAGGGATCGCTGCGCAACCACGGCATGGCGCTGGCGGACGTGACGGACGTCATCCTCACGCACCTTCACTTCGATCACTGCGGCGGCAGCACCCGCCAGACCGATACGGGAGCCGAGGTTACCTTTCCCAACGCCACGTACCACGTTCAGCGGCGGCACTGGGATTGGGCCACCGATCCGAACCCGAAGGAGAAAGGCTCTTTTCTCTCAGAAACGTTTGCCCCGATTGAGGCCGCCGACCAGCTCCATCTTGTGGACGGCAGCGGATCTCTTCTGCCCTACATCGACGTATCGCTCGTCCACGGCCATACCGAAGCCCAACAAATTGTAAAGGTGCACGACGACGCGACGACCCTCGTGTACGTGGCCGACTTGCTGCCGACCACCCACCATCTCCCCCCCGCCTGGACGATGGCCTACGACGTTCGTCCTCTGCAAACGATCGACGAAAAAGGGGATTTTCTTGAGCGGGCCGAACGGTCGGAATGGAAATTGTTCTTTGAGCACGATCCGGAGGTTGCTGTTGGCGATCTCGAACGGACCGATCGCGGAATCGAGGTGGCCCACCGGCGGTCGCTTGCCGACCTGTAAGAGTCTGTTTTGATTTTGAATCGTATCGTGAGAGCGAGGATCGATGAGGCGAAAATCGGTCGAGGAGGACGCACGTAGTGGAACTACTTGCCGACGACGAGACCGATTTGCAGGCCATCGAGACCGCTCGCAACTCGAAGCATAAATTAAAACAGACTCTAAGAAGCCAGCGGCAGTTCGAACACAGATGTGCATCTCCTTTTTCTTTTAGGACCAATCCCGTCCACGATGACCGACTTTGAGGAGCCCGAAACGAAGGAAGAAATTCGCGAGGCGGTCTCGACCGTCTACCATGAGCTCAACAATCCCCTCTCGATTATCTCGGGGAATGCACAGTTTCTCGTTGAGTTGAGCCAGGAGGAAGAGCTCGACGAGCAGTTTGTGTCGTCAGCTCAGGACATTCAGGAGGCGTGCCGGCGCATGTCCGAATCGCTCCAGCGTCTGACGCGTCTCAGAGATGCCCTGGAAGACGAGTAGCGAGAAAATGTCAGGGACGGAAACTATAGGGGGGCGAGCCGCTAGAAGAGCTACAGAGCGTCGTTGGGCTGGGGGGAACGTCGTTGCGCGGATTACATTCGTACCTCACGCCGTGTATTTTTCGGCGCACCCCACCCGGACAGCGATGGCTGAGATTCTTTTAAACAACCACCTTGAACAGGCCTGTTTGATCTAAAGCGTTACGGATGACGCACTGCCACTGCGTTGATTGTGGCTCTTGACACGAGGGAGACCGTGAGGCCGTCAGCGCACGGGGCGTATCGTTGCCCAGGTGCTTCGGTGCACCCGGTCGTGCCCGCGTCGATTTTCGTTCTGTACGCGACTAACCTTCTTTCCCATGACAGACCTGTCTTTTTTACGCGCCCCTCAGTCGTTTTTCGCGCTGCTCGGGTCGTTTCTGCTCGCAGTTACGCTTGCCGTGCCGGCCCACGGGCAGGTGGCCCAGTCGTCGGCGCTCTTCCTCCGCATTGAACCGGACAGCCGATCGGCGGGCATGGGGAATGCGGGTGTGGCTGTGGCGGACGATGCGAACGCCATGTTCTGGAACCCCTCCGGCCTCGCCTTTCAGGAAAACACGCAGGTGGGGCTCACGCACGCCAACTGGCTGCCGGAATTTAACGCCAACCTCTTCTACGAGTACCTCGTGGGGACGCACCGGGTCGATGGCGTCGGCACGTTCGGAGGAAACGTGCAGTTTCTCAATCTTGGGGAGACCGAGATCCGCGACAAGCAAGGAAACCGACTCGGGGTAACGAACTCCTTCCAGCTTGCCGTCTCCACCTCTTATGCCAGGAAAATCACAGATCGGCTGGGGGTGGGCACTTCAATCCGGTACATCTATTCCAAGCTTTCGTCCGGACAGCGGGATGCGACGGGGGACGGAAAAGCCTCCACATTCGCGACGGACATTTCGGCCCTGTATCGCTCGGCTCCCTTTTCGATGGGTGGAGCGGACGCGACGTTCTCGGCGGGGCTCAACATTGCGAACCTGGGAGGCACGCTGGACTTCAACAAGCAGGAGATTGGCAGAGACCCGATTCCCGCCAACCTCCGCGTAGGGCCGGCACTAACCCTCGACTTCGACGAGTACAACTCGCTAACCATCGCGACCGACTTCAATAAATCGCTGGTAAGCACCAAGCAGAAGATCGCCGATGGCGACACAGCCCGGGTCGGAAAGACGGGCTTCGAGGCGCTCTTCGACTCGTGGGGGACCGCCTCCGGGCAGGTTGGGCCCGACGGCAAGGCGGAGCCTCTCACTCTGATCGAGCAGTTCACGGTGGGGACGGGCCTGGAGTACTGGTACAGCGACCTCTTTGCGCTTCGAACCGGGTACTACTACGAGGATCCGGACAATGGAGATCGTCAGTTCCTGACGTTTGGGGCCGGTCTTCGGTACAACATCGTTGGGGTCGACATTTCGTACCTCTACACCCAAGACAATGCAAGCCCGCTGGCCAACACCCTGCGGTTCTCGCTCCTGTTCAACTTTCAGTAGAGCGTCTGCGACCCGGAGCGTATCGCGGTGTGTCTGGTCACCGCTGGATCTGCTGGAGGAGCTGGCCCGGTACGCTGCATCGGCCTGATGTGGCGTATCGGGGTTTGCTATCTGAGGGATCGTGGGAGCAACTTTAGACATTTCCGCACGGATCGGTATTATGAATTCGATGTCTGACGGAGTCGAGAATGGAGGCCTTCGTCGCCGCATTCTGGACACGGCGCGTCACCTCCTCGTGCAGGAGGGGTACCAGGACCTGTCGATGCGCAAGATTGCCGACGCCATCGGCTATAGCGCCACCAGCATCTACCTGTACTTCGATAGCAAGGATGCCCTGCTGCATGCCCTCATCCACGAAGGCATGATGGAGCTGCGCGATCGGCTGCAGGAGACTGCCGCCCAGCATGCCGATGCCCCGGTGCGTCGGATGCGCGCGCTCTGCCAATGCTTTGTTGAGTTTGGGCTTGAAAATCCCGAATACTACGAGATCATGTTCCAACTGCGGCCGGAGCGGATGGAGCGCTATCCCCCCGAGAAGTACCGGGCAGCCCGTGAGAATCTCGACTTCTTCGCCCGGGCGCTCGAAGAGGGCGTCGAGGAGGGCATTTTTGAGGTCGAGGACACGCAGGTTTCCGCCAGTACGGTGTGGGCTTCCCTGCACGGTACCATTTCCCTGCTGCTTGCCGATCGGGTCGATGTCCGAATCGACCCGGACACGTTCATCGACACGGCCATCCGTCAGGCCATCCGGGGCTTCCGGCGCGCGACGGCCCCCTCAACGCCCTAGGTCTGCTCGAACGTTGCCCGGAACCGCCCCCCATTCTCTTTCACCGATGGATCCTGCGGTCTAATGCCCGACGCTGTAGCCACTGCGCCCAGTGCCGTACACACTGCTCCCCCGGATGCGGGCCCGTGCATTCGCGAAAAGACGCTCCCGGAGCTGCTCTACGAGGCCACCGATGTGTACGAGAACCCCTGTGCCTTGAACCAGCCCACCGAGGACGGATGGGTGCCGATGTCGCTGGATCGGTTTCGGCAGCGAGCGGAGGAGACGGCCCTCGGCCTCCTGGACCTCGGCCTGGATCGGGGCGACAAGGTGGTGCTCCTCATGGAGAGCGACGTTGACTTCTGTGTCGTCGACATGGGGTGCCTCATTGGAGGGCTCATCGACGTGCCCCTGTATCTGTCGAGCGCGCTGGATCAGATGCAGTACATCGCCGAGCACGCCGAGGCCGAGGCGCTCGTGGTGTCGAATTCGAAGCGCCTGGCGCAGGCCGCAGAGATCCTGCCGGATCTGCCTCGCATCGAAACGGTCGTGCTCTGTGATCCCGGCGATGTCGAGGACGAGCGCCCCGAGTTGCCCGATCGGGTCGAGCTGATGACGCTGGAGGATCTGCAGGAACGCGGTCGCTCCTCGGTCGACGACCAGGACGCGGCCATCGGCGAACTCCGGGCCCAGATCGACGCGGACGACCTCGCGACGATCATCTATACAAGTGGCACGACCGGACAGCCCAAGGGCGTGATGCTGTCGCACGAGAACATTTCGTCCAACGCCGTCACGTCGGTCGGGGAGCTGGACGACTTCGAGACGGGGCCGGAGGGGGAAGTCATAATCTCGTTCCTGCCCCTCACGCACGTGTTCGCCCGGATGCTGCAGTACGCCTTTGTGTACCGGGGCGTGAGCGTTTACTTCACGCATCCGGATAATCTTGTGGAAGCCCTTCCCAAGGTGCGGCCCACGGTGTTCGCGTCCGTGCCGCGGGTGCTGGAAAAAGTGTATGCAGGGATCAAGAAGAAAATCATGGCGATGACGGGCGTCCAGAAGGCCATTGGGGAGTGGGGGTTGGAGGTGGCGCAGGCATACGATATGACGCAGCCTGGGTCCGCCCTGTACAAGGCCAAGCGGGCGATCGCAGACCGGCTCGTCTTTCGCAAATGGCGGGCCGCGCTCGGCGGGCGCGTCAAGTACATCGTCGTCGGCGGGGCGGCCCTTCAGCCAGATCTCGCCAACATCCTCGCGGCGGCGGGCATCACCACGCTGCAGGGCTACGGCCTCACCGAGACCAGTCCCGTCATTACCTACACCCGGCCTGAACGCAACAAGCCCGGCACCGTGGGCGAGCCCCTCCCGGGCATCGAGGTCCGGATTGCCGAGGACGGAGAAATCCTCACGCGTGGCCCCCACGTCATGCAGGAGTACTACAAGGCCCCCGACGAAACGGCTGAGGTTATGGAGGACGATGGGTGGTTTCACACCGGAGATATTGGAGAGTTCGACGAGGACGGGTTCCTCAAAATCACCGATCGGAAGAAGGATCTCTTTAAGCTCTCAACGGGCAAGTACGTGATGCCCCAGCCCATCGAGAATCGGATGAGCAGTGACCCGCTCGTGGACAATGCTGTCGTCGTGGGCAGCGACCGCAAATTCTGCGCGGCGCTGGTATTTCCGAGCCTGGATCAGGTGCGGGCGCAGGCGAAAGAATTGGGGCTGGATGCGGAGCAGGACATTGAAGATCTCCTCGCTACGCCGGGCATTGTAAACACGTTCCGGTCCATCGTGCAGGGGGCGAACGAAGGCATGGACTCCTGGTCCACCGTCAAGCGCTTTGCCCTCATTCCCGACGATCTCACTGTCGAATCGGACCTGCTGACCCCGACGCTCAAAATCCGTCGACCAAAGGTAAAAGAGGCCTATGCCGATGAGATTGAGGCGCTCTATTATGACGGAGACGAGCCCCCGAACGAGCAGACCGACCGCGGAGTCGTCCTGGTGGAGGTAGATCCTGAAACGTGATTCGTGAAACGTGACTTGGGGAGAGCCGTCACGTATCACCCCGATGATAGCCGGTACATGAGTCGGGACAGGTATCCTCTCGCATCACGCTGTTTGCTTCTCTGCCCGCGTCCTCAGAGGGCGGGACATTGAATCCAGCTCGACGCGGCGATGCAGCCACACTGGCAGACATTTCGGTTAACGCCGTTAATTCCAACATTTTCATTCACTCACATCTCTGACTACAGTCATGGAAACCAAGGCCCTCGACACGCGCGCTCTCAACTTGGAGGCCCCCGCCATGCACCGTCCCTTTCGGACGGCAGCGGTGCTGGGAGCCGGGACGATGGGCGCGCAGATCGCCGCCCACCTCGCCAACGCCGGGCTGGAAGTGCACCTGCTCGACATTGCGCCCGACGAGGCGGATGATCCGAATGCAATTGTCGAAGAGGGATTCGAGCAGGCCCGCGACGCGAGCCCCGATCCCTTCTTCACCGACGACGTGGCCGACCGGATCTATCTCGGCAACTTCGAGGAGCACTTCGATCGAGTGGGGGAGGTGGACTGGGTCGTGGAGGCGGTCGTGGAGCGGATGGACGTGAAGCGGGACGTGCACGCCCAGGTGGAGGAGCACGCCTGGCCCGGCGCCGTGATTTCGACGAACACGAGCGGGCTTCCCATCCACGAGATCGCCGAAGGCCGGTCGGACGACTTCAAGCGGCGGTTCCTGGGCACGCACTTCTTCAACCCGCCCCGCTACCAGAAGCTGCTGGAGGTGGTGCCGACCGGCCGCACGGAGCCCTCGGTCGTGGAGCGGGTGGCGCAGTTCGGGCGCCTGCGGCTGGGCAAGGGCATCGTCGTGGCCAACGACGTGCCGTACTTCATCGGCAACCGGATCGGCGTCTTTGCGCTGCTGCAAGCTCTCCGGTACTACACCGAGGGGGAGTACACGATCGAGGAGATTGATGCGCTCACCGGGCAACTGGTAGGGCGTCCCAAGTCGGCCACCTTCCGCACCGCCGACCTCGTGGGGCTCGACGTGATGCTCCACGTGGCCCACAACCTCTACGACAAGGTGGAGGACGACGAGCGGCGCGAGGCCTTTCAGGTGCCGGACATCCTGCAGCGACTCGTGGATGAGGGGCGACTTGGGGAGAAAACCAAGGCGGGTTTCTACAAGAAGGAGGACGGCGAGATTAAGTCGCTCGATCCCGAAACCTTCGAGTACACGAGCGCCGAGGAGGAAGAGCTCGGAGACCTCGAATCGATTCAAGAAGCCGGCGGGCTGAGCGCTCGTTTAAACGCCCTCTATCAAGACACTGGTCGGGCAGGACGATTTTTCCGCGAGACAGCCCTAGAGTTGCTCGCGTACAGCGCGAACCGAATCGGCGAGATTACTGATAATCCGGCCGACGTGGACCGGGCCATTCGCTGGGGCTTCGGGTGGGAGAAAGGTCCGTTCGAGACGTGGGACACGCTCGGCATGGAGACGGTGCGGAACGGGATGTCGGACCACGATCTGGCGGTACCCGCATGGGTCACCGATATGGATGGGGAGGACGCGACGTTCTACCGCACGAGGGAGGGAGAGCGAACGGTGTACCTGCCGGGTGAGGGCGACTACGAGCCGGATCCGCGCCCCGACGACGAGCTCGATCTAGCCGCCGTCAAACAGGACGTGGCCAATGAGCTCTGGACAAACGACGAAGCGGCCCTGCTCGATATCGGCGACGACGTGGCCCTGTTCGAATTTCGTTCGAAGGCCAACACGCTGGGGCGCACCGTGATGCAGGGACTCCGCGAGTGCATTGAGCGGGTGGAGGAGACGGCGGGCCTCCGCGGCCTCGTGGTGGGCAATCAGGGCAAGAACTTCTCGGTGGGCGCCAATCTCTACGAGATGGCCCAGGCGGTGCAGCAGGGCGGCTTCGACCAGATCGGGGCGTACATCGCCGAGTTTCAGGACACGGTGCAGCGCGTGCGGTACGCGGAGAAACCGGTCGTCGTGGCCACGCATCAGCGCGTGCTCGGGGGCGGCTGCGAGATGGCGATGGCCTGCCCCAACCCAGTCGCCGCGGCGGAGACGTACATCGGCCTCGTGGAATTGGGCGTCGGCCTCATCCCGGCGGGCACCGGCACGATGCGGTTCGCCGCGAAGGCGGCCCGCGAGGCGCCCAACGACCGCCACAACACCATCCAGGATCACCTGCGCCCCTACTTCGAGACGGTGGCGATGGCCGAGGTGGCGGAGAGCGCCGCGCAGGGCGTCGAAATGGGCTTTCTGCCGGAGAACACGCGCCTCGTGATGCACGAAGATCGGCGTCTGCACGTGGCGAAGCAGGAGGTGCTCCGCCTCAGTGAAGAAGGCTACACGCCCCCGCCGGTGATGAACAGGATCAAGGTGCTCGGCGAAAAGACGCTGTCAACCTTCAAGGTGGCGCTCATGCAGTACCGCGAGGGCAACTACATCTCGGAGTACGACGAATTTCTCGCCACGAAGCTCGCGACCGTCATGTGCGGCGGAAAGCTCAGCAGTCCCCAAGAGGTGCACGAAGACTATCTGCTGGAGCTGGAGCGCGAGACCTTCCTCAGTCTGCTGGGCGAGGAGAAGACGATGGCCCGCGTAGAGCACATGTTGAAGCACAACGAGCCGCTTAGAAATTGATTCCGACTCGGGATCTGCATCGAATGCGTACAGGCGTCCCGGCGGGACGCCTCTCCAAGAACTTTCTCACATCTCGACAGGATCATGAACGCACACAACGACGCTTACATCGTCAGCAGCGTCCGCACGCCCGTCGGCAAGGCCAAGAAGGGCACGCTTAAGAACTACCGTCCAGAGGACCTCGGGGCCGAAGCCGTGAAAGGGGCCATGGATCGGGTCGACGGCCTGGAGCCGGAGATGATCGACGACGTGCTCATGGGCTGCGCGTTTCCGGAGGGCCCACAAGGGATGAACGTTGGGCGGATTATTGCCCAAAAGGCCGGATTGCCCGACAGCGTGCCCGGCGCCACGATCAACCGCTTCTGCTCGTCGGGGCTCCAGACGATCGCGCAGGCCACGCAGCGCATCACCACCGGCACCGCCGAGACCATCGTTGCAGGCGGCGCCGAGTCGATGAGTCAGGTGCCCATGAGCGGCTTCTTCTTTCAACCCGATCCCGAGCTCACCGACGAGGACATTGGCACGTTCGTGTCAATGGGCATCACGGCCGAGAATGTGGCGGAGGAGTACGAGGTCTCGCGCGAGGACCAGGATCGCTTCGCGCTGCGCTCCCACGAGCGGGCCGTCGAGGCCATCGACAGCGGCCGCTTCGACGATGAACTCGTCCCGCTCACCGTGGAGGAGACACGCTACCAGTCGGTGAACGGGCACGTGGGAGAGCAAACGGAGGTCGAAACCGAGTTCACCGTGGATGAGGGGCCACGCCGCGACACGAACCTGGAGGTGCTGTCTCAGCTTCCCGCGGCGTTCCAGAAAGGCGGGACCGTCACTCCGGGCAACTCCTCGCAGCGATCCGACGGCGGGGCCGCAACGGTCGTGATGAGCGGCGATCGTGTGGAGAAACTCGGCATTGATCCGCTGGGGCGCCTCCGCGGGTTTGCCGTGGCGGGGGTCGATCCGGAGCTGATGGGGGTTGGCCCCGTGGAGGCCATCTCGAAAGTGCTGGAGCAGACGGGCCTCAGCGTCGATGACATCGGCCTCGTGGAACTGAACGAGGCGTTCGCTGCCCAGTCGCTTGCCGTGATTCGCGAGGTGGGGCTTGACGAGGACATTGTCAACGTAAATGGTGGCGCCATCGCACTGGGGCATCCGCTTGGCTGCACCGGCGCGAAGCTCACCGCTACGCTGCTCCATGAAATGATCCGCCGCGAGGTGCGCTATGGCCTCTGCACGATGTGCGTGGGAGGTGGGATGGGCGCCGCAGGTGTGATCGAGAATCTGCGGCTCTGAGTCTTCGGCTCGTATGTAACCCAAGTTGCGACCTACAGCAGGGCGTCGATGCTACAGGCGAGCACGAATAGGAACACTTTCAGCTCGAAACCGCGGTCTGTAACCGCGTGAATTGATGCTGGAAGCAGCCGCTTCAGGCCGCTGAATCCGGTTTCAATTTTCTTCCGATAGATCTGCTGGACGTATTCGACGTAGGCTTCGACCGGCCGCTTCGAGTTTTTCTTTCGATGCGGGAGAAGCTCGATGCCGCAGGCCTCGGCCAAGATATCTTCGGTAAAGTATTCATTGTAGGCCTTATCGCCATAGAGGACCGATCCTTCCGGGAAATCAAGTTCGAAGGTGCGCAGATGCTTCGTGTCGCTGTAGCTGCCGGGCGTAAGAGAGACTTCGACCGGATTGCCTTCAGCAGTGGTCACCATGTGCACTTTCAGCCCGTAGAAATACCGGCGTTTGCTGTTGTTATATCCCCTGTAGACGTCGTCAGTGGCCGTTTTTGGGTAGATTCGGCACCGGTCAATCCGGATATTATCGCAGACCTCGACTGGACAGCTATCGATGAGGAAAATGTCTTCGACACTGGCCATCCGGTGTACTCGGCCGAGCCACTCGAAGAGTGACTCCAGGACCGAATCCAGCGCGTGGAGCCGCCGATTGAACCGGCTCCGGCTAAGCCGACCGCCGAAGTAGGACGGGCCCTCAAGCAGGTCTAGAGCGGTCTCGAAGTTGCCACTGAAAAATCGGGCGGCCACAATTGCAGTGGTCATCACCTCCGCGTCGGTGACCCTCCGCTGAGAACTTTCCTGATGGCGGCGGGATCGGAGCCAATCGTCGGTAAGGCAGTAAACAGTAATGATAGCGGTGTCCATGAGACCGGGAATCTGAGAGAGCGAAATTAGAGGTTCGTCTCTCAATATCGGTCACGGGCACCGCTTTTTCTTGCCGTTCAGCTATACCCCGCAACTTGGGTTATGTACGTCTGAATGGTTGGACGCGTGGACGGAAAAGCGCTCCTCCCTTCATACCCGTCCGCACTTCCTACAGAACTTGCACAGGATAACACCGTTAAGTATTATGAAAGTGTGAGTTAACGGTGTTAACCGCCGTGGGGCGGCAGGCTCGCGCTCGACATTCAGCGCCGGGTCAGCCGTTACGTATTAGTTCAACAACCAGGAGGGCTCGCCATGAATCTCCCACTGTTTGACGTTTTTGCCAGCATGTCGACGGCCGGCGTCGTCGTGGGCGTGCTCCTCGTGCTCTTTATCCTCGGCTACACCGGCGCTCCGCTGTGGCTTTGGGCGCTTGCCGGGGCCGTGGGCCTCTACGGCGGCGGGGCTCCGCTCTGGGTCTGGATCCCCTACGGCGTGCTCGTGGCCGTCTTCAACATCGGCCCGATCCGCCGCCAGGTATCTGCCGCTCTCATGCGACTGATGGAAGCGCTTCAGTTTCTGCCCACCATTTCGGAGACCGAGCAAACGGCCATCGACGCGGGCAGTGTGTGGATGGACGGTGAACTCTTTTCTGGGAATCCCGATTTCGAGAAGGCGCTCGACCAACTCTATCCGGAACTGACTGAGGAGGAACAGGCCTTCCTGGACGGCCCGTGCGAAGAAGTCTGCGAAATGGTCGACGACTGGGACGTGCACCAGCGCGGCGACCTTTCCGCGGAGACGTGGGACTATCTCAAGGAGAAGGGCTTCTTCGGGCTTCTTATTCCGGAGGAATACGGCGGTCGCGACTTCTCGGCAACGGGCCGCAGCGCCGTGGTGCAGAAGCTAGGTTCACACTCCGTCCCGCTGGCCATCACGGTGATGGTTCCAAATTCGCTGGGACCCGGCGAACTGCTCATGCACTACGGCACCGACGAGCAGAAGGAGCACTACCTGCCCCGTCTCGCCGGCGGCGACATTCTGCCGGCGTTTGCCCTCACGGAGCCGAACGCTGGATCGGACGCTGGCGCGATGGAGTCGCGCGGTGAAGTCTTTCGCGACGACGATGGCGAGATCAAGCTACGCCTGAACTGGGAGAAGCGATACATCTCTCTGGCAGCTATTTCCGGGGTGCTCGGGCTGGCCTTCAAGCTCCGCGACCCGGAAAGTCTGCTCGGAAAGGGTGAGGACCTCGGTATTACCTGTGCGCTTGTACCCACCGACACGCCCGGCGTGCGCCTCGGGCGGCGCCACGACCCGCTCGGCGTCTCGTTCTACAACTGTCCCACGGAGGGAGACGACGTGGTGTTACCGCTTGACGCCATCATCGGTGGGGCAGACGGGGCCGGACACGGTTGGGCGATGCTTATGGACGCCCTGTCGGCCGGTCGCGGCATTACGATGCCTGCCCAAGCCTTGGGAGGAGCCAAGCACGTAACGCGCGTTGCTGGAGCACACGCCGCGGTGCGCGAGCAGTTCGGCCTCCCCATCGGCAAGTTCGAAGGCATCGAAGAGCCCCTTGCTCGCATCGCGGGGTACACCTACATCATGGACGCGGGGCGCAAGTATACCTGCGGCGCTGTGGACCGCGGCGAGAAGCCGGCCGTGGTGTCGGCCATCATGAAGTACCACACGAGTGAGTTGCAGCGGGATCTGGTGAATGACGGCATGGACGTACTTGCCGGCAACGCCATCTCCCGTGGCCCCAATAATTTGCTGGGGCTGGCGTATCAGGCGCTGCCCATCAGCATTACCGTGGAGGGGGCCAACATCCTCACGCGAACGATGATGATCTTTGGACAGGGGGCCATTCGGTGCCACCCGTATGCTCTACGAGAGATTGAGGCGCTGATGGACGGGGACGTAGAAGAGTTTGACGACGCGTTCTGGAGCCACGTTGGACACGTCGTGCGGAATGGATTTCGGGCCTTCGGTTTGAGTCTTACTCGAGGGAATCTTTCGAGCGCGCCGGTCAGTGGTCCCGCCGCTCCGTACTTCAAGAAGATGAACTGGGCCTCTGCGAGCTTTGCGTTTTTCGCAGATCTGGCCTTCGGCAGCCTCGGCGGACGGCTGAAGCGCAAGGAGAAGCTCACGGGCCGCTTCGCCGACCTCCTGTCTTGGCTCTACCTCGGCACGGCTGTCCTCACGCGGTTCGAAAAGGAGGGCCGCCCGAAGGAGCAGGAGCCGTTCCTGCACTGGAGCATGCAGTATGCCTTCGCGCAGATGCAGGAAGCGTTCGAGGGCCTGTTCGAGAACCTGAAGGTGCCGGGGCTCACGTGGTTCCTTCGGGGCGTCGTGGCGCCGTGGTCGCGCCTCAACGCCATTGGCTCGATGCCGGACGATGAGCTCGACGGCACGCTTGCCCAGGCCATCCAGGAAAAGGGGGGCGCCCGCGAGTGGCTCACGGAGCAGTCCCACGTGCCGGCCACGTCGGAGCAGCCCCTTGGGAAGCTCGAAGAGGCCTTCCGCCTCAGCCGCGACTCCTACCAGATCCGGGGCAAGATCAAGGACGCCATCCGCGACGGCGAGTTGCCGAAGCAGCGCCCCCGCCGGTTGCTGGACCAAGCGCAGGAGAAAGGCATCATCACCGCCGACGAGGCCGAGACGGTACGCGAGGCCGACCGGGTCCGCGAGGAGTACATCCAGGTCGACGAGTTTACCCTCGACGAATACCGACAGAACAGCATGCTGCCCGGCGCGCCCACCGACCGCGGCGCGCTCGACTCCCAGATCGTGCAGGCCCTCGATCGGGATCCGACGCAGGTGGAGGTCGCGCCTTGCGAACAGGGCGACGGCGCGCCTCCCCGCGGCGATGGGGTCCCGACGAGTCCCGAATCGGAGACGGGCGACGCGTCGTCCGACCGCTCGGGGCCGAGAGAGACGGCCTGATTCCACCTCTGCGAAGCATAAGGCAACGGGGCGGGTCGGGGAGGGTAAAGCTCCGGGCCGTACGCCTGCCTCTATTTCAAGGGTTGGATCTTCGAGGACATCGGACTGGTTCAGAAAATATCCATCTTCGATTCAAGCCTCGACACTCATCTTGCAATGTCTGCCGTTGCTACTCGCTCGTACACGGTTGAGGAGTATTTGGAACTGGACGCGGACGCGGAGGACGAGCGGTATGAGTTCCAACACGGTTCTGTTATTCCCATGGCCGGTGCCGAACCCGAGCACAATCAACTCAAAGACAACGTCTCGCGTGAGCTGGGGAATCGGCTCGTGGACCGTGATTGCTATGTAATGACATCCGACCAGCGCGTGCGCGTCTCCTTTGGGTACGTGTATCCGGATGTCGTCGTCGCGTGCGATCCAACGTACGAAGACACTCGACCGCGGACGCTTCAGAATCCGGAACTGATCGTGGAGGTGACCTCCGAATCAACCCAGGCGCGCGACCACAGCGACAAGCTGGCCGCCTACACGGAGCTCGACAGCCTCCAGGAGTACTGGGTAATCGATCCCGAAAAGTCTCTCCTCACACAGTATACGCGGGATGCCGATGGGTGGCGGTACCGCGCCCACACCGCGCTGTCGGACACGGTAACGAGCGAAGAATTCGACCTGGACGTTCCGCTCCGCGACTTGTACGCACTCGTGCTCCAGGAATCGGAATGAGTGATCCGCACGCACCTTCGACTATCACCACGCGCACATGCCCGATGCTCTCGCCCCCGATCTGCTCGCCGAGCACCACATTGTCGTGACTGGGGGCGGCACCGGCCTCGGCCGGGCGATGGCTCGCCGCTTCGCGGGGCTCGGTGCCACAGTGACCATCAACGGCCGCCGGCCCAATCCCTTGGCCGAGACGGTGTTCGACATCGAAGACGCGGGTGGGACCGCGGAGGGCATCCAGTGCAACGTCCGCGACCCGGAGGCCGTCCAGGCCTTTTTTGAAGAGGCCGAGGAGCGGCGGGGACCGGTGACGCGGCTCGTCAACAACGCCGCGGCCAACTTTCTGGCACCGACGGAGGACATTTCGCCGAATGGGTTCGACGCCATTGTCAAGACGAATCTGTACGGGTCGTTCTACTGCACGCAAGCCTGTGGGAAGCGCTGGCTGGAGCGGGAGACGGAGGGGGGCGTGCTCTCCATCGTCACGACCTACGTGGAGACTGGTAGTGCCTATGTCGTTCCCAGCGCCATGTCGAAGGCCAGCATCGTGGCCATGACGCGCTCGCTGGCGGCCGAGTGGGGCAGCGAGGGCATCCGTCTCAACGCCGTGGCTCCCGGGCCTTTTCCCACGGAAGGCGCCTGGGACCGGCTCGTTCCCGACGAGGACCTGGCCCAGCAGATGCAAGATCGCGTTCCGCTAGGGCGCTTCGGCTCGCCCGACGAGTTGGCCGACCTGGCGAGTGTCCTGCTCAGTGATCTGACCGGCTACATGAACGGTGAGATCGTCACGTTCGACGGTGGAGAAGCCCTTGCGGCAGGCGGCCAGTTCAATACGTTTACTCGCATGCCGCGGCAGCAGGTGAAGGCCCTGATGGAGCAACTCCGTCCCGACTGAAGGAGGAGTCTCTCGGCCGCGGCCCGACCCAAGCGACGGCTCGGAATGATTTTCGCAGGTTATAGTACACAGCACCTGCACATCCGCTTTGTGACTGCTTAACATTCCCTCAGTCTTCTATATGGATCCTCTCAGCCTGGAAGACTTTACCGAAGCCGTCGACGATGTTGAACGCACGCAGTACAAGATTTTGGGCGGTCTGCAAAAGGCCCAGAAGGCATTCGAGCAAAAGCGCGTGTATCCGCACCTCGGCCGGCTCGTCAAGCTTCACGGAGCCCTCGTCTCGATTCTCAATCAGACCGAGGACTTCCGCACGCCCGAGACTGGTCGTATCTCGGGAATCGACTGGGACGAAAAGACGGTGAAGTACGAGTGGCCGGAGTTCGATGGAAGTGAGATGGCCGACGTGGAGGACCTGATCCGCTGGGCGCTGCCCCACATCCAGAGCGCCATTGAGGATGGGACGGCGGTGTACGAGCACGTGGAAGACAACCTGGAGCTGGAGACGGTAGGCATCATGCCGTCCTACGTGCAGGAGGGCTACCTCATGGTGCCGCATCGGGAAGAAGGAGCCCTTCACGTTTTGCGCTACACGCTCTCGCTGATTGAGGGGGAGGACGAAACCCACCGCGCCTTGAAAACGGTGCACTGCAAGACCGTCTCGGAGGAGAAGGTGGACGTCAATCCGTCTACGATCAAGCTCGAATTGATCGAGGAGCGCCGCGACCTCCCCAATCCGGCTACCTACTTCTCCAATATCGACCTCCACGTTCCATATCAGGAGACGCTGTTGCCCGTGGTGAAGCGCCGGCTCGTCCGCCGGCTGGCCGCTGAATCGGGTGGGGACGATGCCCGGCGGCAGTGAGATTGGGAGGCCGATCGGTTTCCCCCTCACCCACACATCCACGCTCAATCGTACGGAGGCAGTCCGGCAAACTGCAGCCTCTCATTTGCGAGTGTTCTCGCGCATCGGAAGTCGATCGAGGAGGCGGTGGGCGGCCTCGACGCCGGAGGTGAGGGCGTCCCCCACAGACACGCCTTGTCGGTAGTTGCCCGCGAAGGCGAGTCGGGGATGTCGCTGTTCAATCTCGTCGAGCGTCTCTTTCACCGTTCCGTACCCGACCGTGTACTGCGGAATGGCGTTCGGCCAGTGAACGTGACGCCGGAAGACGGGAGTTCCCTCCACGCCCAGAAGGCGGTCCAGGTCGCGCTCCACCGTGGACTGAAGCGGCGCGGTTTTCCTCGTGGCCCGGTCCGGAGCTCGTGCACCGCCAACGAAGGAGGTGAGTAGCACATGGTCTTCGGGCGCACGACCGGGGAAGAGGGTGGAGGAGAAGATCGTCCCCAGAACATTGAACTCGTCTTCGATGGGGGGCACGAGCAGGCCGAAGCCATCCCGAATGCTTTCGGGATGATCGACTGCGCTGCGGGGGTAGCCCAGAGCCAGCACGCTCAGCGGCGGGTACCAGACGTCCGCAAGAGGATCGAGGTCGACCGGCGTGTCCACGTCCATCGCGGGAAGCCGGTGGAGGGGAGCAGTGCAGATGAGGGCGTCGAAGGCACGAGAGTACTCTTTCCCGTTCGGGGGCGTCGCCGCCACCCGCCACTGCGAACCGTTTTGGTCGAGAGCAGTGACTGGCGCATTCAGGGTAATCCGGTTCCCGAGGGCGTTGGCCATAGCATTGGGGAGCGTTTGCAGTCCATCGCGGAACGAGAAGAGGCCCGACGGCGCTTTCTTCGCGTCCGCTCCGCCGCTGGACCACGCGTTCTGAAGGACCCCAAGCAAGAGGGAGCCGTAGTCGTCTTCGAGTGTTGCGAGGCGGCGGAAGGCATGTCGTACAGAGAGGTCTTCCGGCGATCCCGCGAACACGCCTCCCACGAACGGGGCGATGGCGTAATCGAGCACCTCCCGGCCCAGCCGCCGTCGCGTGAACTGAGCGATACTCTCATCACTCGCTTCGCTACGTCCAATGAAGGGCTCCGCGAGAAGGCGCAGCTTGGCCTGCGTGGAGAAGAGGTCGGTCGAAAGAAAGGAGCCGACGGAGCGGGGAAGCGGGGTCGGGCGCCCGTCGCGCACGACGTATCGCGTGTTGGCTGCGTCGTTGGCCCAGATCCGCTCTTCGTGGAGATCGAGGTCATCGATGATCATTTCTAACGCCGCGGCGTCCGCCCGGATCGAGTTGGGCCCGTGCTCGACCAGGAATCCCTCTGTGGATTCCGACTGAATGACGCCCCCCACCCGATCCGCAGCGTCCAAGACGTGGACGGATGCGCCCTTCTTCTGCAACTGGTAGGCGGCGGCCAGCCCGGCGATGCCGGCACCGATGATTCCAACGGTAGACATGAGCGTAGACGCAGGTACTCAACCATTCAGCGACGGTACCTCCAACGTCCGGTCCCCCCTGCCGTTCGAAGGATAAAGGTGAAACCCCGCCCATCAGCAGGCAGTATTACGTAGGTGAGAAATCACGCTCTTGCTCAACAAGCCACCAACGAGGTCGATTTATGGCGACAGAAAAGATGAACGAGGACTGGCGTCGGATTCGGGACCAGATCAAAGACATTTGGTCCGACACCGACTTCGACAATA
>CAZBIB010000008.1:13820-29326 GCA_964491575.1 uncultured Salinivenus sp. | reverse complement strand
CGTTGAGGCGCTGCCGCTCCATGTCCTCCGCGCCCATGTAGATCACGCAGTCGATCCCGAACTTGGCACAGACCGTCGCCGTGGCTACCCCATGCTGGCCGGCGCCCGTCTCGGCGATGATGCGTTCCTTGCCCATCCGCGTGGCCAGCAGAATCTGACCCAGCGTGTTGTTGATCTTGTGAGCGCCCGTGTGGCAGAGGTCCTCCCGCTTCGCGTAGATGTGCGCGCCGCCGAGTGCCTCGGTCAAACGATCGCAGTACGTGAGAGGCGTGGGACGACCGGCGTAGTCGTGAAGCAGCGCGTGGAGGTCGTTCTGAAAGTCCGGATCGTCCTTGTACGAGGCGTAGGCCGCCTTCAGCTCGTCGAGCACCGGCATGAGGATCTCCGGGACGAAGGCGCCGCCGTAGGGCCCGAAGTGGCCGGACGCATCGGGAAGGGTCTCCGTTTGAGGGTCGACGGTGGAATCCGACATCGGAAAAAGGGGTTTTGGCGGTTGCGTATTTCGGAACCGTGCGCGCTACGCAAAACGATTCAGGCGTCTTCCATCTCTTGCTGCACGGCTCGAAACGCGTCCATAAATGCGTCGATCTTTTCGAAGCTCTTCTGGCCGGGGACCGATTCGAGGCTGCTCGACAGGTCGACGGCAAACGGGCGCATGGTATCGACCGCACGGGTCACGTTCTCAGCGTCGATGCCGCCGGCAAGGAAGAGGGGATATTCGTCTGACAGGTCGCGGGCAAGGCGCCAGTTGAACGATTCTCCGGTGCCCCCCCAGACGCTCGAATCGTGGGTGTCGAGCAGGAAATAGTCGACCGCGTCCTCGTAGCGTTCAAAGAGGGTGCGGAGCTGGTTGGAGGAGGCGTCGTGCCGCACGTGGATGGCCTTAATGACGGGGCGCTCAACGGCCTCCACCAGCTCAGGCGGTTCCTGGCCGTGGAGCTGGACGAGCTCGAAGCCGGCGTCGTCGGCTGCACTGTTTACGTCCTCGGCGGGTGTGTTGACGAAGACCCCAACGGGCTTGGGGCCGTGGACCCACTGAATGATGTCGCCGGCCAGGGCGGGAGGGGCGTAGCGGGGACTGTCTTCGTGCTGGATGAAGCCCAGGTAGTCGGCCCCGGCGCCCGCCAGATAGCGCGCGTCTTCAAGTTCCGTGATGCCGCAAACCTTCAGGTTGACTCCCATGGGTTGTCAAGGAATGGATGGTTGGGTGGGTGGACGTATGGAAGGAAAAGGGCTTCGTAAGCACTTCCAGCTCTCCATCCTTCCACACCTCCATACTTAACTTGCTCGCTGTGCGGCAATTTTCTTTCCCTCCGATCGAAGCTGGGAGAGAGCCTCTCCGGGATGTTCGGCGCGCATCAGGTGCTCCCCGATGAGGACGCCGTTGACGCCAGCCTTTCGGAGGCGGACGAGCGTCTCAGGATCGCTGAGGCCGCTCTCGGCAACGCGCCCCACGCTCTTTGGGGTCTGGTCGAAGATGCGGAGCGAGTTTTCGATGTCCACCTCAAAGGTATGCAGGTCGCGGTTGTTGACGCCGAGAATATTCACCTGATTCCAGTCGATCTTGCTGAGGTCCTCCTCCGTGTAGACCTCGACGAGGCAAGAGAGCCCCAGTTCAGTGGCGGCGGCATGCAACTCGGAGAGCTGGCCGGGGTCGAGGGCTGTCGCAATCAGGAGCACGGCGTCAGCCCCCACTGCCCGCGCCTCCACGAGCTGGTACGGATCGATGATAAAGTCCTTTCGGAGCAGCGGCGTTTCGGGAACGTGGGCACGGATCCAGGCCATGTGTTCGAGGGAGCCCTGAAAGTGCTGCGGCTCGGTGAGCACGCTAATCGCCGCAGCGCCGTGCTGTGCATACTGCTGCGCAATTGAAGCCGGGTCGAACGGCTCCCGGATCACCCCCTTCGAGGGGGAGGCCTTTTTGACCTCGGCGATGAACGACAGGCCGCGCTCCTTCAGCGCTTCCACGAGCGAGAGAGGCTCCCGGTCGTCGTAGAACGGCCGCTGCTGAAGCTCTGCGATCGGCGTCTCGGACTTTCGCCGCTCCACCAGCTCGCGCGTGTCGTCAATGATGTCATCAAGGATGCTCACTGCGTTCGCGTATGTAGGTATGGAGGGGTGAATGTATGGACGGATGGAAGAGGAAGGAGGGGAGTCATCCACACTTCCAAACTTCCACCCGTCCATTCCTAATCGGACTTGGCCTTCTGCGAGACCTTGGCGAGGGTCTTTAGGGTCTCCAGGGCGGCACCCGAGTCGATGCTCTCTTCGGCGGCTTCCATGCAGGCGTTGAGGTCGGAGAACCGGTCGCTCACGTGGAGCGCGTAAGCCGCATTGAGCACTGCCACGTCGCGCCGGGGTCCTCGGTCGTCGCCCGACAGAATGTTGTGGAGGATGGTCGCGTTTTCGCGGGCACTCCCGCCCTCCAGCGCGGAGACCGAGGCCCGGTCCAGGTCGTGCTGTTCGGGACTGACCTCGCGGCTTCGGGGGACTGGGTTTTCGTCCGAGGCATCGTATTCGAAGAGGGTCGTGGCGGCGGAGACGCTCACCTCGTCCATTCCGTCTTCCGAGTGGACGGTGACGACGTGATCAGCGTCGAGCTGGGCAAGGATGCGCACCATCGTCTGCGCCGTGTCCGTGTTGAAGGCGCCCACGATCTGACGGGTCACCCCGGCTGGATTGCAGAGGGGGCCCAGAATGTTGAAGAAGGTGCGGACGCCGAGCGACTTGCGCACCGGCATCACGTGCCGCATGGCGGGGTGGAAGAAGGGAGCAAAGAGAAAGGCGATACCTGCCTCGTGCAGGCAGTGCTCGACGCCTTCTTTTTCAAGGTCAATCTGCACGCCGAGGGCCTCCAGCACGTCCGCGGAGCCGGATTTGGACGACACCGATCGGTTCCCGTGCTTCGCCACCGTGACCCCCGCGCCCGCCGCTACGAGTGACGCAGTGGTGGAGATGTTGAACGTGCTTGCGCCGTCGCCTCCCGTTCCGCAGAGATCAATGGCGTGCGGATCATCGGGGTCCACTGGGACGGCAAACTCCCGCATGGTTTTCGTGAAGCCAACCAGTTCGTCCAACGTCTCTCCGCGAGTGCGGAGGCCCATGAGGAGGGCCGCTATATGTTCGTCACGGGCCGATCCGTTCATCATCTCGGCCATGGCCGATTCCGCCTCCGGACGGGACAGAGGGTCACCGTCGGCAATGGTTTGAAGGTACTCTTCCACAGTCAAGGTGTGCTAATGAGAGAGTCAAGATCGAGAAATTACTGAGCCAGCGCTCGCGACGTGTGCTCCCCCACGACTGACAGCCAGTTTTCGATGATCTGAGGACCGGCCTGCGTCATCACGCTCTCGGGATGAAATTGAATGCCGTAGAGGGGGTGCGTGCGGTGGCGAAGCGCCATAATCGTGTCGCGTTCGGCTGTGGTCGCCGTGACATCCAGGGCATCGTGGGGAAAGGTGTCCGGGTCGATAACGAGGGAGTGGTAGCGGGTCGCCTCGAACGACGGATCAATGTCCTCGAACAGCGTCGTGCCCTCGTGGTGGACGGGGCTTGTCTTCCCATGCATCAACTCCTCGGCCTGCGTAATGGTGCCGCCGAAGACCTCCCCAATGGCCTGGTGCCCGAGGCAGACGCCAAGGGTCGGGGTGGTGGCCCCCAACTCCTGAATCACTGGCTCCGTAATACCGGCGTCGGACGGATGTCCCGGCCCCGGCGAGATCAGAATGCCGTCGGGATTCATCTCTTTCACCTCCGCCACCGTCCTGTCATCGTTGCGAATGACCTCCAGGTCGTCCGTGTGCTCTCCCACGAGGTGGACGAGGTTGTAAGTGAACGAATCGTAGTTGTCGATGATCAGAATCACGGTTCAGTGTGGACGTCTCTGCGTATGGGCGTTTGACTGGGTGTCGTTAGCTTGGAGGCCATTCGTCGGGACGATACTCAATTTGCACCTCAGATGCCTGGTTAGTCGGACTGCACCAGCGGTCGGGATCGTTGATCATGCGAATCAAGCTGCCCTGAACTTTGTCGTATCGATCATCGAGATGTTCGTACGTGTCGCGTTCCAAATATTCGTGGTCCAGTGCGAAATCAAGCCATGCGCGGGTCTCCGCAGCCTCCGAGTCTGCATCCGTCAGTTTGGTGATGAAGTGCTTGGGGTACCGGCGTTTCCTCCAGGCCTCCGCAATATTAGCACTGACGGATCGGGAGGAGCGTCGAATTTGATCCGTCAGGGCGTAGCGCTCAACCTTTGGCCACTCTTTGGAGAGGTCGTAGAGGCGACGAGCGGCAAGGAACGCATCCCGGTATACGTCCAGATCCCGAAAGCTCTCAACCATTGGAATCTCTCTAGCTTTTAGCAACCAAGTTCATCCGCCCAAACGCCAACACGCCATCACGGGCTAGCGAGTGCGCACCAGCCCAGTCACCTCGCGAACACGGGCCAGGATCGGCTCCGCCGCCGCCCGCGCAGCCTTGGCGCCTTCACGAAGCACGTCGCGCACGTGATCGGGGCGCTCCTCCAGTTCTTTGCGCCGGGCCCGCGCCTCCGCGAAGTAGTCCTCGATGAGTCCCAGCAACTCCTGCTTTGCGTGGCCGTAGCCGTAGCCGCCGGCCCGGTACTGCTCAGCGATTTCCTGCTGTTTCTCCTCGTCGGCAAACAGCTTGATCAGGGCAAAGACGTTGCAGGATTCGGGGTCCTTCGATTCGTCGAGCGGCGTGGAGTCCGTGACGATGCTCATGACCTTCTTCTTCAGGGTCTCTCCCTCGTCGAAGATGCCGATGGTGTTGTCGTAGCTCTTCGACATCTTCCGGCCGTCGGTGCCGGGCACCACTGCCACGTCGTCGAGGATGTGGGGCTCGGGGATGGGGAAGAGCGGTTCGTCCTCAGGGCAGAACCGGTGGTTGAAGCGGCGCGCGAGGTCGCGAGCCATCTCCAGGTTCTGCTTCTGATCAGCGCCCACGGGCACGAGCGAGCCCCCGTACGCGAGAATGTCGGCAGCCTGAAGCACGGGGTAATTGAACAGGCCTGCGTTGGGAGAGAGGCCGGCCTCCACCTTTTCTTTGTAGGCAACGCCCTTCTCCAGGTGGCTCGTGGGAATCAGGTTGAAGAAAATCCACATCAGCTCCGTCACCTCCGGCACGTCGCTCTGCACAAAGAGCGCCGCCTCGTCGGGATCGAAGCCGAGGGCGAGGTAGTCCAGCGCCACGTCGAAGGTATGCTGGCGGAGCTGCTCCGCATCCTGCACCGTCGTCATCGCGTGGTAGTTCACGATAAAGTAGTACGCGTCGTGCGTCTGGTGCAGGTCGATGTGCTGGCGGATGGCGCCGAAGTAGTTGCCCAGGTGCAGGCGGCCGGAGGGCTGGATGCCGGAGACCACTACGGGCTCAGTCTCGGTGTCCGCCGTCGAGGCAGAGGTCGGTTCGGTGGCTTCCATAGAGGAAAGGATTGGCAGAAAGAGTGCGAGGACGAAGCTGGGCCGAATAGTTAGGCATTGGTCCCTTCAATGCGACGATGGAGGGCGGAGAGGGCGTTGAGGCGGTCTTGACTGTTGGTCTTGACCGCTTCGAGCACGCCTCGGGTACGCATCTGGTGCTCGAGGTCGAGCTCCTCGGCCAGGGCCTCGTTGAAATCTGTTTCGAGGTCGTGGAGCTCCTCGAAGAGGTCGAGGAGGCTGCCTTTGAGGGTGAAGTCCTCAGGTTCCAGATCGGTGCCGTTGTACGGCGAGCCGCCGCAGCTCAGCACCGTCTCGGACAACTTGCCCACGTCGGCACGGGCCGTTTTCTGCAGCCGCTTCAGCACGTTGACGACCCGCTCGTCGTCGCAGTACCGGATAGCGGCGCCGTAGTGGTGGTTGAGCTCGATGTGATGACGAATCAGTGGATTCAGGTGCTCGACCGTTTCGGACCGGCTGAGCGTTTTGCCGGCCCAGCCACGGTTCAGAAGTGCCTCCTTGATCGGGTTCGGCATGGCAATGGGGATGGTGAGAAGAAGGACGCGGGTTGGTACCGTCGATCGGGGTGGAAGTTTGCGGGGAAGGAAGGCGTATTTCGTGTTCGTTCAGAGCAGACCGTCCGCAGCCACGCGCATCGCCTGGCGAAGCGCAGCGGCTTTGTCGCGGGTTTCCTCATATTCCCGGGCCGGATCGCTGTCTGCCACGATGCCCGCTCCCGCCTGCACGTAGGCCGTCTCGTTGGTTACCACCATGGTGCGGATGGTGATGCAGGTGTCGAGCGTGCCGGAGAAGTCGACGTACCCTACGGCTCCGGCGTAGATGCCCCGTCGGGAGGGCTCGAGTGTGTCGATGATCTCCATCGCCCGTACCTTGGGCGCGCCGCTCACGGTGCCTGCCGGGAAGCAGGCCGCCAGCACGTCCATCGGTCCCGAAAGCTTTCGGGACAGCGTGCCGGTCACCGACGAGACGATGTGCATGACGTGGGAATATCGCTCGATGTAGGCGTAGCGGTCCACCTCCACGCTCTCGTACTGACAGACGCGCCCCAGATCGTTCCGACCCAGATCCACAAGCATCAGGTGCTCGGCCCGCTCCTTTGCGTCGTTGAGCAATTCGTCGGCCAAGGCCTCATCTTCCGCTTCAGTGTCGCCCCGAGGCCGCGTGCCGGCGACGGGGAGCACCTCGGCCGTACCGTCCTGTGCCCGCACCAGCACCTCTGGCGACGAGCCCACGAGGGCGAGATCGTCAAGGTCGAGGAAGAATAGGTAGGGGGAGGGATTCACCTGCCGCAGGGCGCGGTACAGGTTGAAGCGATCCCCTCGGAACGAGGTCGCAAACCGCTGCGAAAGAACGACTTGAAAGATGTCACCCTTCTGAATGTGCTCCTTGGCCGTCCGCACTGCGTCCTCGAAGACGGGTCGCTCCACGTTGGACGCAAGGTCGTCCTGCGTCCACTCGACGCGGGTCGGGAGCTCAGGCGATTGCTTGAGGTCGGCCTCCAGGGCGTCGAGGCGCGTCTGGGCATTTTCGTAGGCGGCGCGGAGGTCTGTGTCTGCGTCGACAAACACGTTCGCCATCAGTACGAGCTGGTGGCGCACGTGGTCGAAGGCGGCCACGGTGTCGTAGAAGCACCACACGGCATCCGGCAGGCCGAGGTCGTCCGGCGGGGCATCCGGCAGGTCCTCCACGAGCCGCACGGCGTCGTAGCCGAGATACCCAACGGCGCCGCCTCGGAGGCGGGGTAGATCCGGGAGTTCGACTTCCTCGTACCGGTCCATATACGCGTCCAGCACGTCGAAGATGGTTCCAGTGGGGCGGGAGAGATCAGCTTCGGGGGCAGGCGTGCGACGTTCGTCGACTGCGACGGTGGCCCCGAAGTCTCGGGCCGTGAGGATGCGGTAGGGGTCGCGCCCGAGGAAGGAATAGCGAGCCAGTTTCTCGCCCCCTTCCACGCTCTCGAACAGAAAGCTGTACGGGGCCTCTTCCCGGAGAGCCAGATAGGCCGAGACAGGGGTCAGCAGGTCGGCGCTGCGTCGTGTGTGGACCGGCACTACGAGGCGGGACGCGCCCTGCGACCGTGCCGTCTCCACGTGCGTGCGGAAGTCGTCGTACGTCATAGCGAGACAGTTCAACCAAACAAAAAACCCGCTACCAGGGCGAGCCGGCAGCGGGTCCAGAGCCATTCCAACGAGGAGCGCAGTCCACTTACCACGTACAGAGGTGGCTCTCGACCCAGAAGGGCCACCAGTGCCACCGTCCTTGCAATGTGGAAGAGTCTGCGGTTCTCATATCACTACAGAATAGCATCTGCGGGAATTCTACGCAAGCAGTGGGATTTGAAATTCAATTGCAGGATTGGTGTCCGCGGTATGGACTGGCTGGAGAGGAACCTGCAGTGGACTCAGGTTTTGTGTTGATGGTGTGTGTCTTTTCCACCACGGCTTGGCAGTGCCGCACCAGGCCTGATTCTGTGAATGCCACCACGCTACTCCCTGTTGAGTGAAGAGCGATGAATGATCTGCGAAGGGGAGGAGACCGCACACGTCACGAGTCACGGTCCACGCTATCACCCTCAACGCGGCTAGAACAGTCTTTACAACGCAATAGAATCGCACATGGCTTTTGTGAGTGCCGTTCGCGAGCGCTTTCGGAGCTACCGTCCGCGCCTGGAGGTCCTTCTGTTTGGCCTGTCGCTCCTGGGGGTGCTGGATGTCGTGCATTTGCTCATCCAGCAGAACCGCGCCTTCGCGGACGGCTGCACCGGGTTTGCGACGCTCGACGCCGCCGCGTCCAACTGTGCCGCTGTCACGAGTGGACCTGGAAGTGAGTTGCTCGGCCTGTCCAACATCACGTGGGGCTTCGGGTTCTACCTTTTGGTCGGGGCACTTACCGTCCTCGTGCTGTGGAGCGGGCCGGAGATTCGGGAGTGGGTCCAGGGATCCCGGACGGGGGTGCTCACGGGCGGATTCGTCTACTCGGGATACCTGACGTACCTCCAGGTGGCCCAGCTCGAAACGCTCTGCACGCTGTGCCTGATCTCGGCCATCATTGCGACGCTCCTTTTTGCGGCACAAGTCGCTGTGCTCGTTACTTCTTCATCAACTGAAACTCCCATGTCGTCTCAACTCGTGAAACGCCAAATTGCGCTTTTTGCCTACTTCGTCGCTGCCGCTCTGGTCCTCGTCGGGGCCGACCTCGTGTACTTCAATGGGCAGCCGGAGTCGTCTCAGCGCACACGCACTGCCACCGCTTCCGGGGGAACTGTGGGTCCCAACGAGTGCCAGCTTGCGTCTTCGAAGGCCCCGGTTGAGGAGAAGGGGGCGTCGCTGGTCAATTTCCAGGACATCACAAAGGGAAGTGCCGAGTCGGACGTGACGGTAATTGAGTACTTCGACCCCAATTGTCCTCACTGCAAGGACTTCCATCAGACCATGAAGAAGCTGGTGGATGCCCACAGTGAGAGCGTCCGGTTCGTGTTTAAGCCCTTTCCGCTCCGTCGGTCGTCCCTGCCCGAGATTCAGGCGTTGTACGTGGCGGCGCAGTCTGGTAAATTCAGTGAGATGCTGGACGCCCAATACGCCCGTCAGGGACGCAGCGGCATTTCCATGAGCGACCTCCGCGCGATTGCCTCGGAGATTGGCATGAACCCGGATGTCCTGACCAAACGGGTGAAGCAGAATGAGTATCGGAAGCACATCCTCCAGCAGCGCAAACAGGCTGTCAAAATCGGGGTCGACAGCACGCCGACAGTGCTGGTGAATGGGCACTTCGTGCAATCGCGGACGCCGAAGTGCATGAATACCTTCATCCGACGCGCCAAAGAGGGTACCCTCGGCAGCGCTGCCTCGAAGTAACCGTAATCTCGCATCGGTTGACCCATGTCCACGACGATCCCGGATGCGTTCGCCGACGTGCTTCGGGTTCCCGAGGTGCAGGCGCGCCGATTTGCCGACGACGGGACGTTCCCGAACAATGAGTCTCTGCCGACGCTCGTCCTGCGAGGGGCTGTGCGGACGGAGGGAGGCAAGCCGGCCCATACGTTCGAACGCGTGTTTCGGGCGCACGACTGGCTTGGGCAATGGCGGAACGGCATCTTCTCGTACCACCACTACCACAGCACCGCCCACGAGGTGCTCGGCGTCGCACGGGGCTCGGCTCGCGTGCAACTGGGCGGCGCGGAGGGCGAGTCGTTCGAGGTGGAGGCTGGAGACGTGCTGATTCTTCCGGCCGGCGTGGCTCACAAGAACCTCGGGGCGGATGCGGATTTTCTGGTCGTGGGGGCCTATCCGGATGGACGAGACTGGGATCTGAAACGGGGGCGGCCGGACGAGCGACCCGAAGCAGATCGAAACATCGAACAGGTACCGCTCCCGGCCTACGACCCGGTGTACGGAGCCGAAGGTCCGCTGGTCGAACGCTGGGATCTCGCCTCCTGAATCGTGCCGTCCGCGGCCTTGAATGAGCACCCCGCACCGCCGTGTCGGTTTTTGTCACCAAGGTCCTGAGCCTCTTCGTCCACCCGCTATCGCTCGGGCTACTGCTCGTGGTGGCAGGGGCCATCCTTTGGTCCTGGCGCCGCTGGCTTGGGGTCACTGTGCTGGCCGCCGGGGTCTTGGTTCTATGGGTTCCCTCAACGTCCACGTTCTCGGACTGGCTTCGGGGCACGCTTGAGGCTCGCTATCCCCCGAGGCCGGTCGAGCAGATTCCGACGGCCGACGCCATCGTGATCCTCGGTGGATCCGTCGGGGCGCCGCGCCCGCCCCGCGTCTATCCCGATCTCAAGGAGGCCACCGACCGCGTGTGGCACGCGGCTCGCCTCTACCGCGCCGGGAAAGCGCCGCTCATCATCGCCAGTGGCGGCGCGCAGCCATGGGAGGATCCCCGCTACCGCGAGGCACAGGTGATGCAGACCCTCCTCACCGACTGGGGCGTGCCGGCCGACTCGGTGCTCCTGGAATCGGGTAGTGCCAACACGTATCAGAACGCAACGCACACCGCAGCGCTCGTGGCGAAGCACGGGTTCAAACGCGTTCTTCTGGTCACGTCGGCCCTGCACATGCGGCGTGCGCTGGCAACCTTCCGGAGCGCGGGTGTGGACGCGGTTCCCGCTGCTACCGACTATCAGGTTGCTGAGGTGAACCGAACGGTACTCGACCTCACGCCCAGTGCCGAAGCCCTCGCCGGATCTACCGCCGCGATTCGAGAGTACGTGGGGTACCTCGTTTACGACTGGCGGGGATGGATTGCGAGTGGAAGTCGTCCCGACACCAGGACCGCGACGAGAGATCGCTCGGTGGGGGACAGTCGTTCGCACTGGCTCAGACCCCGGTGTGCCTGAGGAGAGGCCAATCTTCGCTTTGAGCGCATGGTCGGAGTTGGGGTAAGCCGTCAGCCTTCGGGCCCCGAACTCAGAGATGCCCGGTCCTCGCAATGACCGTTATTGCAATGAAAATCCTGTCTCGGATGCTGATTGGGATCGTTGCAATGGGGCTCCTGTGCGTTTTCCCATCGGGAGCCCAGCCGACGGGGCGCCGGCGGATTCGACCACACCCTGGCACGACGATGCCTGGACCCCCATTGTGAAGCAGAACGGCGTGCGCATTGACTACATCTACTACCCGAACGCCGACAACGAGCACGACGGGATCGTGCTGCGGCTCACGAACGAAAACGATGTCGCTGTCCGGTACGCGTTCACGGTTGTGTTTCGGGCCCCCGAGGCGGACACCAGCGCGGGGGTGCGGGGGCGTCTTGACCCGGGCCAGATGAAAACGGGGGACTCGGCCGGCCTTTTTTGGGTTCCCTTCAAGGGCGAAGACCGGAGTCTCGGAGAGGTCGGCCTTCGTGGCATCGAAATTTGGGTGATCCGGGAGCCACAGTCTGATCGGAGGGACGGCCTCGTCTCTGGACTGCGCAACGGCCGATTCCATCCTACTTGAGGAGTGGAGGGGTGAAGGCTTCTTGGAGACCGATTCAGGGGAGAGCAAAGCAAAACCGTCCGCCCCCCGCGCCGTAAACACATACGATGTGTCGACTCCAGATCTGGTCCGTACATCGTCGTTCGTCGAATAAGCAGTCGTTTTGTCGTGAGCACCGATACTATGCCGGAGACCGCCGCCGCGCCGCCGAAGGCTGATACCGACCCAAAACTCAAGGAGGAGATTGAGAAGCGGCGCACCTTTGCCATCATCAGCCACCCGGATGCGGGCAAGACCACCCTTACCGAAAAGCTCCTATTGAAGGGGGGCGCCATCCATGAGGCCGGCGAGATCAAGGCCCGGAAGGCAGACCGCTTCGCGATGAGCGACTGGATGACGATGGAGAAGGAGCGGGGCATCAGCATCACGTCGTCCGTGATGCAATTTCCCTATCGAGGCTACGAACTGAACCTGCTCGACACCCCGGGCCACCGCGACTTCTCGGAGGACACCTACCGCGTCCTCACGGCCGCCGACAGCGTCATCATGGTGCTCGACAACGCGAGCGGCGTGGAACAGCAGACCGAAAAGCTGATGGAGGTGTGCCGAATGCAGGATACTCCCATCATCACGTTCGTCAACAAGATGGACCGGCACGGCCTGCCGCCGCTCGACATTCTCGAAGACATTGAGCAGACGCTCGACCTCGACACTGTGCCGCTGTCCTGGCCCATCGGGATGGGCAATCGCTTTCGCGGGACCTACAACCTGTACCGCGATGAGCTCCACCTCTTCTCCCACGCCGACATGGAGGGAGAGCACGAGCGCCTGCCCATCGACGACCTGAACGATCCGCAGCTCGACGAGGTGCTGGGGGACCAGGCCGATGACCTGCGGTTTGACGTGGAGCTCGTCCGTGAGGCGGGTGACGAACTGGATCTGGAGGCGTATCTGGAGGGGAAGCAAACCCCCGTCTTTTTTGGAAGCGCCCTCAGCAACTTCGGGGTGGGAGACATGTTCGATACCTTCGTCGAGATCGCCCCGCCGCCCGGGCCCCGGCCCACGGTGACCCGAACGGTCTCGCCCTACGAGGAAGACTTCACGGGCGTCGCCTTCAAGATTCAGGCGAACATGGACCCGAAGCATCACGACCGCATGGCCTTTGTGCGGGTCTGCTCAGGGAAATTCGAGAAGGGCATGGAGGTCATCCACCACCGCACGGGACAAACGATGCGGCTGAACAACGCCACCACCTTCATGGCCCAGGATCGGGAGGGGGTCGACACGGCCTATCCGGGCGACATCATCGGCATCATGAGCCACGGGCGGGTCAAGATCGGCGACAGCTTCTCGGAGAGCGAGCCGCTCCACTTCACGGGCGTGCCCAGCTTCGCGCCGGAGCACTTCCGCAAGGTGCGGCTCGACGATCCCTTCCGGGCTAAGCACCTGGGGAAGGGGCTCAAACAACTGAGCGAGGAGGGGACCATTCAGGCCTTCCGGCCGCTGCGAGGCAACGACTACATCCTCGGGGCCGTGGGCGAGCTTCAGTTTGACGTGACCCTCGATCGTCTGGAGGACGAGTACAATGTGGATGCTCACCTCACGGGCGTGCCCTACACCTGCTGCCGTTGGGTGGACGGACCGGCGGAGGATCTGGAAGAATTTGAGGCTGCGAATATGGACAGCCTCTTCCGGGATGCGAATGGCGACCTGACGTACCTGGCGCTCAGTGAGTTTCGGCTGGAACGGACGATGGAAAACTGGCCCCGCATCACCTTCGCGTCGACCAAGCAGCACACAGCCGAGGAGTGATTTCGTTGGGTCTGTGGGCGTTTGGGAGTGTGCGTAGGAGTGTCCATCTGAGCCCGCGCGCAGGACGTGTCTCCATCGCACACAAGCGTTTCTTTTCTTTCTCCCAGCCACGTCGTGCGGATAAACTGCACCCTCCGGTGAACCCATGAGCGATCCGCTCCTTGTCGGCGGCGTTCTCCTTGCCTGCTTCGTCGCCTTTAACATCGGTGGCTCGACGACCGGTCCCGCCTTTGGGCCGGCCATTGGAGCGGATGTGCTCTCCAAGACGACCGCAGGCGCCCTTATGGGAGGGGCGTTTTTCGTCGGTGCCTACACGATTGGCCGCCGCGTGGTCGACACGCTCGGGACCGAACTCGTCCACGACCCGTCCGTGTTCACTCTCGAATCCAGCATCATCGTCCTGTTTTTTATTGGCGGAGCGCTTCTGGTTGGCAACCTGTCGGGAGCGCCGGCCTCCACATCAATGACGGCGGTGGGGGCTATCATCGGGCTCGGTCTCGCCGCAGGAGAGCTCAATCTCGCCGTCATCGGGGAAATTCTCGCGTGGTGGATTCTGTCGCCCATCATCGGCTTCTGGATGGCAGTCATGATTGGGCGGTACTGGTATCAGGCCCTCGATCGGTTCATCGCCATCGAGCAAAGTGAGGGGCCGCTCGTCGTCTTCGAGCGAGTCAACGTGGGCCTCCGGCCTGTGCTCCGGCCGGATGAGACACGGACGATTGCACTGGAGCAGGCCGAAGTACAGCTTCGTCCCACCCTCGGTCCCAATACGTCCCGGCGCGAATTCGTCGGGACCGTCGTCTTGGTCACCATTGGATGTTTGATGGCCTTTAGCTCCGGTACAAGCAACATTGCAAATGCCATCGCCCCCCTGGTGGGGAGCGGTTCCCTCGGAATGGATGCTGGCATTTTCATCGGTTGCGGGGCCGTGGCCGTAGGGGCGCTCACGATTGCCCGCCGGACCATGGAGACCCTTGGGAATGACATCACCGATCTTCCGCTCACCGCTGCGATCGTTGTGGCCGTGCTAAGCTCCGCAATCGTGATCCTCCTGTCGCTGCTGGGCATTCCGGCGAGCTTTGTCGTCGTGGCCACGGTGTGCATTATAGGTCTCGGTTGGGGGCGGTCCACGAGTGCCGTCTCGGTGGCCGACGCCGCCCGGGGCCGGGTGTCGCCCGAGGTGTCCCTGGATGCTCTTGCGGAGGAGTCGGCGACGCCGACGGTGGGGGAGTCCGGGTCCGAGCTCTCAGAGATTGGCGAGCGGGGATCGGACACGCCCACTCCATCGGAGCTTTTCGATCCCGGCACGACGGTGCGAGTCATTCTGATGCAGAACGTGGTGCCCCTTCTCGCCACCGCGGGCTCGTATCTGACGTTTCTGACCCTGAATATGGTTTGAGAAAACCTGCAGCGTCGAATCCTCATTTTCAGTTGAACTCGGCAGACGGAGAACGCTCATGCAGCTCAAAGGACGCCAGACCCAGTTTTACATCGATCTCGTCTACGGCATTGGATTCGCCGCTGGATTCGGGTATTTACTGGTCGACCTCGATCCTCGCGTCGTTGCCTTCCAGGGGGGATTGGTCTTTGGCTATTTCCTCCGCGTCTGGGAGAAGATGACCGTCTACGAACGGATTCTCCGCGAAGAAGTGGCGGCGGAGGCCGAGGAAGTGGTTGCCGAGGAGGCCGAAGAGGCCGTCGCCGACGAAGTCACGGAGAGGGTAGAGGAACAAGTGCCGCGGGAGATGTCCGATCAGATCGAAGAGGAAATGGACGAGCGCATCGACGAAGAATTGGACGAGCGCGTCGCCGAAGAGGTGGAGGAGCAGATGGAGGATTCCTCTCCCACCCGTCGAGGACGACGGGAACGCTGATACGGATGGAGAGGGCGGAAGGTGGAATGTGAATCGTGGTGCCGCGAGAACTCCGTCCTCCGTTCAGACGCTCCCCGCCCTGGCCCCAAACTTTCCGTTCCGAATAATTCCCCATTCCGAATTCCAAACTCCCCACTTGTTGCCATGCGCATCGTCTCGCTGTTGCCCGCCGCCACAGAATGGGTCTGCGTGTTCGGGGGCGCCGAGGACCTCGTGGGCCGGACGCACGAGTGCGAGTACCCCGAGAGCATCCGGGATGTGCCGGTGGTGACGGAGCCATCGTACGACGCAGAGGGCGACTCGGCGGCCATTGACGACGCCGTGCAGGGGCAGTTGCAGGACGGTCTCAGCCTGTACGAGGTGGACCTGGAGCGGCTGCGTGCGCTGGAACCGGACCTCATCGTGACGCAGGACCAGTGCGAGGTCTGCGCCGTGAGCCTTCCGGA